>NZ_JBMOJE010000372.1:0-1537 GCF_049316945.1 Propionivibrio sp. | reverse complement strand
GCTGAACGCGGGTTGTTTGACACCCGTGAATATCTCCGGGAGAGAGACGTAAGAGAGGGGATGAGCTATTCATTGCGGTATGGTCCGCTTCTGCGTCAATCATGACCAAAATTCCTGATAGTTACAGGCCTATGATTTCAATTAGAACATGCAAGATCGGCGCACCGCCTCTGTTTTTTGGTCGCTCATCAGCCTTGCATTTTCCCATGGCAGTGCATTCACATTATTGCTGCTGAGATCAATCTGACTCCACCAGAAGCCTGCCGAACCCACCGTCGTGCTTAAATCTATTTATCAAAGACATACAAAATGAATCCCATATCCGATCCGAGCAGCGAATGTATCGAATTCGAACCCGCACGTCTTCGCGGTCTCGCAGCCAGGTTCGAAGCACAGAAAATCGCCTTTGGCCCAGTGGTGTTTCAATGCGCACGTGTGGCGTGGAAAAGTGGCCTTTTGGCACAGATTGAACTTTCCGATAAGGCTGGCGCCACTGTCGCTGAGTTGGCAACGTATAGCAGTCTTTCCGACTACGCCATTTCTGTGGTGCTTGAATCAGCACTCTCGGCAGGTATGGTCAAACGCACGGATGGACGCTATACCTTAACTCGCGTTGGCGACAATATCCTGCATGATGAATTGACCCAAATCAACATCGATTACATCCATGATGTTTGCTACAAGGGATTGTTTCTTCTCGAGGAGTCCTTGCGCGAAGAAAAACCGCTAGGGTTGAAGGCGATAGGCGACTGGCCAACGATCTACGAGGGCTTGTCAGAACTTCCCGAACCAGCCCGAACCAGCTGGTTCAATTTCGACCACTACTATTCAGATTCAGCTTTTTCGTCAGCACTCGTTCATGTTTTCGCTCAAAAACCGCGCCGCCTAATGGACATTGGAGCCAATACCGGTAAATGGTCATTGCAATGCCTGCAATATGATCCTGAACTTAAAATGACTTTGCTCGATCTGCCCATCCAGCTTGCCCGCGCACAAGCAACGCTCGAAAACGCTGGAGTACGTGATCGTGCCGACCTGCATCCTATCAACATCCTCGATTTTGATGCACCATTCCCGGGCAACATGGACGCTGTCTGGATGAGTCAATTTCTCACCTGTTTCAGTATTGACGCAATTGGGCACATTTTTCGTAGAGCATCTGCATGCCTTGAGCACGGTGGATCAGTCTGGGTGTTGGATACGTTTTGGGATCGCCAGAAGTACGATATCGCCAGCTTTTGCTTGATAAACACCTCGCCTTACTTTACCCCAATCGCTAGCGGCAACAGCAAAATGTATGAGTCCAAGGCCATCGTCACGAGTGCTAAAGCCAACGGCTTGCGCTTGGTCGACATAGTGGACGGCCTTGGCATCTGTCATTCACTGTTGCGTTTCGTGAGGTGTGATCCTGTGCGAGACTAGCCTCTTGATCGGATAGATTTCTTCGAAACCGACCGTTCGTGCCACCCATTGATAAGAATGATTTGGGTGCGGCTCTTTTAGAACGTCATAAAATGAATGCATTGTGACTATTATA
>NZ_JBMOJE010000371.1:0-1591 GCF_049316945.1 Propionivibrio sp. | reverse complement strand
AGACCGAACGTAATAGCGCAAACTTGATATGTTTATTTATTTACGCCGCCTTACGTCCTAACTCGCAAATCAGACTCTGCGGACGTTTCTATGCGAGGAGGGCGGCCATGATCTGGTTTCTAGGCGATACGCACGGAAGCCTGGGTCATGTGGTCCAGCAGGTTTTGCTGGCCCAGAAAAATGGCGCTGCGCCCGACGCGGTGGTTTTTTTGGGTGACCTGGATTGTGCGCAACCACTTCATTTGGAGTTGGCCGAGATTGTCGGCGTGACCGATATTTATTGGGTTTTCGGCAACCATGACAGCGATGATAGTCGTTCGCTTAACAATCTTTTCTCGTCCGACCTGGCCGGGAAAAATCTCCACGGCAAGGTGGAGAGGATCGGTGGATTTAGGATCGCTGGCCTTGGCGGCGTTTTTAGATCAAAGGTCTGGGCACCGCCGAACGCGCCGAGCTTTCCGTCGTATCAAGCTTGGCGGAAAGATTTGATGCGGAAGCGCCCACCGAAAGGCTGGGGAATCTATGAAGCAGGCGAGGAGCGAAAGCACACCACCACGATCTTTCCTGACGTCGTGAGCAGACTGGCCAGGCAGCGTGCCGACATTCTCGTTTGCCACGAGGCGCCCGAGTGCAGATCAGATGGTCGGGGGTGGCAGGCCGTCGGCGATTTGGCCCGCAAGATGGGCGTTCGCTGGCTTTTTCACGGGCATCACCACGATTCGCCTGACTATAGCGAGCACTTCGTGGAAATGGGCTTCAAGACATATGGCGTGGGCTACCGCGGCATTACGTCGTTGTTGACGGACGGTAAAATCGAAGTGATTCGGCCAGGCGATTATGACGCTGCGCGAGATTTTGATTGGGAGGTGCCGAATGAATAAACAGTCGAAGGGCGCATTTAAAAGGCTTCCCCAGAATTTTTTGGTGATAATCCAGATGCAGCGCCATATTTTGTTGCCGCGCAACTCTCGGAGCATGAGATCAACCCTGACGCACGAACCGCGCCCCCCTTATGGCTCAAGGGTTTGGAGGCGGAGTTAAAAATAACGCATCGCGAAAACGCTAGCCGGAGTGATCTCAGAACCAGAACCTGAAATCTCTATTGGCGCGGCTGATTACGCAAATTTTCTTGAGTGGAAGAGTGCTCAATCCCAATCGACACTTTCAGACCAAGACGGGGAATAATGGTCAATTGCAAGGCGTTCGCCTAGATCGCTCATGAGGCACAGGAACAAGGAAGCTGGCTCAGTAAAAGCCGGATAATATCCGTTAAGTATGGTAATCGACCAATTATAGGCCATCAGGCACCAGAGGTTTGAGCAAATATTAGCTATGCATTCTGGGGTTTGACGTAGCAGGACGTATCAAACCAGAAAAGCATCTGTTACGTGCAAAAGGTGGTTGGCTCCGAAGTTAGCTTGGCACAAAGAGCGCGGGACTATACTTTGAACGGTCATAATTGAACCTTCTGAAAGGTTTGGAAGTTCAGGCTCAATAGCGAATTGAGCGCCTTGGCGTGGATGGTGCGGGTATCTTGCAAGCAACGTTCGATGGCCGTGGTGAAAGAGTTGAAGTCGGGGTAGTACTTGGC
>NZ_JBMOJE010000370.1:0-1627 GCF_049316945.1 Propionivibrio sp. | reverse complement strand
CCGGCACCACCGGCGAATACGCCGCTGGCGTGCGCTACAAGGCATGGAACCCGCCTTCGGCATTGCACCCGAGCATCGGCATCGACACCCCGCTGACCTTTGACATTGTCGATACCTGGATGAAGCGCTCGCTCGGCGGCTGCCAGTATTACGTAGCCCATCCTGGCGGCTTGAACCCCGATACCTTTCCGGTCAACGCCTATGAGGCAGAGAGTCGGCGCATGTCGCGCTTTGCTGCCATGGGCCACACGCCCGGCGCGTTGGTCGTGCCACCGGCCACCATCAACGTGGCGGCGAGTCGGGAATTTCCGTTCACGCTGGATTTGCGCCGGAGCTAGGGTCGGCCTCGCAGCATGGCAGCAGGCGCCCGTTCGCGTCGAAGGTAATATCCCGGCTTTCGTGCTATCGATCAAGCCCGCTTCCGATGACTACTGCCCTGTTTTCGACCATTCCCCTGCTGATGTGCATGGGCTATTTCTTCATGGGCTCGCTACCCCTGCTGATACTCAAACACGACACGCCCATGGATTCGCGCTTTATTCGCGGCTTCTTCAGTACCTACTATGTTGCGGTGCTGTGTACGGCCAGCATTCCGATGATCAGTTTTGCGCTGGTTGGTGGATTTGCGTTTTCTGCGGGCATGCTGGTTATCGCGCTGATTGCGCTGTTTCTGCGAAAGGTACTTCTCGCGCAGATGGACGATTTGCGAATCCGTATCGAAAGCGCAGACTCAAACGCAGTAACCGACTTCCGCCATCTTCATATCGCCGGCATGGCGATCAATTTTCTTCAATTGGCCCTGCTGATCTGGGGCTTGTTTCATTTCTTTCGCTAGCCTGGCGCGCCAGTGCCCGATTCACATCGCGCGCATCGAGCCCGTACATCGCAGCAAACTCAGGGACCGTCTTACCGCTGGCCTCGAAGGCGCGGCGCAGCGCCTCTTGCCGGGCACGCTCCTGCTCGTATTCGGCAAAGGCTTCTGCCAACAGGGCGTTGGCGTCTTCGTCGTTGCCATGCATGCGCGCCTGGTAGTCCTGGCTGCTCAAGCCGGATGACTCAAACGCCGTCAACAGCTGTTTGCGCAGCTTGGGCCGCAAGTCCTGTGCACTGCGCCCCTGCCGACGCCGAAAGAGCTCCAGCAAGGCCAGATAAACGTGCTCTGGCGCTACCGCTTCCACTGGCGAGCTCTGCAGGTCGTGGCGCGGTTTACCGGCGGCAACGCTTTGCAGGTAAAGCGTGGAGCGTGTGTGCACGCCGAGCGCCGCCTTCAGGCTGTTGCGTTCCAGTTGATCCGGGTGCCTGGCCAGCAATTCCTGAAAGATGCCCAGTTTGAGCGGCAGGAATTCGGCGCCGAACAACTGCGGGTAGAGTTCAAACAACTTTTCCAGCACCGGCAGCACGGATGGCCGACGAGCGAGGCGTTGACCGGTACCTTTGGGCGAAGCTGGCGCAGCCTCGACTGCAACTTCAACTTCAAACGCATCCGGCACGGCTGCGCTTGCCTCAGGGAGCAGCGGGTTTTCTGTGGGGTTTGTCATCAGGGAAGATCCAGACCCAGGAACTCCGCTAGAACCGGCGTGCTCATGGCACCATCGCGGCTCACGGTCTGCCCGGTCTTCAAATTCTT
>NZ_JBMOJE010000369.1:0-1633 GCF_049316945.1 Propionivibrio sp. | reverse complement strand
CTTCATTGCGGGCGAGTTTTCGGCCGATGCTGGGTTGCCAAACCTACTTCGCTTCCGCAACCCGTGAAATCATGACCTGATCGACCCGGTTGTTGTCGACGTCCATCACCTCGAAACGCCAGCCCTGCCACTGCACGTAATCGGTGCGCCGCGGAATACGACGCAGCGACACCATCAGAAATCCGGCCAGGGTGTCGTATTGCCCCGGCATGGGCCAATCCGCCAACCCCAGCACCCTCTGCAGATCCGCCACCGGGGTCACTCCGTCGGCCAGGAAGCTGCCATCCTCTCGGCGCAGGATCTGCTCTTCGTCATGGGATGCCACCATGCTGCCCATCACTGTGCTCATCACGTCGTTGAGCGTAATGACGCCCACCACCATGCTGTATTCGTTGACGATGACCGCAAAGTCTTCAAGTGCCTGGCGAAACTGCGTCAGCATTTCGGCCAGGGTCAGCCGGTCCGGGACGACAAGCGCCTTCTTGATCAGACCCCCATCAATGCAATGTGACAGGGTGAGAGGTTTGCCCCACAAGACGCGCTGAAAGAGGTCCGTTGCATCAACATAGCCGATCACCTCATCGATGCCGGCTGCGCCGCACACAAGGTAGGTTGAGTGGGGAGATTCGGCAAGCCGGGTGCGAAGCAAGGTCTCATCATCGCCAATAGCCAGGAACACGATACGGTCGCGGGTCGTCATGGCGCTCTCCACGGTGCGCGTATCGAGCTCAAACACGTTCTCGATGACCTGCTGTTCGGCGCTTGCCACTGCCCCTGATTGGATGCCCGCCTCGGTCAATGCAAGGATATCCAGATAGGTGATCCGCTCGTCCCGGGTTTGCGCCAGCCCCAGGCGCCGTGACAACGCGTCCGCTATTTTGCTGAAGAAAAACACCAGGGGTTTGAGAACCGTTAAAAGGGCCAGCATCGGACCAACCGTCAACATGGCCAGTCGCTCCGGCTCGTTCATGCCCAACCGCTTGGGCACCAGGTCGGCCACAACAATGAACAGAGTCGTGACACCCACAAAGGACAATGTGGTTGCCAGGGCGCCACTTGCGCTTGGATCCACGCCCAGAAAAATGACCGCTTGATTTAAGTGCGGGGACAACGCGTCATCCCCGACGACGCCTCCAAGGATGGCAATCGTATTGAGCCCAATCTGTACCACAGTCACGAAGTGTCCGGGTGCGTTCTGCACTGCCAGCACGCGCGCGGCGCGGCGGTCACCGGCATCGGCCAATTGGCTCAGTTTGATTCGGCGCGCCGCAGCCATAGAGATCTCGGCCACCGAGAAGAAGGCGGATGCGGCGATCAGAATGGCTATCAAAAACAGGCTGGTCGGAAGATTCATTTCTCCGGCGACTATAGCTGGTCCATTCATGGGGGCGGACATTGCGTCAACTACGCCCCAGCTTGACGTCAAACGTAGAAGGAGGCCATGCGTCTTCAGTATTTGCCGCTGTGGGCGCGTCCCGCCTATTCGCTTGGATTGGGGTGTAGCACGCAACGCAACACATGGTGAGGTGCACCACTGAGAACGGTAGCCCATTCAGGATGCGGGGCCTTCGACGGCGGAAACACGAATCCTGAGCGCACGTTGACACCATCCGGACGCGACCAAACCCGGTGA
>NZ_JBMOJE010000368.1:0-1673 GCF_049316945.1 Propionivibrio sp. | reverse complement strand
TGAGTCATGGCTGATCGAAAAGTTGTCGACGATTTGCACCACATCACGCCAAAACGTGGCAATGGTCAACTTCGTCGCGAGGTCTGGGTTGACCTCCACGGAACAATAACCCGTTACAACCTTGCGTACATCAATCATGCTCTGCACGGTGGTGACAATGGTCGCGTCGTGGGTTACGACAACCAACACGGGTATCACCATCGGCACTATTTCGGTGAGGTCGCTGCCGTTGAATTCACAAATTTTGAAGACATTGAGGATCAGTTTCAAGCCGATTGGACGGCACTCAGGAGCAAAGCATGAAAAACATCATCCTTAAAGCGGGCAACGAGCATGATTTCTTCCGTCGAGGAAAAGCTTTGGCACGCAAGGCTGACGCTGGTCAACCGATGCCTGAAGAGCGCATCGTTAGCTTTGAAGATCCTGCCGATCTCCTGCGCCTGCTGACCTCCAGTCGTCTCGACGTGTTCCGAAGCGTCAAGGGTGAACCGGGTTCAATCACCGTCATAGCCGAGCGCCTTCATCGCGATCGCAGCGCTGTCAAACGTGATGTAGACCAGTTGGCGCAAGTTGGTCTTGTGACGATTGAAACCAAAGTTCACCCGGGGCATGGTCACATGAAAGAGGTTCGAGCAGCTGCTGGCTGCTTTCGCCTTGAAGCCATGGTCATGTAACGCGACAAAATCACTGTCCCTCTCGGTGTGAGCGCCATTCATCCCATGACTTTCTTCAACGCCAACAGGCTTGTGGCCCATTAGGCGTGGTTTTCCAGAATCGGGGTGGCATCGATGAGCCTGAGCAGCCTCAGTTGCTTGGGCTTCGGGATCGCTCTGCACTGCGGCGGCAGGTCTTGCCGACACTTGAACGCCACACGCATTTGCTCAGTGGTCTTGTTGTGCTCGATTTCAATGCGTTGGGGCAATGTCTGTCTGGCGCTTTATGACACAATCCGGTGTGCCGTTTACCAACAATCTGACCGAGCAGATGGTGCGCATGCCCTGAGGTGAAGCAAAAAATATCGGGTTGCTTTCGAACACCGCAAGGTGTTCAGTAGCACTGTGTCATCCGCTCCTACTGCGCCACCATGCATAAGCAAGGGGCCAATATCTTTAATAGACTTGTTCCCGCTGTAGTTCTCTTTGAAATCATAGGGTTAGCAACTTTATGACTCTGCCTTTTAGGTGGTTTTATTTCATTTCACCAAATACGCTGACGGTAACCCATTGTTTTTAAACAAGTTGTCACCCGGAACAACTCTAATCACCTCGTCGCCGCCTTCAAGGGCGCACCGCCTCAACCCAGCTTCGCATGAAGCTGGCTCGACTACCAAAATTCTGGCTGAGTAGTTACGACAAATCCAGAAATCCAGTCCGCCGGCCAATGCGGGGAAAGAGCTGCCATCCAAAGTGGGGGTTTGATCGAGGGGATGTGGCAACCCCCGTCCACTGCCGGACTTGCGTTACTATTGAATCCGAGGCGGGTTTTATTTCCCATCTCTGGGGCGGGAAGTTTTATTCGCATATTCGGTGGATGAATATTTTTGCAGCATGACGTAAACTAAGGCGGCATCAATCAAGGAGCTGGTTGTTTAATGGCAGGCATAAGTAAGCGAACGATGGCATGGGGCATGACTTACCAGCAGTGTCTGCAGGCGTGCATTGCTTCTGCCCTAG
>NZ_JBMOJE010000367.1:0-1729 GCF_049316945.1 Propionivibrio sp. | reverse complement strand
GGCGTCGGCCGCCGCATTTCCGACTGACAACACAAGAACGATCGTGGTGAAAACTGTCGGAACATTCATTTTGAGACGCCGAGCTCACTCAGCTTTTCGGTAATGCGGTCCAACTTTTCGTTAACTTGCTTCACGCGAAAGTTGAGATAGCCGAGGAACTATTGCGCTTCTGAAATCAGAACGAAACGAGGAATTGAGCCATCGGGCGTCGCAACCATGTCCTGGAACTCAGACATCGGCCGCATCCAGATGACATCCTGTTTGTCTCCCTGCTTGGGTTTGTAGAGAACGCCAGGCTTCAATGTGGCCTCAATCAGGCAGGTGCCAACGACGTGGTACAGGCCACCTTTGTAGTGTCGAAGCTGGGTGCCGGGCTTGATTTGATTTACGTTGGGGGCGACAAAAGGCATAGGATGGGCGGTAGATTCAATAGTGGGCGACGATTAGTCCGAAGAGCTTACCAGCAGCGACTCCCCGATCAAGTAGAACTGGCCGCCGGCCACATAGTGCAGCGTGCGAAGTTCATCAGGCGCCCCGTCAAAGCGCCAGCGCCCGTCATTGAACACTCGCTCGTCCGCCCAGGCCGCGACAACCTCACCGATGAATAGGTCATAGGACTTCTGGTTGTGGGGCTCTGGAATCACCCGACACTCCAACCAGCCCACGCAGCCGTGAACGAGTGGCGCAGCGATCTGACTGGAGGGAAAGGTGTTGACGTTGTGCTTGAGCAGCTTGTCGGGGATCGTCTTTGCGCTTTCTGTGCCGACGGCGAGAGTCTGCGCAGCCATGGCCCGACAGGGAAGGTTCAGCGCAAACACACCGCCGGCCTCGACCAATTCGCGTGTCAGCGTCGCCTTATCGATCACCACCGTTATCTTCGGAGGGTCAAAATCCAGCGGCATAGACCACGCTGCAGCCATGACGTTCTGGATTCCGTTGTGGGCAGACGAAACCAAAACAGTTGGGCCGTGATTAAGCAGGCGGTAGGCTTTGTCCAGTGGGACGGCAGTGAAGTGCTCAGGATTCTTTGTGGTCATGGTGGCACTGTAATTCAAGGTTGTGCAGCCAACACCCGTTGAACGACTGAAACTCCGCATCCAGCCTGTGCGGCAATCTTGATCATCCCCAAGCCCTCGGTACGCAATTCACGGATCCGGTCCTCGATGGCGGTTGATACTGCTGGCCGGCCGATGGCGTTGCCGGTCTTTGTGCCCTTGGCCTTAGCTCTGGCCATGCCAGCGCGAACCCTTTCTTGAATCATGCCGCGTTCAAACTCAGCAAAGACGCCCATCATTCCGAACAGTGCCTTGCCGGCCGGCGTCGTTGTGTTGATGCCTTGTTGGTGCAGATAGAGATCCACACCCGTCGAGTGAAGTTCCTGGAGCATGTTGACCAGATCGATCAGGGAGCGCCCCAGTCGGTCCACGGACCAGGACGCCACAACGTCGAAGTCTTTACGCGCGACTCCTTTGAGAAGCGAATCAAGCTGTGGCCGGTCTTTGCGTCCCTTGGCGCCTGAAATGCCTTTGTCCACGAATTCGCCAACCACTTCCCACCCAAGGCGCTCTGCCGCCTGTCGCAGTTCAAGCAACTGGTTCTCTGTTGATTGCCGGTCTGTCGAGACACGGGCATAGAGGGCGGCGCGTAATGGCTGAGTTGAGCGAGACATTGGACTTCCTTTTGTAATGGGTCCAATGATGCTTCAAAAGCATACGGAAAGCAAGTGGTT
>NZ_JBMOJE010000366.1:0-1745 GCF_049316945.1 Propionivibrio sp. | reverse complement strand
AGTGGGTTTTGCGCTGCTCACGCTTCTTATCCTGCTGCCACAGAATCTCGCCTATGCGGTGAATATTCCGCGCCAGCACCGCCAGGGCCACGTAGCGCTTGAAGCCGTCAATACCATGATCCGGGCAGACGTCCAGGCCATGCACTTCCAACCCGTTGATTGCCGACTCCACCGCCGAGTGCGCACGGCGGGCTTTGACGAACGCCTCGGCCTGTTCTTCTTCCTGCGCCTGTTTGCTCAACCGGCCTTTTCGGGGCAAAACCACCAGGTCCAAATGCTCTTTTAAGGCGATCTGATTCGCCGGTGAGTGAAAGCCTTTGTCAAAACTGCAGGCATTCAAGTTCGGGAAGCGCTTTTGTGCCTGGGTCACCATGGCGACCGCCACTTGATCGTCGGTCTGCTTTTGCATCACATGATGGTGCAGGATGAATTGGTACTGGTCTTCGACGATGCACACCTTGACGCCCAGTTCCACGGGGACACCAGCTTTGCCCTTGCTGATCCATTCGGTGTGCGGTTCAAAGATCGAGAAGACTTTCTCGTCGTGGGCGATGACTTCGCCGAGAATGACGCGGCGGCGGATCTGGTCAATCTGGCGGTCGGCGTGGGCCATGAATCCTTCGATTTCAAATTTCCGCACCAGATCGACTACGTTGGCCAATCCTTGGTGTTCGATCATGGTGAGGGTCTGGCGGGCCTTGTCCAGATACGTTTGTGCAACCGTCAGATAGTCCTGATGCGCGGCGATGATGAGCGCTTCGTTCTTCTCCGCCCGTTCCGGTGAGGTGGCCTTGCTGCGTTTCTTGTTTTGTGCCGTGCGCATGAGGCGTTTGACGTGCCTGAGGTTGTACTCGTGCTGGCGCCAGTCAGTGAGGGCAAGGTCGTCGCACCATTGCGCGGTGAGGGTGATGGTTTTGCGCATGGCATCAAACAGCAGGTTGATGTCGGTGGGGAAGTGCACATTCGTTTCAAGCACAAAGGAGTCGCAACGCCCACGCAGCGCTTCGCCGTCCTTTTTTTTAACCAGGACATGCCCGGCTTGAACGACCCGTTCATTGATCTCGCCCAGAAGTTCCGGGGTGAGCAGGCCGACGTTGTCTTTGAGCGTCTGGTAGTGGTAACGGAGATCGTCAAAAGCGCCGTGCCCAAGCATCGCGCGCAGGGTGTTGTGGTGATTGACGAGTTCATGCAGGCGGTCGTAGTCGCAGTTCAAATCGAGGCGAATCGTCCCGCAGACAAGAATCGTCCATAGCGGCATGCCGGGGCGGCCAGTGGCCTTGCTGACCTTCGGTGCGATCCGGCTTTCCAGCAATTCGAATATTGAGGTGCGCAGCGGAATATTCGTGTAGACGAACTGCAAGCCTCTCAGAATCTTGGGGATGTCATCGCGTGATTTAGGGTCGAAAACCATCTTGGATATATCGACTTCGCCAAAGTGCATCTGGCTGTTTTGGACAACGCACATCGCCTGCCTCCGGAAAAGTTGCATGAACTTGTCTTGCGGAAGCGGTAATTATAATGCCTATGGTCTACAGAAGCCAGGCATTCCGGAATGGAATGAAGATTTTTTCACAGAGATCAAGCTCATATTTTTTACGCGAAGATTCACACCAATATTGGCTTCCAGCACAGTATTTCCGTGCATCCAGCCTCATTTTCCCCTTCCGTGGTCAATTCCTCGCCGAAGGAAAAACAACCGAATCCTTTGCTGTTGTTGGGGTTGAAGAGTTTTCGGTCCAGCACTA
>NZ_JBMOJE010000365.1:0-1777 GCF_049316945.1 Propionivibrio sp. | reverse complement strand
TGCATAATGCAGAGAGTCTTTAGCCTGGCGGCTGCGGCGCACCGAAGCAGGTTCATGCCGAGGCTGCATCGCCGCAGCCGGTAGGCTAAAGATCCCGTTGGACTAAACCGCCGCCACAGGCCGTTGCGCACTATGGGTATTGAATCAGCAGTTGGCTGACCAAGGCAGCGGCGAACTCGCCAAATCCCGATGTAATCTGACACTGCGCGGCTCGTTGCTGCATGGATGGTGAAGAACGATGTGAAGTGATGAACGCCTCAACTGTGCCCAGATGAGCGAATTGAGGCCACACCAACGTGACTGAAAATTTGCCAACAAAGCCAATCCCATCGGCTGCCAAACTGAGAGTCGAGAAAAGCCAGTGATCAGTAACAAATTGTCAGTCATGATGTCTTTGTGGGCGGTCCACGTGCCCGGGCTCCAGCCAAAAAAGACTCAATGCGCACCATCTGACCTTTGCCGCAGTGCGGACACTCACGCAGCGACAAACCCGTAAGACGCTGATAGCGATCAAGGTAATTAAGCGTGGTGTCAGACTCGCTGTGCGCCGCTATAGGTGTTGGTACTCCCAGCAGTTTGAGACACAGCGCCACCTTGATCTGGCGATATCGGTTAGCCAGAAATCCGTAATGCCGAATGCGCTGAAATCCCGATGGCAGAACGTGCAACAAGAATCGGCGAATGAACTCGTGGGCATCCAAACGCATGGTCTTGTTCTTTGACTCGTGGCGGTAGTCCTTCCAGGCAAAAGTGACTACGCCACCGCTGAACTCAAGCAAACGGTTGTTGGAAATTGCCACCCGATGGGTGTAGCGCCCCAAATACTCCAACACCTGCTTGGGGCCACCAAAAGGTGCTTTGGCGTAAACCACCCATTCAGTGTGTGCCACAGGGGCGAGGTATTTGGCGAAAGCCAAACTCTCCTTTAGTCCCGCAAGGCTATTGAAGAAGTGCAACTCACCCCCATCGAACGCTTGCTGCAATAATTCAAGAAACAGGCGACGAAACAGTCGCGACAACACCCGTACCGGCAAGAAAAAGCCTGGTCGACAGGCTACCCAACGCTGACCATCAGGCGAGATCCCGCCACCGGGGACTACGCAGTGCAAGTGCGGATGGTGCAACAAGTTCTGCCCCCAGGTGTGCAAAATAGCGATAAAGCCAATCTCAGCACCCAGGTGTTTGGGGTCAGCACCAATGGTACGCAGCGTCTGCGCAGTGGCTTGGAACAGGATGTTGTAGACCACCTCCTTGTTCTGATACGCGATGGCAGCGACTTCCTGGGGCACGGTAAACACCACATGGAAATACTCTACCGGCAACAACTCAGCTTGGCGATCCTGCAACCACTGTGCCCGCGCCAGTGACTGACACTTGGGACAATGACGATTTCTGCAACTGTTGTAGGCAATGCGCTGGTGACCACAGGCATCGCATTCTTCAACGTGGCCACCCAATGCGGCAGTGCGGCATTGCTCAATGGCGCTCATGACACGACGCTGCCCCCGGCTCAGTGATGCCGTATTCTGCGCACGAAAGGCAGGGCCGCACTGGCGAAAAATGTCCGCCACCTCCAGCCCAACTGGGCGCAAAGCCAATCCTCAGCAATGAGTTACCACGCTGGCCACCGGTTGTGGCGGATCAATCTTTGGCAATAAATCAAACGGACTGACGGTCGCGCACAGTGTGCTGGTGGCGATCTTGAGATAGCGCGAGGTGGTGCTCAGACTGCGGTGTCCCATGAGCAGTTGGATGCGGCGCACATCAGTGCCAGCCT
>NZ_JBMOJE010000364.1:0-1780 GCF_049316945.1 Propionivibrio sp. | reverse complement strand
GGGCAAAGTGGTTTGCGCAAGCCGCCCAGGATCGCGGAAAAGCAGGCTACGAGCCGGCTTCCTGCAGTGTTAGCGCCCTGCCGGTTGTCACGCCGGTGGCGACGCAAGCAGCACCCGTCAATCCCAGCCCCAGTGCCGAACCAAATGCCGAAGTCAAATCCGTTGTGAAGTCCGACCCACTGACGCCGATGTCACCCACCAGCCCAACGCTGGCAGCAACGCCGCGTACCTGGGGGCCCTGCCTGAAAGCGCTGACGACACAGGGTGGACCGTTGACCAATATGGTCAATCCGTTTAGCCAAAAGCCGATTGCCCTGGTGGCCAAGTGTGATATGACTGACAGGCAGCTCGCCGGCAGCTTGGTACTGGAAAAAATACAGCCAACACCGCCCGGTTCAGCCATACCAACCATCAATTCACCATTGGCCGAATCCGATCCGATCGACCAAAAAGTTCAAATCCGGATCACGGTATGTGACAAGGGTGCATATCCGATTCGCATTGCCGAACTCGAATTCTGAGGGATAAACCATGGAACCCGCCACCAACCTGCCAATCATTCATGGTTACAACCACCGGGCCGATATCCCGCACGGCCTGCCCCTGCGCAAGTGGATTTACAGCTGGCTACTGGATCCCAATGTAGAGGGAAACTACCAAAAGACTATAGACCGCTGGATCGCGATCCTCATCGTTACGAACCTGTTTGCTCTCCTGTTTGAACACATTCCCGCGATCTATGAACCCAACAAAGTTCTGTTTCATGCATTCGACATCTTTTCGGTGGCGATATTTACCTTCGAGTACTTTCTCAGACTGTACCTGGCGCCAGAAGACCACGAGTTCAAGGGCAAGGGCTATTCCCATTTGCGCTACGTCTTCAGTCCGTTTGCCGTCATTGATTTCCTGGCAGTAGCTCCGTTTTACCTGCAAGCCTTTATTCCGGTGGATCTGCGGATGCTGCGATTCTTGCGTTTGCTCCGAATCCTGAAGCTTTTCCGCGTGCTGATACCCGCGATCAAACATTTTGTTGTTGCCAATCGAGGGCGGACTTTCCGCCAGAAGATGCATGCCCTTGTATTTCCGAGTGAATTCGGCGGCGCGCTGCACGGTCTCTTCGACACCTTTATCGCATTGTGGGTGGTTATCTCGGTGGTGGCAGTGGTATTGGAGTCAGTTCAGAGCATTCACTATCTGCTGAACATTCAGTTCATCATCCTCGATGCGGTTGCGGTAGGGGTTTTTACCCTCGAATATTGCATGCGCCTGTACTGCTGTGTTGAAGAGCCACGTTTTCAGCACGCCTTGGGTGGACGCCTGAAGCAGGCCGGTGAGACATCCTCGGTGATCGACTTCCTGGCCATCCTCCCCTTCTACCTGGAGGCTTTCCTGCACCACTTGTTCGACCTGCGCTTTTTGCGGGTATTTCGTCTGCTGCGCTTGCTCAAACTCACGCGCTATACCGGAGCAACAAAAACCCTGACCAAAGTGATCGTGCGCGAATGGCCCGTACTTGCCGCATCGGCTTTCGTGATGATGTTGCTGGTGGTGCTGACAGCCAGCCTGGGCTACCTGTTTGAGCATGAGGCACAACCTGAAAAATTTGAAAATATCCCGCAATCCATTTATTGGGCCGTCATCACATTGGCATCCGTGGGCTATGGTGATATTTCGCCCATAACGCCCATGGGTCGCGTCATGACCATCATCCTGGCGCTCTTGGGCATCGGCATTTTCGCCATCCCGGCCGCCCTGCTGTCGTCAGCCTTCAGCGACCAAT
>NZ_JBMOJE010000363.1:0-1824 GCF_049316945.1 Propionivibrio sp. | reverse complement strand
CAATTTGTGCACTGCGTCAAGTGAGCCTCGCGTCAATCACGGAATCCGGATATCCCAAATATTGGTACTCACCAACGTTAATGGGGTCTTCGTCCATCATGCCAGACCCGGCTTGTGTGATAGCCCATTGCCAAACTTCAGCTCAGCGATATCCCTAGCATTCCGGGTGAGCTGCTTGCGAAATTCCAGGCCAGCTTCTATTCATATCCAGTGGATTCGGTGTTCAAGGCCATCGGTGTCAAAATGCCTTTGAACTTAATCCAGCCAGACTTCTCCGCGACAGTTATTTGGCAAGAAACTCTTGATTAACGCCATATTTGGTGTTTAACTCCGTTCATGTTAAGTGACATATACGGCGTTATATAAATGAAACCTGATTTCTGTGAGGCGCTACAGACCTACCTGAGCGAGACCTTGGGCATCGCGCGACCGGTATTGTCGGTGTGGTCAGGTGTTCCTTCGCTGCCACGCTATTTGGTGGAGGCCTATTCTTTTCATGAGATGAATCTTTTTGGAACCGCATGCCTGCTCATGGTGGCGAAGCAGGAGACACCGAGCGGAGCTGAACTGCAAAAGCAGATGCGTTTGGTTGAACGTTTGGCGGACACGCCGGTGATCTATGGGCAACACGAGATGACTGCGCGGCAGCGGCAGCGACTGGTCGAGTTGTTTCTGCCATTCGTTGTGCCTGGGCGTCAGCTATTTTTGCCACCACTGGGATTGGATTTGCGTGAGCAATATGTAGCCGAGGCACGACGCCATGCACCTGCAGTTGGGCCTGCTGCCCAAGCGGTATTGCTGGCAGGTTTGCTGGGGCGCTGGGAATGCGGTACTCACGCTTCGGCGATAGCGCGACAGTTAGGGTACAGCGCTATGACCTTGTCCCGCGCACGGCGCGAATTGCTGGATCGGGGCTTTGTGAATTTGCACGGGGAGGGGCGCGTCGCCCAGTGGTCGTTGAGCGGGACGCGGGTGGATGTGTGGCAGGCGGCATTGCCTATGATGCGTTCCCCAGTGCTGCGACGTATGTGGGGCCGGTTGCCAGAAGATGAGGTTGTCAGCCTGCCGGTGGCAGGACTGTATGCGTTGGCTGTTTATTCAATGCTGAGTGAGCCGGCGGTACCCGTGTATGCGTTGGGAGAGTTGGCATGGCAGGCGGTGACAGGCCGCCATCCCGAAATCCGTCTGGAGGATGAAAAGTTCGAGGGGGCGGTAGGACTGGAGTTGTGGTCTTACGATCCGCGCATCTTGATTGACCAGACTGCACGCTATGTAGATCGCTACTCACTGTTTTTAACTTTGCAGGATGAAGCCGAGGTGGATGAGCGTGTAGCTATGGCCCTGGGCGAGATGATGAAAGCGATTGAGGAATGAGCGCACCACGTGGCTTGGATGTGTTTCGGAAATACTTTGCTGATTTTTCTGATCAGTACGTCTTGATCGGCGGTACAGCGAGTTTTCTGGCGATGGAGGCGGCAGGACTTGAAGCAAGGTTAACCAAGGATCTCGACATCGTTCTGTTGGCTGAAGCACTGACCCCGGAGTTCGGACGCATGTTCTGGAGCTTCGTTGATGCGGGCGGCTATCAGGAGCAGCAGGAGGCGGCTGTACCTCGCAAGTTTTATCGTTTCAGCAAACCACACGATTTAGCCTTCCCGGCCATGCTGGAACTCTTTTCACGCCTTCCCGATGGTTTGCTTTATACCCCGCCGCGGATTTTGACGCCGATCCCATTCGATGAATCGGTTGCCAGTCTCTCGGCCATCCTGCTGGATGATGCTTACCACGCTTTGTTACATCAAGAGATTGTGAAGTTTAAGGGGC
>NZ_JBMOJE010000362.1:0-1825 GCF_049316945.1 Propionivibrio sp. | reverse complement strand
TGACGCAGAAGATTCGACCACATTGAATTCAACTTGCTAGTCCTGCAATTCAGAAACACTTCGAGGTGTATCTATTGCTGCGCGAGAAGGTGATCAAGCCGACTCTGGCTGGAATCAGCCGACAAGATGTCCCACCCCCGATCCAATGGCCTGTCGGATCGGCACTACGTCGCTCTTCGTAATGCGCTTGTCCGCACTTTCGGCACCATCGGCATCGCTGCCTGATTTGAGACAACTTGTTGGGTTGATAGAAGGCGTAAATCGCCTAAAAATCATTTTTTGAACGAGCCTTGAAAATACCTAAAACGGTATAATTAGCGCTTGCCAATATCACCTAAAGAAAAACCGCTTCACTGGATTGGTTCATCCAAAAAGGATCTGATTGCCTTGCCAGCCGATGTGGTGGATGACTTTGGATACGCTTTGGCAGCTGTGCAAATGGGAGCCACACCTGCACAAGCCAAGCCGTGGAAAGGCGAGGGTTCGGGCGTGTTGGAGTTGGTGGAAAAGTATATGGGTGACACCTATCGGGCAGTCTACACCGTGCGCTTTGCCAAAGCGGTTTACGTACTGCATTGTTTCCAGAAGAAGTCCCATAGCGGTATCCGCACTGCCCAAAGTGACATTGATTTGATCCATGAGCGACTCAAACTGGCGCAGCAACATTACAAGGAGCATCATGAAAGCTAAAACAAAACCTGTCGTTATTGAGACAGTTGACGCTGTTGATGTCGGCTCCGGCAACGTATTTGTCGATTTGGGACTTCCTGACCCTGAAGAGCGGCAGCTTCGTGTGCAATTGGCAATACGCTTGAATGATCTGCTAAAGGCCGAAGGTCTCACCCAAACGGCTGCGGCCAAACGACTGGGGATAGCCCAGCCCCATATATCTGAGCTGAAAAATTACAAGTTAAGTCGATTCTCCAGTGAGCGACTTCTACATTGCATAACCTTGCTGAACCGCGATGTTGAAATTTTCATCCGCCCGCGAGCAAGCGCAGAGGCTGTGGGTGCTGGCTCAATGATGGTGTGGGCTGCAACCTGATGGAGACGCACTTTTTTGAGCCCTCGCCAGTCCATCTGGATGTTAATGGACTACGTCTGCTCACCACCCGTATATAAAATTAAGTGGAACAAGTTTCCGGGCTATTTTCCAAGCAGACGCCTGAAATTTGTCTCCAATACCGTTGAAGGCAACCAATGAACATCCCCGCAGCAAGCTGCGGAGTATCCATGGGTAACCAACAGCCAAAATACCGAACATCCTCTGATGCTTAGGCATCAGAATATCGCCCCAAGGGGCGAGGAATAGACCCATTGAGATTCAAGTACACGTCGATCCTTCTACAAACCGTTCACCCAGTGCAAATCTGAAAGCAGAATTTGGATGCGCCAGGGCAGCATATTGACAGAACACACTCGTAGTGTCACGTTCAAAATGCAGGCTTGCCGGGTACGGCCAAAACTGACGAAACGCGTGTTTTTGGACTTTTGTCAGTTTCGTCAGTCGCATCTGCCATTTTCAGTTTCATGTGACGCAACAGATTCGACCACATTGAATTCAACTTGCGAGTCCTGCAATTCAGAAACACGTCGAGGTGTGGCCTTGGCCAACGCCATCCAGACTGTGAATGGCAGTTGATTGACCGTCTTTTTTGGTTCCATGCGCGTGACCTCATACTGGTTGTTCTGAAATACCATCACGCCGCACTCCACCGGGATTTCATTCGGTTTGGCAATCGGATGCCCTGTGCGATCACAACCCGGCACGTACCCCACATGGACCTGGTAAATTATCGTGGTACCGGCTTTTTATCGGTCTGGC
>NZ_JBMOJE010000361.1:0-1827 GCF_049316945.1 Propionivibrio sp. | reverse complement strand
GCCTTGCTCGCGGAAATGCGCTGAACTGGCCTTGTCCAATGCGCTGTGTGCATGCTCGCAACAAGCGATTGGGCCTGATTTGTCTCAAAATAGACTTTTTTGTCCCGCATCCTCATGACAACCAAACCCCAAGCACCCCATGAACTGGCTGAACTGACGCAGCGCACGGTGGCCTACTACAACCAGAACGTGGACGATTTTTTATCAGCACCCGCGACCACGATGTGAGGGGTCTGGGAGCAATGGAACGGAAAAGGCACTTAAGCTGTTGAGTCTCACGCGCTCTGACCAGCAAGCGTGACATGGTTTTGGGAGCAATGAAATAAAAACCCATTCAGCATGGAACTCTCGCTGCGATTTCATGAGCGAGATATTACCGGTTTGAAAATACGGTTGTGTGAGCCGTGTGCCACCTGGCAAGCTGAACTATGAGCAGTGGTGAGTGTGATCAATCAAATTGAGGGGCCAATAATCACACTTCGTGATGGGCGAGATCAGGTGAAATTTCCGCCGACCTGTGGCTAACCAACAACTTTCTGCGCCAAGTTGGGTGAACGCCCGCTTTAGAGCGTGATGAATTTCAGCAGTGCAGCGGTTGCTGACATGGGTCTGAACGAAATGCTCGCTCCAGACCCGACATTCACCCCCGTAGTCTGACCGTCTGCAATGTGAAGCCAATTTCGCGGATGGCTGCACCTGCTGCCGACTAGGTGCCGTCGATCATCAACGACTGCTTTCCTGTAACAAAAATAAATGAAGTCCAAAGTGGAATTTCTAGAGTTAAGTACCATTTAGCTCTATTACCGCAAGATACGCTCGTGCCCTGCTCATAGCGACGTAGTGGAAGGTTAGACTTTCTGATAGCTTTGAATTCGGCATGCCTACCACAATGATGGCATCATTTTCTAGCCCTTTGAAATCGGGTATCTGAGAAAAACTAATCGAATCTGGTGGGAAACTTCTGATTGCGTATGAATCGAGTGGCTTAATTACTTTATGCCACTTAGGTGGCAACAATCTCACAATCGATTGGTTGTATGGAGTTTGTGAAAGTATAGTAATTTGTGAATGCGTCATACCGCCCTTCACGAGTTCATCCAGTTGATTTGCCAATATTTTTGCTGCATCCTCTTTAGTTGCAACGCAAAACTCCCTGACTGCTGGCCCATAACCAGAACCGCGAACACCCATGTCAGCACCAAGACGAAATTTAATGGATTCTAGAATTTCGAAAGTGTTTCGGCAATTGGTCCGCAAAGGTACCCGTGTCGGTTGATATTGCTCAATGCGATGAAGTGCCCCAGCCTCTGTGGGTACAAGCAAGCCACTTTGATTTTGAAAATCAGCGAAGAGTGCCCAACGGCCATTTTGGAATCCGTTCAGCAAATAGGCTTCCAGCTTGTCGATTAGCACAACCCGCATCAAGTCTTGCGCTTCATCAACAATGATCGCGTCAAATTGTGAAATGTGGGCACGCTGGGCGGCAGTCTCCAAGCCATCAAAAGTTGAAATGACCAAGCCGCGAATATTCAGGCGCACGTCCAACCAGGCCTTTAGCCATGGTGATGAACAGGCGAAGAGAACCTTCGATCCAGTCGCCGTCCATCGTCGTGCCAATTCTGCCGCGAGAAACGTTTTGCCTGTTCCTGCACCACCAATGCAAAGCGTACGAGGATTGGCTTCGACGACATCAACCCAAGCGAGTTGGTCTTCAGTCATCCGAATTGCGCTGTCGATTACATGCTCAGTTTGGATACGCAGCGGAATGATAGCCTCGAAATCAGGGCGAAGAAATTTTTGAATGACATCAACAGCGGCATCCGAAGC
>NZ_JBMOJE010000360.1:0-1865 GCF_049316945.1 Propionivibrio sp. | reverse complement strand
AAATCACACAAGAACACTTGAATCTGATCATGTTTTATCACAATCATCATAAGTACAAAACTGGAAAACGGAAAGGCAAAGCGCCTATCGAAATCCTCAACGGTATACCATTGGGAAAAAACTGGCTAGATTTGCTGTTGGAAACTTCTGAAAAAAATCGACAGCAATGATCTATCTGCCTAACGGCAGATAATATTTATCTTGTTTAGATTGATCAGGTTAAAAAATATTTTTAACCTGATGGTTTTATTCGTCTTGAATTTTTCAATAAGTAAACTGTTAACTACTTTTAATTTAAAATGAAGGGAGTCTTTGAGTGTGATCAACCAAATTGAGGGACTAATAATCACGTTTTGTGAGGGACGATGTCCCACAACAATTTCTTCGGTCTGTGGCAAGGCCGCAACTTTCCAATCAGAAGTCTATACCCGCTTTAGAGCGAATTCTGGACCCGCAACGCAGCGATACCGGACATTGAGCGCCATCTAAGAACGATCAGCCAAAGCTCCATGAATGTTGGTAATCAGGATGTCAATATCCGCACTAGGATTGGCCGCCACATTGCGGAACCACTTACCACCCGCAATCGAGGTTGTGGACGTGGAACCAACAGGCAAGTGCTGCAATACATGGTCAAACAAGTTCTCCTCTTTGGGACGCCAGACAACAATGCCTGTTTGTGGTTCTGCATACAGCACAAGGCGGTCGTCTACCGCCACAAAATCTCTCAGGCAGCGTGCAAGGTCCATACAGTGCTCTATGCGCTGGGCGACTCCTTCACGCCCCCATGCAAGTAGCGTTGCCAAAAGGGCGGTGGCAGTTGCACCATGAGAGCCAAGAACGCCAACATTGGGAATTGCCAGATACGCACCGCCGAAGCTAACCGCTGCGTGGGCTTTTTCGGTGTCTTTGAACAAGACAAGCGCAGACTCTTTGGGTTGAAAAAGCCACTTATGCGCCGACACGGCCACGGAGTCTGCCGACTCAGTACCATCGAGCAAATTGGCGTACTTACTCATCCGCAAAGGACCAGCCCAAGCAGCATCGACGTGGGTCCAAGCGGCCCTGCCAGCCAGTCCAAGCGTGTCTATTGCACCGGTACTTGTTGCTCCGACGGTGAGTACCAAGGCAGATTTGCGCATGTCGGACGGCAATTGCGCCGCGTCTATCGAACCAATGGCGTTAATGGGCACAGTCCGAAATTGAAGACCCAAAATATGGGCTGCTTTCGCAATGGAGAGATGCGCTCCCTCTGATGCAATCACCTCCGTAATACCTGCACACTCTCGTGCGGACCACAAAGCAGTCAAATTAGCCAGTGACGACCCCGGTGTCATGTGCCCGCCGTTCATGCCGAAAAATGGTGCGAGCCATGCCACGACCCGTTGTTCCATTTGGCGAGCGACAGGTGCTGTGGCAGGGTGAAGTAGGTTCTGATTGAGCGATGCGTTCCAAAGCGTAATTGCCCAAGTTATCCATGGGGTGGGTGGGTCCATGTGGGCAAATGATGTAGCCTCACCTAAACGCGCCGCGCCGCCCAGAATGCTCGGTGCCAGCAAGTTCAATGCAGCCGTGGAACCCATCCCGACTTTTGGCAGTTCTATCGGCAGGGCAAGACCTTCTGCTTTACTGAAATCACGACTCATCAAATCGACGGCCTGATGTAACCCGTCCGAGTCGACAGAGAATTCCTTGTCCATGCTACTTACCTCAGTTGCTATCTGAAACTCAGTTTAGCCGCTCACAAATAGGCTCGGGCGTGCACGGTTTCAACGACCGCAGTCAGCCTTTTGCGGTAGTAGATGCACAGGCCGTCTCCAGATTGACACCTTCATTGGAATGTAAAAATTGCACTTTTCAGATGA
>NZ_JBMOJE010000359.1:0-1876 GCF_049316945.1 Propionivibrio sp. | reverse complement strand
CAGCCGTCCAACCGTGTCTTGCGAACGTACGGCACGTTCGCAGGCGGATGCCATCTGCCGCAAAGCTTCGTCACCCACGGTATGGGGCCACCATCGTAAAGTTGCGCAGAGGTATGCCACCACTACCACCGCGTTGTTTGATTGGACGACTTTTCCCTGCGAAACTAAAGCAGCCGTTCAGATATCTCCGCCGCTTCCCACGTCTACTGTTTTCGAACATTGGCAACGATGGAGAGCTGAATGTTTGAAAACTGGCAGCAGTACTGCTATTGACGCTGAGGTGGATCATGTCCGCAATCGAAGTTCCCGAGGTTTGCGAAGGTGTCCTGTCTTTACATCAGCATCAGATGCGCGGTTTGAATCCACAGGCGCTCACGGCACTGACGGTTATTCACAACTTCGTCACCACCCGCTGCGATGGAAGCACCGCCGCGTTGCGTTTTTTTGGTCGCGCGCCTGACAAGCCGCTGTTCGAACATCTCTGCCAAGTCCTGCCACTTCCAGCTCGACCTCGAAAACGTCTCCGGCGCCCCGTAGTTAATCTCATCATTGCAAGCGCGGCTTGAGGGAATGTGTGCGCAACTTTACGATGGTGGCCAAAATGGCCAATGGTGCCACCACAGGGAGGCAAAAGATCCAGGATAAAGGGACCAAAGGACTCCAGCACGGGCAAGACCATGAAGTCATGATGAGCCAAGCGCTGGCACTTGAGGCGCAAGCGCACACTTTGGCGCGGGATGTGAAAACGCTCACCCAGTGGCTCGGGCGTGACGTGTTGGCGCTGGCCGGTCCCAGTTTGGCGATCCGGGTTGAACTCTTCGATTTCGTCATCACTGAGTTGCTGGCCCGCGAACACCTGGACCCCAAGCGCATCCCCCCAGTGCGCGTTGCACTGCAAAACCAGCGTGACGACTTGTTGGCATTTTCCGGGGTGCTCGATGGCAAATTGGAAGCCATCGCCAAAACCAACGATCTCTCAATGTATCTGGTGCGCCAAGCCTGTGTGTTGCAACGCAAGCCCGATACATCCACGGCCTATTGGCAGGGCTGGTGCCAACTGTGTGCACAGATAGGGCACAAGTGTCACGCTGTCTTTGAGGCTGTCATAAAGGCCATGGCCGAAACACCACGGTGCAGCTCCATGGTGGAGAACTTGAATTCCCGGTTGCGCAATTACTTCACGCTGCGTCGCCAACTCGGCGGTGGGTATCTGAGTTTGCTACAGTTTTTTCTGAACCATCGCACCTTTATGCGCAGCAGTGTTCCCGAGCGAGTGGGCAAAAGTCCCAAGCAGTTGATGACCGGACAAGAGCATCCGCATTGGCTCACGTTGCTTGGGTTCGGGCAGCTACAGCCGCTGCGAGCCTGACCCCAACGGGGTGAAATAAGCCCCGACAATTCCCGGATTTAGAGAAAAATCCCGAACTTTTTAGGGAGGGAGTGGCACGTCTGTGTTACCCAAAAACAGGGGTTTTTGAACCACGCCCGGCGATGGGACTGAAATATGATGGGCAAAGTTTTGCCAAGGCCGCAGGGAATGACGATATGCCGGTCGTTCAACTTTTTCTTGATGCAGGTATGGACATAAACGAGGGTGGCGGTGCAGCCCTTGGTCTTGCATCAGGCAGGGGCAAGATCACGATGGTGAAGTTCCTTTTGTCCAAAGGTGCGAAACCGACTTCAAATGCTTTGCAATACGCCAGGACACGGGGGTATCAGGACATCGAAAAGATATTGATTGACGCAGGTGCAAAAGAGTAGGGCCAGCAAATCAAAATAGGCTCTATGCCTTGGCTGTACCTCAAGGTAAGTGGTTGGTAATTAGTGCCTGACCGAAAACCCCTGTTTTTTGAAAAATAGCTATGCTTAAATTTCA
>NZ_JBMOJE010000358.1:0-1891 GCF_049316945.1 Propionivibrio sp. | reverse complement strand
GCGCATCTGCTTTGGGAGCAGAGGGTCGTGAGTTCGAATCCCACCGCCCCGACCAGAACTAAAAGTTTCAAGAAGCGATACCGGCGGGAAGAAATTCCCAAAATTTTCGCGACTCGCGCCCGTAGCTCAACCGGATAGAGCACCGGCCTTCTAAGCCGGGGGTTGTGAGTTCGAGTCTCGCCGGGCGCACCAGTCGTAGCAAGGGATACAGCCAATTAGTCACTGGCTGTTTTTTTTGACTGTGTAGCAAACTGTGCAGACTGTGTATGTTTTTGTGCAAAATCGGACTCCAAGACGCGATCAATCGCTTCCGAGAATGGCCGTAAATGATCGGTGTCCAAGTGGGTGTAAATCGACCGGGTATCTTTCTCTGCCCATCCGCACAACTGGTCAATCACCATTTCACTTGCGCCTGACTGGCCTAGCCAGCTAGCGAACGTGTGACGCAATCCATGCCACGGGAAATCTGGCAGCCCTGCCCTCTCTCTCGCCTTGAACCATGCCTTTCCATAATCCTGCAATGGTTTCTCACGGAACGTGAACACGCTCTTGATATGATGTACCGGACTGCTCAATATCTCGTCAAGCACGCTCATTGCGGTTTTGTTCAACGGGATGCACACGGCGCGTTTAATGTCGTTGCCCTCGGTGGTCAATGACCGTTCCTTTAAATCGACTTGACGCCACTCCAGACCAAATACTTTAGATGCTCTCAGTCCGGTAGCCAGGGCGAACGTCGCAGCAAGCCGAAGGTGATCGGGTAATTCTGCTTCGAGTTTTCGCCACTCGTCTATTCTCAGGAATACCCGGCGATGATCCGGCTCTGGATACCGGCGAAACTTGGGGCTTGATTTTGTCCAGCCCCATTCCCGACACGCGGCATTGAGTACCGCAGCAACGACTATGGCGTACTTGTTGGCTGTTGTGTTTGCTGGCGACGGAAGGGGTGTAACTGGCCGGTGCTTGTGAAGCACCTTGTCGACCATGTCTCTGGTGATGCGGGATATATCTGTAACGCTTCCCAAGTGCGGATGCCACCATGCCAAGCGCTGTTTGATCGTTTCATAACTCGCCTTGTGCTGGCGTTCCTTCAGGTACTTGATAACGGCTTCCTGCCATGCGTGTGGGCGTTCTATCCCCATCGACTGCTCAAGCCATAGCTGATGAGCTAGCTTTGCTTCAAGCGCCTTGGCGTCCGCTTCGTTGGCAGTCCCAGAAGTTTGGCGTATTCCGCCGACTGTGATCCACCAGTTATTTGTGCCGGAACGCTTATAGGCCATTGCTTAATCTCTGCGGTTGGTTTGGTAGCATACTGCGAGCGTATCCACTCGATCAAGTCTCCGCGAACAAGCCGCCATTTGCTGCGCACCTTGCCAGCCGGTATCTCGCCACGCTGAACCATTGGAAGAAGTATATCTTCGCTCACTTGCAGGAATTCAGCGGCCTGCGTAAGTGAAAGTATTTCTGCATTCATTCCCCATCTCCATTTATCGCGCTACCCACAAGCGATAGCGTTGCCTTCAACTCGATCACCTCAACCAGCATGTTCCCGTATATACGCACATGCTCGCTGTTCCTGTTTCGCAGCATGGCGTTCTCTGCTTCAAGTCGCATCATGCGCTGGCGTTCTTTTGCGGTCATGGCGTTTCCAGTGCGCGGATACGTTTAGCAGCGTCAAAAGCATGGCTGCACCCGATGTTGTGCTGTCGTTCTTCACAAATCTTGGCGCACCGTTCGCGCATATCCTCTGCACCTGCCCGGTAGATTGCTCTGCGATGTTCTGCCGCGATGTAGGCACCGTCACGTTCAAGGACTTCTGCGATTCGATCATCGATTGTCATGGCGCTATCTCCGCTTGCATGGCCGCGTCAATAGATGCATCAAACTCAGT
>NZ_JBMOJE010000357.1:0-1916 GCF_049316945.1 Propionivibrio sp. | reverse complement strand
CCGCAGCAGGTCTGGTTTTCCGGGAAATGAACGGTGATGCCTTCGCGTTCGATCAGGGTGATGGCATCCATTCCGGCCTCGGGGCAGAAAAGATCGACGAGGCAGGTGGCAAAGAAATAGATGTCCTTCGGGCGCTGGCTGCTTTGAGTGGGTCTTTGCATTTCGACTCCCGCGGTAAATTGGTAAGACCAAGCAATTACGATTTGATGAATGTATTTCTCCGAAGAGGTAATGTCAACCAGCAATTGAATGTTTTTTTACGCTTGCAGTAAGTCATCAAGCTCTTTAGAATAAAATGGTCTTACCAATCGAGGGTATATTTTGTCCAAGCTGCATAACACCTTCCAGGTTCCGCGCATCTCTGACGCTGTTGCTTCGGCACTGGAACGCCGCATTCTTGAGGGCTCGCTAAAACCCGGTGATCGATTGCCACCGGAGCGAGAACTGGCCATTGAACTGGGCGTGTCGCGCCCTTCGCTACGCGAGGCCATTCAGAAACTGGCTTCGAAAGGGTTGGTCCAGAGCCGTCAGGGCGGCGGCACCTATGTGACCGACCGACTGGAGTCAACCTTCCTGGATACCTGGCAGGAAATGATGGGTATGCACCCGAATCTGCGTGAAGACTTGCTTGAATTCCGCCACATGCTGGAAGGGCAGGCCGCCGAATGGGCTGCCGAGCGGGCGACCGATGCCGATCTGACGCGCCTTACCCAGGCCTTTGATGCAATGAACCTGGCATCTGACGCGGATGATCTTAAGCGCCAATCCAGCACGGATATCGCTTTTCATCAGGCCATCGGTGAAGCCACGCACAACATCGTGATCGGCCATCTTTCGGCAGCGCTCCTGCGTCTGATGCACGACAACATCCATCTCAACCTCAAGGAACTGAAAACCATTCCATCAGCAAGTTCGGCACTGAAGAGCCAGCATGCTGCCATTCATGATGCGATCTGCGAACACAAGCCGGCAGATGCACGCGCCGCGGCGGAAACGCACATTGATTTCGTTCGCGAATCACTGGCTCAGTCGCTACGATCAGCCTCGCGTCGCGAAACGGCAGAACGGCGCCTGCAAAATGATTCTTCCAAAACGTTCGCTTCATGACTTGGACAAGGATAGATGGGTTGAATCAACCGCCAGGAGTCTTGAGCAAAATTATGTTGTTCGACGAGAAACTAGTAGTAGTTTCCGAATTTAGTGCGTTGTGGCTGTGTCGTAAGGTGTAGCTCAGGGGGCGGCAGGCTTGCTGCTGACATTTAATTGTATTTTTGGCATTAATGGAGCAAAAAATGTACAAGCGAATCATGGTAGGTATCGACGAAAGTTTCATGACCAGCAAGGTACTGGATACCGCCATTGAGTTGGCCAAGTCCAGTGGTGCGAGTCTGATTATTTGCCACGCCGTGGATGAGACGATTTTTGCCAATCGGCAAATGGAAATGATGCTGCCAAACAGCGTTGGCAAGTCCGAGTACAGGATGCGCCTGGGTGCACAGGGTTTCCTTGGCAAGGCCGCCGATACGGCCCGCGCAGCCGGTGTCGAGGTAGAAATCAAACTGATCGAATCGGAAGTGAAACACGTTTCCGACATGCTGGCTGACGCGGCGGCAGAGTGGAAGGCCGATCTGATCGTCGCCGGAACACACGGTCGCCGGGGCATGGAACGTTACTTTATCGGCAGCGTCGCCGAGCGTCTGGTGCGCAAGGCCGAAACCTCGCTGTTGCTCGTCCGCGGCGAGTAACAGGCAGTGCGGTTTGCCGATATTGAACGCGGAACCAGTATCGGTGCGACTGAAAGGCATTTCATCCCGGGAGAAGGTGGGGAATATGTTTCCGTGGTTCCAGGATAAAAGAACCAGCTAAGGAACGCCTACGAAATAACTTCCCCTTTTCCAACATTCGAATCGGGAAGG
>NZ_JBMOJE010000356.1:0-1924 GCF_049316945.1 Propionivibrio sp. | reverse complement strand
TATACTAAAAGTATTTTGCATGAAGCAAACTGTTCACTGGAAAATGAAGGGAGTCTGTTTGTCAACAGTCTTCTTCGTCATTTCATACGCAACATGTTGATTTAAAAGGAATTTTTAGTTGTTGTTTTTTTTATGAGAAAGCCGTGCTGACCCAACCACCTGGATCAGTAAGCGAAATGGTCTTTCGGCGGCCAATCGCGCCTGCGCGTGAAGTATTGTGGCGGGTGGCTACAACTTTAGTTGTGTGAACGGTGATCGTAGCAATGTCGCCATTTTGGCGACACATTTTCAGATTGAAAGCAAACATTGCCCTAAGATAAAACCCAACAAGAGGCAAAAAATAGTATTTGAAATCAATGGGTTGGCGAGGTACAGTTTTTTTTTCAACAATCACCTGTAACACATTGATTTGTAATAGATTTTTTAGGCTATCAAACCCCGGTGAACTGCGAAGACTCTGGAATGTCGTAAATCTCAAGCTCAACGGTACCGTCTTCTAACTCGAAAACTTCCATGGCCTGGTTGACCAGGTCATTCAAGCTCGCCAGCTCCTGCAGTACCAGCTGGAACAGGTCAAGCTGCCGATCCAAGTCCATGACCATGGCAGAGTTAAGGCAGATAAGCCCCGCGTGGATGGGTTGCTTTGCGTGCTCTCCACCCAAGCTACCAGGCCCTTGACCTCGAAAGTCCACCGAATTGTGCGTGACCAAGGTGTAGTCATTGGCGACGACCTGCTCAATGAGCTGCCAATCCTTTGTGCCAGCCCATCCACGATTGCGCACGCAAGTCGACTCGACGTGCCCAGCAGCCACAGCCAGCTGCACGAGGTCCGGACTGAGACACTCGTCAATCAGCAATCGAAACGTCATGCGGTAGCGAGCCTCACTACTCGCTTAACACGCGGCTCCATCGTCGGGTTTGTATCCGCCAAACGCCGAGGCCGGCCACGACGGGGGTGTACCTCGTCGTAAACCCGAGCAGCCTGAATGTGGGCCTCCGTGAGGAACGGGTATGAAGCCTTTAGGCGGTCCATGCTGATGCCTGCAGTAATCGAACCCAACACGACATCGAGAGGTACGCGGGTTCCGGCAAAAACTGCGGCGCCACCCATAACGTCAGCACTGACTGTCACCAGTGCGTCAGCCTGGCATACGTCTTTCACCCGAGCGAACACTTCGGTGACATACGGGGCCATGTCAACCTCCACGCTGTAATTAGTTACCTTCCAGTTAAACCGGTCTGGGAGCTTCATCAAGGAGAACACATCATTTTTGCCTTGAAGCTGGGCTACCCGGTGGGTCAACTCATCAAGAACTTGCCGACGCGCGGCGGCAACCAGCCAATTGCGGTCATCGAAATAAAACTTCGCAAAGGCTGCACACAGCCGAGTGAACCTGCGGACACCTCCATTTTTTTCGAACAACACGTCCGGCATCAGATGCTCGTCAACCACTCTGTTCATGTCGCGGTCGGACAAGCCAGCAATAAATGCAGCTTCAGCAGTGGGGATGAGGATATGGGTGTACATGATAAATATTCCGATTGTTCGGAAGTATATATAACTTACTTTGAGAACGCAACGTCAAGCTTTTTCCAATGAGGTTTGAGCCTGAGCATCGGCCTGTATTTCCAACTCCCGTTGGCTGCAATGCCAGGTGGTTAAAGCGGCGACACGCAAGCTTGCGGCGGTAATGCAGCGCCGGTTTTGCCGGTTTGCTGATTGTGGCGTTGGCGCGGCACGGCAATCCCTGCCAACCAAGAAGTGAAACTGGATACTTTTTTTAGGCCAAAGATAGGTAGTCTTTTAGGCAAATAAACGGCAAGTTAATCCCTGTTGATCAATCCTGTTTGCCAAGGAGATTTGGGCGTCTATGAAATTCCTCCGCAACAATTGTCTCTACTGCGCGAATGTTTGCGCCAGATT
>NZ_JBMOJE010000355.1:0-1945 GCF_049316945.1 Propionivibrio sp. | reverse complement strand
GGTATTGTGGTCGGTACCGCGGTCAGAGGCTTGGGGTAGCTGCTACATAATGCCGTGTAATCGATCTGAGCAAAACCGAATACGGTACGTACGCCGCGCCGGATATCACCCGTGTCATTCGGAATACCTATCAGCTGCTGGCACTTTCCACTGCCGTAGCCGCCGCTGGTGCCGGCGCCAGTATGTTGGCGGGCTTTGGCCCGTTGGCGGGCATCGTCTTCACCCTGCTCGGCCTGGTACCGCTTTTCTACTTGAACAAGAACCGGAACTCGACAGCCGCCGTACCGGCCATGCTGGCCTTCACCGGCTTGAGCGGATTGGGCTTGGGGCCAACGCTGACCCACTATATCAGCCTGCCTGGAGGTAGCAGCACGGTACTGACGGCGGCGGTACTCACCACGGCGGTCACCTTGGCGCTCACCGCGTACGTCCATAAGACCGGCAAGGACTTCACCCGGATGGGGGGCTTCCTTTTCGCGGGTCTGATTGTCGTTCTGTTGGCAAGCATTGCTGCGATTTTTGTGCCCGCGATGCAGGCGGGCGTCTCTGCCGTGGCCGCTTTGCTCTTCTCTGGTTTCATCCTTTTTGACACCAGCCGCCTAATCCGCGGCGAGGAGGACAATTATGTGATGGCGGCGTGCAGCATGTACCTGAACGTTCTCAACCTGTTCTTGGCCATCCTGCAACTGCTGGGCTTCGCGGGCGACGACTGATATAGAAACCCGTTCATTTTTTTGAAAAGCTAATACGAAATACTTCGTTCCCTCTTGGGAACAACGTGAATAGGATTGTTTGCGGAACAACTACACGGGAGATTTAGCCGAATGAAAGTAAAATCGTCAATCAAGAGCGGTGCAGAGTATCTCTGCACCAAGTTGGGTGATGTCGTAACCGCCATACAGCAAGTTGCCGTGGTCAAGGGATTGGCCATGTGGGAAGTCGAACGAAACATAGGCGCCGGAATAAAAAGGCGTCTGATTGTGTCAGAACGTAAGCTGATAGCGCTGGCCGCAATGCCCGCGTAGCGCGTTTTCTAGGCTTTTTCTTAACATGCCCGGTAGTAGGTCGCAGTTTTCCCGAGAATTCATTTGCTCCGATCAGGACGGCGTGGCCAGTCGATCCTTAAGCAATAGCACCGCTTCGTAGAACTTCAGCAAGTTCGGCATCCTGACCGAAGGTGTAACACCACCCATTTTCCCTCAATTCCAGGAAACTAAATAGAGGGGGATAGGGGGCGGTCAGGCAGTTTCGCTCGCCTATGGCGCTGCGACCTCTTCAGGCGCTGGAACGGCCTGGGCAGGTTCGTCTTGCACAGGCATTTGCACCTTGACGCTTTTCTTCGCCGCTGACTTTTTGGCGGCCGGAGCCTTGGTTACTGGTTTGGCAGTCGCTGGCTTTACGGCCTTTTTCAGTGCTGTCGCGACCGCAGTTTTCGCGGCCCGCAATTCCAGGACTTTGGCGATCAGGAAATCTTCCCTTTTCCCCTTTTTGATTGCCTCAGCCATCCAGCCTGGCGGTTTACCATGACCGTTCCAGGTCTTGTCCGTCTTCGGGTCCATGTATTTCGGTGGTTTAGCTGGGTTGATTGGATTTGCTACAACCTCTAGGTTCTTGACCTCAGACTTTGGGTTATCCTCAAAAAGATCGTCAGGCGTCAGTTCGTATTCAGTAATTTGAATCTTGATACCAAAAATGATTTTAACGATTTCAGCGGATCTGGCTTCGGCAGCTTGCTTTTCGAGCGCAGCAATTTGACGCTTTATTTCTTTGTAAGTGGCCATTGAACTTTCTCTGTTTTCATTTAAATAAGGCAGGATTATAAGCGACTGTGCAAAGTTCTCTTATTACCTTGCCTCCGGATCTTGTGTAGAGCACCATCAGTGAGATTAACAGTGCCCTTTCGGCAGCGCTGCGTGAATTCTGCTGATGTTTATGTTATTGGCTA
>NZ_JBMOJE010000354.1:0-1962 GCF_049316945.1 Propionivibrio sp. | reverse complement strand
GCACGGCCTATGTTTACGTCCGGCAATCGACGCCCGAGCAAGTCCTGCACAACCGCGAGAGCCAGTTGCGGCAATATGCTTTGGCCGATCGGGCTCGGAGCCTCGGCTGGTCGGATGTGGTGGTGGTTGATGAGGACCAGGGCCGGTCGGGAGCCGGGACGGCCCGGCCGGGTTTCAAACGGATGCTGGGGGCGATCTGCGAGGGCAGCGTCGGTGCGGTGCTGGCGGTGGAGGCGTCGCGACTGTCGCGCAATGGCCGTGATTGGCACACATTGCTGGAGTATAGTGGCTTTGTCGGTTGCCTGATCATTGATGAGGATGGAATTTACGATCCACAGCGGTTGGACGACCGGTGGATGCTGGGCCTGAAGGGTACGATGAGCGAGATGGAGCATTCGTCGATCCGTCGGCGCATGGACGCGGGCCTGCTTCAGAAGGCCCAGCGGGGCGAGTTGTTCGGCATGGTGGCGATCGGCTACGTCAAGGTCGGCCAGACCCGGATCGAAAAAGACCCGGATCGCCGCGTGCAGGAGGCTCTTGAACTGGTGTTCAGGAAATTCACGGAACTCGGAAGCATTCGCCAGGTTCTGCTTTGGCTGCGTGAGGAGAAGATAGAGCTTCCCGCCCTGGTTCCCGGTCCGGATGGACTGCAAAAGCAATGGAAACTTCCGGTCAATCACACAATCCGTCATATTCTGACCAATCCGGTTTATGCCGGGGCCTACGCCTTCGGCCGCACCACCACTCGCACTCGTCTGGTCGAAGGCCGCAAGGTCGTGGTCCATGGCGTCCGGCGGGCGGAGGCCGAGTGGACGGTGTTGCTCCACGATCGTCACCAGGGCTATATTTCCTGGGCCGAATTCGAACGCAACCAGCAAACGATCGCCGATAATGCGACCATGAAGGGCGAACTGGCGCGCGGCCCGATCAGGAAGGGAGAGGCTCTGCTGGCGGGCCTGCTGCGGTGCGGGCATTGCGGACGCAAGCTGAATGTCATCTATACCGGAAAAGGCGGCAATACCATTCGCTATCAGTGTCGGGGCGCCGAGCCGGCGTCCGGCGGCGGCAAGTGCATCCGGCTGGGCGCATTGCGGATCGATCGGGGCGTCGGCGCGGAAGTGGTGCGGCAAATCCAGCCACTGGGCATCGAAGCCGCGCTGGCCGCGATCGATCACCGCGCGGAGCAGGCGGCCGAAGTCCGGCGACAAGTGGACTTGGCGCTGGAGCAAGCCCGCTATGAGGCCGAGCGGGCGCGGCGCCAGTACGACGCGATCGACCCCGCCAACCGCCTTGTGGCGGCGGAACTGGAGCGGCGCTGGAACGAACGTCTGGTTGCGGTCAATGATCTGGAACGGCGTCTGGACAGCCGGGAAACACAGGCCGCGCCATCGCTGACCTCCGCCGACAAGGATCGATTGCTGGCGCTGGGCGCCGACGTCGAACGGGCCTGGAACCACCCCGCCGCCACCCCGGAAACCCGCAAGCGCATCCTGCGTACGGTGCTGAAAGAGGTCGTGGCCCAGGTGGACGGGGATCAGGTGATCCTGACGCTCCATTGGCAAGGCGGCGACCACAGCCAGATCTCGGTCAAAAGAAACCGCAGCGGCCATCACCGCTGGGTGACCGATGTCGAAACCGGAGACCTCATCCGCCAGCTTGCCCGCACCCATAACGATAAGACCATTGCCACCGTTCTCAATCAGGCCGGCAAAACCACCGGCCACGGCAACAGTTGGAACGAAGCGCGGGTGCGCAGTTTTCGCGGCAAGCACTCCATCGCCATCTACCGCCCCGGCGAGCGCGCGGAACGGGGCGAATTGACGCTGTCTGAAGTGATGGAGCGCCTGTCGCTGAACGAAAGCGTCGTCCTGCGCATGCTTTATTCCGGCGAGCTTCCCGGCCGTCAGGCGTGCAAGGGAGCGCCGTGGATCATTCCCGAGCAGGCCTTGGAGAAAATCGCAG
>NZ_JBMOJE010000353.1:0-1966 GCF_049316945.1 Propionivibrio sp. | reverse complement strand
TTCCTGGCTAAAAACATGATGATGGATGAGGACCAGGCCAAGCTGTTCGCCAAGATAGTCAATGCCAAGCCGCCCGAAGGTGCCGACGGCGGCGGGTTTGGGGCTTAGCCATGGCACTTTATGACCAAGTGGCATCAAGCCTTTCCAGCAAGGGCTTGATTGGTTCGATAAGCTCCGGCCTAAGTTCCTCTCTCGGTGGTGTTGCTTCAAGCGCGGCCAAGGCCATGGGCGGCAGTCCTTTGGCGTCAACGGTCGCCAACATCGGTAATAGCATGGCCTCCAATGCCGCCATGGGTCTGGTCAATAAGTACATTCCAGCGAAAGTGCAAGGCGCGCTCAATGCCGGCGCCGGTATCGCTGGCGACTTGATGAACGGGAACTTTGAAGGGGCCGGCATGAAATTGCTTGGCTCAGGATTACTCAACAAGCTGTTGCCGGGAATGAGTGGCGTAGCATCGCAAACCGCCTACTGGGGAACGCCCACCCCGCTGTTCGGCGGTATCAGCCCGATGGAGGCAAGAGGAATCGCCGTTGAAATGGGCGAAAACAGGTTCTCCAAGAAAAACCTGTTCATTATCGAGGTATCCAGCAAGTTGCAAGGGGCCGGGGTAATGCACCGCTTCAACATGTTCGTGACCGAGTTAAGTTATGCGCCGCTGACACTGACCGGCGACAAAATAAAGATCGGATCGGCCTCCGTCGATAGCGTCAAGTCGTCGGAACCGGTTGAGATGAGAATAACCACGCTTGACGACCATCAAGGAACACTCAAGCGATGGTATTCAGATCACCACGCGGCAGCCGCACCGGAAGATGGAACGGTCGGGCACCCGGGCGATTACGCGATCAAGATCAAGGTTGTTCACGCCTTCATCACCCAAGGCAGCAACCAAGGCGGGTACGAAGACATTGGGCTGTACCGTCCGGCCAATATTGAATTCACTTTTTCTCGAAGAGAAGATGGTCTGCAGGAATTGCAAATGACGTTTTCACAATTAGACACGTTTATGAAGGCGTAACCCATGGCTCTTAAATCCGACGCGCAAGGGTTTCTTTCCGGCGATCCTATCGATATTGGCCGGGCTATTTCTGTTCTTGAGCAGATTCGCAGCGATGTGCGCGCGATAAGGAGTGCAATCAAGGGAAGCGGAGGATCTCCGGGTGCTGTTGCTGAAAAGCAAGCGACGGTTACGCCAGAACAAAGAAAGTCGGCGCCAGGGGTAAAGCGCGATAGCCTAATTCGGCCTGTCGCCACCCCTGCAGGACGAACCAGGTCACCGGCAATTCCAAAGGTGAACGCCAACTCGCCTGCAATTCCTGCAGGTAATAGCCGGTCACTAGCGCCGTCAGATGCCAATATTGTCAAAGCGTTAAACCAGATCGGCAGAGAGATTGCCAAACCGTCAGGAAGGGATGCGAAAGGACGGTTTACGCCAAAAATAGTTGATTCAAAATCTCCTGATGCACTTAAAAAAGCCAAGGAAAATAACGACAAAGACAAGGAATTGAAAGCGCTTGCTTCCGGTCGAGTGGGTGATATAGCGTCAGCCGGCGTTGAGAAAGTAGCTGAGGTTGATCCTGCCGTTCAAGCCTTTCAGGAAATAGCGCAACCGCTGGCCCGTGGCTGGGAAATGATTTCAAAGGGAAGGGGAAGCAAGGACAAGGATGCTGCTGCCCAGACAGGATTGCTAAGGAGGGTTTATGCCACGCTTACCGGGTTCAGAAGCGAAGCATTCATCACTGGAAAGGCCGCAAACAAGAGTTTGAAGAACCTCGAAGACAAGCCGGAAGGCGGCGCAGAGAGTGGCGGCATTCTTTCAATGCTGTCGAAAATACCATTCATTGGCCCGATGATCGTCAGCGCGATTACGGCACTCGGTGCCGGGTTAATGTCGCTGCTTTCAAAAATCCCGGGGTTTGGATTCCTAAAGAAAGTTCCAGTTACTGGCGCGCTAGGGGTCGGCGG
>NZ_JBMOJE010000352.1:0-1968 GCF_049316945.1 Propionivibrio sp. | reverse complement strand
GCTCCAACTTGCCGATCTCCGCATCGAGCGCATCCTTGCCGACCAGCACCTTGCAGCCGCGCAAATCCGCCAGCCAGGCGATCAGCGCATGCGACGCCAGGGCCACTTCAAACGCCGGCAGATACTCCAGTGGAAAGCGCCAGCCTTCGCGGCTGTCCGCCGTCCAGCTATCAAGCTGGTGCTTGCTGATGTCGTGTCCGGTCAGCACGCTCATATGGGCAGCGATATCGACGCGGGAACGTGGCGAATCCTTCATTAAATCGGATAAAAGCTGGCGCAAACTCGGCCCAACGGCCAGCGCGCCAGGGGTCGGATTACGCGGCACCGGAACCTCGAACAGGTCCAGCGTCATCGGGTCACGACGGGTTTTCACTTCGGCACCTTGCCGAAGTAGCCGCCGAAGTCAGAAGCCACAATGCCTATCCCTTGCAGGTGATACTTACCCACTAGCAGGATGTGCAGGGTCGCGAGAGATATGCGGTTTGTCATGGCTATGCAGCCAGCCCGAGATAACCATTGACCGGTTGTGCTGCTGCGCTACACTGAACAGCACGAAACCCTTGTAATTTACGGGTTCCGTCTTCGTTGTAGCGCGAGGGCCAGATCACCATCGGGTGAATCCCAAGGGCGTCAGCGATGCGCTTTTCATTGGTCGGCAACGAGCGCACCAGAGCAGCAGAAAAGCTGCTGCTGTCCTTGATTCCGTGCAGCGTTGCCAGAGCACGTAACGTGGTCTTTTTCTTGCGCAGTGCGCAGATAACATCGGCGGGGTGCCAGTCCTCTTGACTGGCTTTTTTTGCGACTTTAGCGTTCATTCCTTGCTCCTCTTGGTTGGTTGCCATGAGGTGTATTTAACATGCGATTGCATGGCTATGTCAACGTTTATTTTGGTTGTCGACACTGGATTGCATGTTTTTATTATGGAATTGAGAATTCTTATGTTTAATCATATGTTTACGTTTGTCGACAACCGTGCGCTCGGTTGTCGACGCAGGTTGTCGACACCGTGATTGTTGTCGGCAACCAAAAAAAGGCTGTAGGAGATCGGCTTAAGAAGGCCAGGACAGAGCTTTTCTTGACCCAAAAGGAGCTTTTCACGCTTTCTGGGATACCTGTCCCGTCGCTACAGGACTACGAGGCAGGCAAACGCATGCCTGGCGGGGATGCAGTGTCTGCACTGATCCGGTTTGGAATAAACGCCAACTGGCTGCTCACCGGCGAAGGGCCAATGCTGCTCGCCGATCTGGAGAAGCCCGAGCCACTTCCTTTACTGAACAAGATCAACGAAGGTGCGTTGGCGGCAGTTATTCAGGGCTACCTAATCAGCTACCCGGACGCGAAGCCAGAAAGGGCGGCCGGCTTGATAGCTAGTATCTATAAGGGTTTGATCGACAGAGGCGAGATCACTCCAGACGGCGTTGGTACCGGCGATCCGAACGCCAGGGCGGCTTGACTATGCCTTTTGTCTAATACCTGTTTCCCGGTAGGTATGGCATGCTTTTGTCCAAGGAGGAAGCATGCAAGAACACCACTACACCTGGGCGCTGGCGTTATCAATGATCGGCTTCAGCCATGCCCGTAACGCCGATACCGCCACCGACGACCAGGGCGTGCCAATGGTAAAGGTCACCGCCAGGGCCGGCCACCTCCAGGCATCAACCGAGACCGCCGCCAACGACGCCCTGGTAGCCGATGCAGCGTTACTTCTGGGGTTCATTTACGTCTTGGAATGTGCCAAATATCGCTCTACTCTGCTCAGAAAACAGCAAAACGGTCTGCTTTCTGTTCAAAATCACGAGACGACAATTTTAGCCCTCGATTTCTCCATAGCCCTTGCCATTCAATGGCTTCACGAAATAGGGCGGCTTTTTTTGGAGTCTGAAAGGATGTGCCAAATAAACACCCCCCTCACAGGTGCGTAGCGAACGTATTGGCGGCAAGATACGCCAGATCACCGTCCTCAATCTC
>NZ_JBMOJE010000351.1:0-2007 GCF_049316945.1 Propionivibrio sp. | reverse complement strand
AGGCCGCGCAGGAGGATTCATGCATGCTCGCTGGCATAGCAGCAATGGCAATTGATTCGCCGATTGAAAGCTCACGCAACTGAACGGTCAGGCGGCGTGTGCGAAGCGGGGGGAAGTTAATCATGGCAGGATACCTTTGACTATTGCATTATTTAGATGTACAATCAATTCATGCACACAGTTATTGAAACTCTTGAATTTCAGCAGCAATCCGCCGGTATCTGGACGGACGCACAGTTCCATGCCTTTATCAACTGGATTGCACAGAATCCTTTGGCTGGGGACGTTATCCCCGGAGCTTGTGGTGCACGGAAAGTTCGCTGGTCGGCACGCGGCCAAGGCAAACGAGGAGGGGCGAGAATTATTTACTTCCACCTGCCCGAACAAGGGGTAGTTCTGCTGATTGCGGCTTATGTCAAAGCTGAGCGCAGCACAATGACCACCAAGGAAATAAGAAAGGCGAGCCATGAACATTGAAAACATTGACGTTGAACAGGTTGCAAAGGCGATTGATGCCGATGCCGGGATGAATTTACCCGGTCTGCGTGAATCGCTTGAACAAGCCAAGCGCGGAGAATTTGCAGAGGTGCACACACCAGAAATCATCATGGCACGCCGTGGTCGCCCGGTTGGCAGCGTGCAGGAATCAACCAAGCGGCCTACTACATTGAGGATTGACGAAGCGGCTTTAGCGCGCTGGCGAGCTTCCGGTAAGGGGTGGCAAACCAGAGCGGCAGAGTTGCTCGCCAAACATGCGCCGTGAGTCACGGTCATGCCGCCTGTCCAAACAGACCGGCCTGAACCGGAGATGCGATGGCGGCTTCGATACGGGCTTTGGCGATGGCGAAATACTTGTCGTCGCGCTCGATGCCGATGAACTTGCGGCCAGTGTTGATGCAAGCAACTCCGGTTGTGCCGCTTCCCATCGTATTATCGAGAACCGTCTCGCCCTCGTTGGTGTAGGTGCGGATCAGGTACTCCATGAGCGCAACGGGCTTTTGGGTGGGGTGAACGTTGTTTTTCTTATCCAACCCGTTGCCGGTCGGCTGATAAATAATTGTTTTTGGATGCGCGTATTCGCTTCTAAACCCCGACCCGTTGACCAAACCAGACCCATACACGCCAGATTTAATATCGTCTCCTTCTTTGGTAAACCCTTTTCCTGTTCGTGCTGCTAAATACGGTTTTTTATATTTCTGAGGGTTGTAAGTGGGCAGTTTTTCGTAAAAGACAGCGATGTTTTCATGCTGCTTCAAAGGCATTCGTCTTACGTTCAAAAAACCTGTCGGAGTGTATTTATCCCATATCCACTCATATCTAAAATCCTTCATGTTGCTGCTTATCAGCTTCGTGGTGAATGGCTGGCTTGCCGTCAGTACAATCGCCCCGCTCTTCTTAATCACGCGCTTGTAGTGCGCCCACAATGGCTCGAACGGGATAACCGAATCCCACTTGCACGCAGTCGTCCCATAAGGCAAGTCGCACAGGATCATGTCCACGCTGCCGTCCGGTATCTCTGCCATGCGCTCAAGGCAATCGCCAAGGTGAAGGGTGTATCGGCTATCGGGCATGGTGGCGACTCCTTGGCATTAAAGGGGTGTCGCGGCGAGCTGTTTATGCGGAACAGCGTTCGGGTGCATCCCTAGCCGCGACAAACCAAGTCTGCGGCATGGGAAATTGGCGTTTTAGGGCGTTTTCCGGGTTGCGAATCAGCCTGTTCGCTCGGCGTTGTAGATTGCCGCCCAGTCATCGCGGTCAATCGCCGTCAGGGTGCACAGCGTCATCGGTATCGTCAATTCAGCGTATTTGCCGTACTTGTCGACCGGAGAATTCATGGGTTGCCCGATACTCTCAATCACCAGAGGGGAGTAAATCCGTCCTTTGTATTTCATGGCGATCATCGTCGGCGAGAGTGAAGGCATCATCGCCCTGAATCCATCTGCCACGCTTGGTGATTTTGCCATGTTCAGAATGGCGGCTTCATCTGCCAGCTTTTTCGGGAGCGCC
>NZ_JBMOJE010000350.1:0-2010 GCF_049316945.1 Propionivibrio sp. | reverse complement strand
CCCGGCGCTGGCAGGAATGGGACAACCCGACAAGCGGTACAAGGACGGGCACCGGCGCGGACACCGACACCGCGCCATTGACCGAGGCGCAACAGGCAGACCGTGAATTGCTGGAATCGGCGGTGCTGGCAATACCGGTAACAGCTTTTCACAAAGAAGGCACCGAGCATTCGCCACCAATCGACGCAGCGCAGTGCATCGGGTATGCACTTTGCACCGAGTACGGTAAAACGCACCGTGCTACTGCGCTAGCCATTGCAAAAGCCTGGGACAAAAAAACCGGCGGCAATGCCAGTGCTGAATTTTTGAATGCTGATCCAGACTACCCCGGAAAGCCAATCGGCAAGGCATCAGTTTTTAAACTGGCAAGTGAACACGGGTGGACAAGAGCGGCTGATGCATGGCCTGAACCTACACCATTGCCTGATGCTTTGCCGCCTGTTATGCCGTTTGATGCGGACTACCTGCCCTACGCTTTGCGGGCCTGGGTGATGGACATTGCACACACCATGCAATGCCCGGCTGATTACACCGCCATGGGTGCCTTGACTGCACTATCAAGCCTGATCGGTGCAAGGGCCGTGATTCAGCCTAAACGGTTCAGTGACTGGCACGTCACACCAAACCTTTGGTGTTGCGTTATCGGCCGACCTGGGGTGATGAAGTCACCAGCACTCAGTGAAGTGATGAAGCCCTTACACCGACTTGAGGCAAAAGAACGTGAGCTTTGGAAGGACGCGCATGATTCATGGGAGCTTGACAACAAGGTTGAGGCGCTTTCGTTTGCTGACAATGAAAAGAAGGCGAAGGGTTTAATCGGCAAGGACAAGGCCGCAGCGCGGGCGCTGCTGATGCCTGGCACCGCCACGGCTGAACCTATCGCTCGCAGCTTCATTGAAAACAATTCAACCGTCGAAGCACTGGGGGAAACTTTGCAACAAAACCCGTGGGGCGTACTGGTTTTCAGGGATGAGTTCAACAGCTTGTTGGTTTCATTGGACAAGGTTGAAAACCAAGATGCCCGAGGGTTCTATTTGCAAGGGTATGACGGCGATAAGCCATACAAGTTCAAGCGCATCATTCGCGGAGAAACCTACATCCCTCGGGTTTGCATGGCGATGCTTGGGGGCACTCAGCCCGGCAAGATTCAGCAATACGTTCGCAATGCGGTATCGGGCGGCGAGGGTGATGATGGACTTTTGCAACGGTTTGGCCTGATCGTGTGGCCTGATATCGCCCGCGATTTTAAATATGTTGACCAATGGCCTGATACACCGGCAAAACAAGCAGCTTACGCAGTATTTGAACGACTGGCAATATTACAACCAGAAAGCGAAGATAACCCGGTTGTCTGGCATTTCAGCCCTGAAGCCCAAGAGTTATTTATTGAATGGCTGGTGCCTTTTGAAAATAATCTGCGCGGCGATGATTTGCACCCGGCGATGGTTTCACACCTTGCCAAATATCGCAAGCTGATACCAGCCCTGGCGCTGGTGTTTGCCATGATCGACACACCAGACAGCGGGGGCGTTGTCCACATAACCGAACTGGGCCGGGCGCTGGCGCTGGCAGAGTACTTGCAAAGCCACGCTAACCGGCTCTATGCGGCGGCGGTCATTCCCGAGACTACCAACGCTGAAACGCTGCTGATGAAGATAAAAACCGGAAAACTTGCTGATCGTGATGGCGCGATACCTGACAGCTTTACACCACGGCAAATCGCAGTGAAGCATTGGGCCGGTATCGCCACCCCCGAGGCGGCTCGCAAAGCAGCGGACGTGCTGGTGGAGTATGACTACCTACGCAAAGTCATCACGCACGGCGCTGGCAGACCAAGCGAGAGTTATCTGATTAACCCGTTTTTGATGAAGGACAGCGCATCATGACCACCTGGTTAAGCCGGTTAAAAAATCTTGAACACGCTAAAGGGGACGCTACGAAAGCTACAAAACCCCCTTTCGTAGCTTTTGTAGCGTCTGTTCTAACAAATGCGCAGAAAAATAAAGGCAC
>NZ_JBMOJE010000349.1:0-2018 GCF_049316945.1 Propionivibrio sp. | reverse complement strand
GTGAACTTCATCAACAAAGGCAAGACGGTGTTGAACCCCAACATCTTCCACGCCATGGGCGACCGCCAAAGCGACCAGCAGACCAACATCGGTGTCGAAGTGGCCATGCAGTGGAACAGCGGCTACAACGAGCAGGTGCTGTGCTTCACCAACAACATCCCCCAACGTGACGGTGGCACCCATTTGACCGGTTTGCGCGCGGCCATGACCCGCGTTATCAACAAATACATCGATGAATCCGAATTGGCCAAAAAGGCCAAGGTCGAAGTGACCGGCGACGACATGCGCGAAGGCCTGACCTGCGTGCTGAGCGTGAAAGTACCCGAACCCAAGTTCTCCAGCCAGACCAAAGACAAGCTCGTATCGAGCGAAGTGCGCGGCCCGGTGGAAGACATTGTGAGCAAGCTGCTGGCCGACTACCTACAAGAGCGCCCGGCAGATGCCAAGATCATCGTCGGCAAGATCATCGAAGCAGCCCGTGCCCGCGAAGCCGCCCGCAAGGCCCGCGACATGACCCGCCGCAAAGGCGTGCTGGACGGCATGGGCCTGCCCGGCAAGCTGGCCGACTGCCAGGAAAAAGACCCCGCGATGTGCGAGATCTACATTGTCGAGGGTGACTCCGCCGGTGGCTCCGCCAAGCAGGGCCGCGACCGCAAGTTCCAGGCGATTTTGCCCCTGCGCGGCAAGATTTTGAACGTGGAAAAAGCCCGCTACGAAAAACTGCTGACCAGCAACGAAATTTTGACGCTGATCACCGCGCTGGGTACCGGCATCGGCAAGGCGGGCGGCACTACGGGCAATGACGACTTCAACGTTGCCAAGCTGCGCTACCACCGCATCATCATCATGACCGATGCCGACGTTGACGGCGCCCACATCCGCACCCTGCTGCTCACCTTCTTCTACCGCCAGATGCCCGAGCTGGTGGAGCGCGGCCATATTTACATTGCACAGCCACCGTTGTACAAGGTCAAGGCTGGCAAGGAAGAGCTGTACCTGCAGGGTGCGGGCGACCTGGACAATTTCCTTCTGCGAATCGCCTTGATCAGTGCGTCCGTCTTTACGGGTGGCCCAAATGGCACCACGATCAGCGGCGACACACTGGCAGAACTGGCCCGCAAACATATTGTGGCCCAGGGCGTCATCGCACGCCTGAAAAACTTCATGGATGCGGAAGCCTTGCGCTCGGTCGCTGATGGCGTGGCACTGAACCTGGATACCGTAGCGGATGCAGAGGCATCTGCTGCGGCCCTGCAAGCCCGCTTGCCAGACGCCGAAGTGGCCGGCGAGTTTGACCTGCGCACCGACAAGCCCATTCTGCGCATCAGCCGCCGCCATCACGGCAACGTCAAGAGCAGTGTCCTGACGCAAGACTTTGTGCACGGCTCCGACTATGCCGCGCTCGCTGAAGCCGCCAACACGTTCAAGGGACTGCTCTCAGAAGGCGCCCGCGTCATGCGCGGCGAAGGCGAACGCCAGAAGGAAGAAAAGGTCAACGACTTCCGCGAAGCCATGGCCTGGCTGATCGCGCAGGCCGAACACGCCACCAGCCGACAACGCTACAAAGGCTTGGGCGAAATGAACCCGGCCCAACTGTGGGAGACCACCATGGACCCCACCGTTCGCCGCCTGCTGCGTGTGCAAATTGACGATGCCATTGAAGCCGACCGCGTGTTCACCATGCTGATGGGCGACGAAGTGGAGCCGCGCAGGGATTTCATCGAGACGAATGCGCTGCGGGCCGGCAACATCGATATTTGAGCATCTCGTTAGATGCAGAGTTAAGTGCGAAGTACGCAATAGTTCTGCGACCTGCACGCAAGAGTTAGCGCGATTTTTATCATAGTCGTAGGGCGGGAGATTAGTTGCGACTTGGGACAAAGTTCTGCGCCCGTTTTGCCGTGGTTCGCGAATGACCATAAACGACCTTCCTTGGGGTGTTTGTGGGCAGCGCCACTGCTAGGCTAGTGTAGTGTTGCATTCTGTTTGGAACTTAACCGACTATTGGCCCGGATGAC
>NZ_JBMOJE010000348.1:0-2020 GCF_049316945.1 Propionivibrio sp. | reverse complement strand
TTTATTGATATTCTCTTTCTTTTTGCTCAGCACGTCAATTTGAGGCACCACCAAATATTCGCACAAAATTGAGTTTTGAATCGTACAGGTCGTAACTTTGTTCAAAGTCCAAATTGTTCGACTCATCGGATACCTCGAACGTAACCGCAAGTCTATGCCGTGCTACGCCATGCGTGCCAAACTCAAGTTGCCAAATTCCAGTAATCCGGTGGAGCGAAGCAATAATCTGGTGACTGCCAAGCGCCAAAAGCACCAAGGGATGAGTTGGTCTGAAGATGGCTCCTATGCGCTGACCTCACTCAATGCGCTCACAGTCAACAATGTAGTTCCACAATGGCTGCAAAACCGCAGTTTTGACCTCACTTGGGCAGTAAAAGCGGCTTAGTCAATCGTACAGGTCGAAAGTTTTAGGCTTGTGAAACTCGGCTATCTCTGCCCGTGCAAGGGCTTGAAGATGTTCGTTCGAATAGTCGGGATTGATTTCAAGAATGACGCTCATAGTAGAACCTCGGTTAAGTTGATAACCGTTGAACTATGTCGCCGCGTGTTGATTCATGCAAACCCTAGTGGGGGTCTTGGCTTTTCAACCCGGTTTCGAGGCGGGTCTAGCTGGCGCAAAAACTGTTATGTGGCTTTCGCTGTTATGCGCGTGTTAACCCGTTCAGTGATGAAAGTTCGGGGGTTCTCTTTCTTCCACTCAAGGAATGTTTTGATTGATACATTCCGGCGAACAAACCGCTCAAGATGCAGGGCATTCATTGCCCGAATTTCATCTTTCATCGTAGCGGTAGATGTTGGTGTCCAGTCGAGCATCCACTCTTGGAATTCACCTATCCGTGTGGCCACCAGTAAAGCGTTTGGTATTACAACCAGTGGGCAGTTTTTCATGTGGCCATCGCTGGCGCAGGTTGCACACGCATCGGTGCGGCTTTGAATCGTTGTTCGGCTTGCCACACGTCATAGGCGCTCTGTTGGGCCAGCCACACGCGGGCATCCCCACCACGGGAAGCACCTAGCCATGCCTCAAGGCGCAGGGCCATATCAGGCGAAATAGCAGCCCGGCCATTCAGAACACGCGATAACGCGACACGCGACACGCCCAACTGTTCGGCGGACTGGGTGACACCCAGCCCCAGCGCGGGTAGCACGTCATCACGCAGGGTCAGGCCAGGATGCGGCGGGTTAAACATGCGGGTCATGGTGTAGCTCCTAGTGGTAATCCATGTAATCAACCAGTACGGCATCCGTACCGTCAAAGGTGAAAGTCATTCGCCAATTGCCGTTTACCGATACGGCCCAATGCCCCTTCAAATCGTCTGACAACGGGTGCAAGCCCCAGCCCGGCACGTTCATATCTGGCGCACTTGCGGCCACGTCCAGGCGGGCCAGCAGTCGGGCTAGCTTGGGCGCATGGTCTGGCCGGATGCCTGCTTTTGTGCCACGTTCAAAGAATGCCTGTAGCCCTTTATGGCCGAATGACTTAATCATGATTGATTATATCTTGTAGCGTTACGCTTTGCAATCAACCTGCCACCACGCGCAGCTTGCCCGGCTCCACGGCGGTCACTCGCTGATAGTCAGCGCACCGATAACAATTGGCTTCTTTGCTTGCGGTGAACTAGGCCAGCCGTCCACAGCATCAGGCAGAAAACCATCAAAGTCTTCCATATCGCCCAATCGCTCAAGTTCACAGGCCAATCGAATCACCATAGCCCAAACATCAGGGCGGCGTAGCAATTGCTCGGTAACCCAGGTTAAATCACCGTACTCACCACGCCAAGGCAGCAGCAGAGCTAAACCGGCGGCTTTCTGTGAGTCTTCGTTTGCGTATGATTCCGGCCCATAGTTCGGCTCTATCATTATTCCGTTTTCTTCTACCGCGAATATGCCATCAGCTATCGGGCCAGCCAAGATACCGCAAATTTGGGCGCGAATCTCATTACGAATTATTGGACTTTGAACAAAGTTAGGTGATTTTTAAGAATGAATTTACCACCTATTTTGGGGTAATCAGTATGTC
>NZ_JBMOJE010000347.1:0-2026 GCF_049316945.1 Propionivibrio sp. | reverse complement strand
CTTTGCGCGAGCGTTGGCTCAGCCATATGGAGTCCACCCGCTGTCGGGCGGTGCTCTTGGTCGATGAGGCGCAGGAGATGACACCTCAGGTGTTGTCTGAGTTGCGGCTGCTGGCGAGTTCGCAGTTCGATTCTCAGCCCTTGTTGTGTATCGTGATGGCAGGAGATGGGCGCCTGCTTGAGAAGCTGCGCCGTGAAGAGCTTATTCCACTGGGTAGCCGTATTCGGACCCGCCTGGCTACCGAGTTTGCCAGTCGCGAGGAGTTGGCTCTGTGCTTGGAGCATTTGATAGCCGGCGCAGGTAATGCCAGCTTGATGACGCTGCCACTGCGCCAGACGCTTTGTGATCACGCCGCTGGCAACTATCGGATTCTCACGACCATGGCTGCTGAGCTTCTGGCCGCTGCTGCGCAGCGGGATTTGCCTGTGCTTGATGAGAAACTGTATCTTGATGTCTTTGCACCAGCGCCAAAGCCGACGCAGCGACGTGCGGCAGCAGGAAAATGACCATGAAGAAAAAACACAAGCGCCCATCTGGTTTGTGCCTGTGCGAGTACACCCCGGCGTTGTCTGATGAGGCTGCCGTCGAAATTTTTGAGTTCCTGCAGGTGATCAGCACCAGTCTTCTGGCACGCTACGGTAGTCGCATTGAACGCCACTACGCCCAAAAAGCCAAACCCAATGTCAACGAGCTTGTGCCGTGGCGTTTCTCTGACGAGACTTTCTGATTAACACCCACAGCTCAATTCCTAAACGGCACCTGTAGTCATACCGGTGCCGTTTGCCTTTGAGTCCTGCCCTTCGCCGTAACAACCATCACGGAACTTGACCAGCAGACCATCAAATTCGGTGATCACACTCACCATGCTGGGTTCAACCTCGTATTGGGTGCCATCAATACTGATGCGGGCATCAATCCCCACTTTGCGCCGCTCCGGTGCACGGGCGAAGCGGCAAAACTGCGCCCAGGTACACATTTCTCGCAAACCCTCTACAGGCAGCTTGACCAGCCAGTCGTCCAGGCGCGAGTGGGTTTCATGGCGGTGGCGCTGACCGTTGTAGCGAATCAGGTAGCGCAACAACCACTCGTTGGCCTGCAGTTCGGTTTCTGGCTTGTGGAAGTGGTACAGCGTTTCATGGGCTTCTTTGACCGTCCGGAATGGCCGCTCTACCTTGCCTTTGGAGCGGGCGGTGGTGCGAGTGCCATCCTTGCCAGCGGGAATATGGGTTTTCCACTCAATCTCCAGCGCTTGCATGACGTTCTGGAAAACGTGGCTTTTGGCTACTGGCCCGTTGTCCAGGTAGATCATTTTGGGCCGACCTTGAAAGGGGCATGCTGGATCAGCCTTGGGAGCCATGGCATTGAACAAGAAACGCAGCGCTGATTCGGTGTCTTCACCATACACACAGCGGTATTCTTGGTAATTAACGCCACTGCGATCATCAACGACACTGAACAACATGAGTGTCGGAACACCCTTGGCTGGATCAATCCAGGTCGGCTTTTCGATGTGCTTAAGGTCCGACGGCGACATGTCGAACTGCCAGCAGTCGTTGCTGTGCTCAGCCTGGAACCGCACGGCGGCAGGTTCGCGCGTCAGGTGTTGTTGGTCAAGCTGCCACAGCGACAGGTAGCGGTTGATCGTTTGGCGGCTCAATAAACCTTTGGGCGCTTTGGTCAATCCTTGAGTGGTCTCCACTCCAAAATCTTCCAAAAGTTCAATTGCACGTCCTGTTGATAAGTGCCGCCCGTTTTTGTTGGTGGTTCGTAGCTTGAGTGCTGCAACCAACTCACAGAATTGCTCCAACTGCTGCGTGGGCAGTACGCGAGGCTTGCCATGATCGGCTCTGTGTGCGGCGCATGGCTTATTGAAGTCATTGAGCAAACGATAAACAGTTGTGACAGACACCCCGTAAAGAGTGGCAATCGCAGCAACTTGGATTGCACGCTGGGGGCTTTTTGGGGGCAGACGATCCAACCGCTGACGCAATTGCAGTAATGAATCAACCGGAATTACCTTAGGGCG
>NZ_JBMOJE010000346.1:0-2028 GCF_049316945.1 Propionivibrio sp. | reverse complement strand
CCGCCATGAATACCGCGCTTGACCGGCTTGACGGCGAGGCGAAACGACTGAAGCGCGAACTTGAGACAGTGCTCCGCAGCATCGGGCAGAAGGTGCGCCACCAACTGGAGAGTGTGGCATGAGCGAACATAACGTACTGAGCTTCAGCGGCGGAAAAGATAGTACCGCTATGCTCTTGCTCGCTTACGAGAGAATGCCCGACAACCTTCAAGTTGTGATGGCCGATACAGGAAACGAACACCAGATCACCTACGATTACGTTGAGTACGTATCTGACTGGATGGTGGCGAAAGGGTTGCCGCCAATCCGCACGGTAAAAGCCGACTTCGCGCGGCAGATCGACGGAAAGCGCGAATACGTCCTTACCAAGTGGGCAGACAAGGGCGTTCCGCAAGAAGCGATAGACAGGGCTGCGGCGGCCTTGGTCGCAACAGGAAACCCGTTCCTTGACCTTTGCGTCTGGAAAGGACGGTTCCCTTCCAGCAAGGTTGCGTTTTGTTCGCAAGAACTGAAACAGTTTCCGATCATCAATCAGGTTCAAAAGCCACTGCTTGACGCTGGCGACGATGTAATCAGTTGGCAAGGTGTTCGCCGTGATGAGTCGTTGCGTAGGTCATTGCTTCCGATGAACGAGCTAAAACAGACGTTTGAAAACGGTTCAGAGCTTTGGAACTATCGCCCAATCATCGAATGGACGGCTGCTGATTGTTTCGATATGCACAAAAAACACGGCATCGATCCAAACCCACTCTACAAAATGGGCATGGGCCGGGTTGGGTGTATGCCTTGCATAAACTGCCGGAAAGATGAACTGCTTGAAATAAGCAAGCGATTCCCTGAAGTGATCGAGCGCATCCGTAATTGGGAGCAAGCGGTTAAGTCAGCAAGCAAACGGCAAGGTGCTACGTTCTTCGCTGCTCCTTCTGATGACAGCGAGTGGTCGGCAACGCAAACGATTGATGTGTTTGTCGAGTGGAGCAAGACCAAACGCGGTGGGCGTCTTTACGATATGTTCAGGATGCAGAACGATGGGCCTGTTTGCTCGTCAATTTACGGGTTATGCGAATGAGCCTAGCCGCTGCTGACTCGCTGATGGGCATATTCGGCATGAAGCGCGTAGTCGTTCCGAAGAAAGCCAAGCGCCCAAAGCTCACACCACTGCCGACGCTTATCCGCAAAGCCGACACCGTGACGAGCGAGTTCATCCGGCGCAAGCATGCCGACGAGCACGGAAACGTGACATGCGTCTCATGCGGGAAGGTTCTGCACTGGAAGATGGCGCACTGTGCGCACTTCATTGGGCGCGGGAAGAAATCGACGCGATGGCTTGAGGAAAATCTCAAACCGGCATGTTGTGGCTGCAACACCTTCAACAAGGAATACCACATGCGGGAATACACGCTGTTCATGGTGGATTTCTACGGGAAGAAATTTGTTGATGAGTTGCGCGATATGGAGAAGCAGGTACTCAGCGCCAGCCAAGTGCGGACGCTGGCCGAAGAAGCGATTGACGACTACACCGCAAAAACCAAGGAGCTACGCAATGCCGCATGAAGCACAGAACATCAAAAACCTGTTCGCCACCCTCTGCCCGGCGAAGTCCTGCACCTCCTGCATGCAACAGACCACGGCATTTGCCGTGAAGGTGTGCAGACTCGGGAAGCCAAAGCCGGATGAAGGCAAGGATTGTGATTTCTGGAGGAAGTGGAAAGCATGAGCAAGGATACCGGAGGGCCGGCGTTCCCAATGCTCGGGCATATTGTGGAAGAGGAATGGGAGCCGTACACGCAATTTACCGGGCTGCATTTACGTGACTACTTCGCAGCGAAGGTTGTTTCAGGGCTGTTGATGCGGTAAGAGAACGAAGAATTGGATCGAATCGACATTGCAAATCTGGCATACGCAATGGCCGACGCCATGATCGAGGAGCGCAACAAATGATCCCCTACACCCACAAGAAAACCGGGAAACGCTACCTACTACTCGCGCACGGTGTTGACGCCACCAACAAGCGCAACGGATCGCCAG
>NZ_JBMOJE010000345.1:0-2080 GCF_049316945.1 Propionivibrio sp. | reverse complement strand
CAGAGAGCTACTCTCTTGCCCAGATGACCGATGTCGAGTCCATGCGCCGCGCTGTTGCCGATCTGCGAGCTCTGGCACGCGCCACCCGGCTGGCCAGTGAAAAGATGGTATCCGGTCGCAAAGAACAGTTGCGCCTTGAGATTGTGCAAGCTGGTCGCACTGCGCTACAGCAGCATGTCACCGCGCTTGATCTACGACTTGGAGGCAAGTACATGCCGATCATTGGGGCCGACTTTGCGACAGCCATCAAGGGAAAGAAGAACATCGACAGCATTCAGGACGCCGTGAATACCATGCTGGCAAGCGCCAAGATCGAAGCCAGCGCCGCGGCTGACCGGATTCAATCGAATCTCAAAGTCATTGCCGATAACAAGGAATATGCCTTCCTGTTCTTTGATCTAGCCCAACTGGTGCTCAAGAACCCCGACGACCTGGCCGCGGTCGTGTCGAGCCGCATCACCGAGCACAAGGTGAAGCAAGAGGCCGAGCGGATGCGCATCGCCAGCGAAGAACGCGCAAAGGCCGAAGCTGCAGCAGCAGTCACCATTGCCAAGGCACAGCCGAAGATGTTCATGCACGGCAACCTTCCGGTGAGCCTGGAACAGTTCGACAAGACCTATCCAATCAAGCAAAAGCCGGTTCTTCCGACGCTCAAACTTGGAACGATTGCCGAACGCCTTGGGTTTGGCCTGACCGCCGACTTTCTCTCAACACTCGGATTCGAGCCGGCCAGGGTCAAGAGTGCGGCGCTGTATCACGAAAGCCAGTTCGATGACATCTGCAAGGCTCTTGTGGATCACATCAATAGCGTCTGTGCATTGCAGGTTGCGCAACTATGACCCCGGCACAACTTCACGAAGCTCACGCTGCCGGATTGACCGAGCGCGAGATTGACGACCAGGCCGCAGAAGACGAGGCCATCGAGCTTGCGCAGCGACAGCAAGAGGCTAGGGAGCAGGGAGAGTTGAAATGAACGAAGCAGATAAGTTCTACATGAACATTGGGAAAGAAGTTCCTGAAGAATCCCCACAAACCGAAGCCGCGATATCCGCAGCCCTGTGGTTCCTCTGTGGTATTGGCTTTATCGCAGCACTCATTGCTGCTTGCATTTTGGAGGATGGGAATGAACCTGCCGCCAGTCCCAGTGCCATCGTCGGACAGTCCGATCTACGACGAAGAAGATATGCAAGCCTACGGCCTAGCCTGCATCGCAGCGTACAAGAAGCGTGTAGGGTGCAACTTGCAAAAGAAGCCACCTAAGTTTGATGCTGCGCTAGTTGCGCGAATACGTGACAAGTATCTCATGGGCGACGGCTACAAAGACATCAATCGGGTTTACCCGATGTGCCGGGATACTTACTTCAACATCATCAAGCGCAGAGGAGCTTACAAATGACCACGATTGAAATCATGCTGGAGGCGTTGAAGTCAGCACAAAGTCTATTAACCGGGCTTGACTACGCAGACGGTCCGGTTGATCAGCAATTAACCAAAGCCATCGCAGCTGGTGAAGCTGAGTTGCGCAGGGAGCCTGATGGGTGGATGCGCGAAGATAACTCTGGAAACGAGGGGCCGTCTGCGGTATTTGAAGCGCCAAGTAAGCACATGATTACTTGCGCCGCAAAGTGTGGTGAGAAGTATGAACCCGTATGGACACGAGAGGAAATCAAATGACACAACAAGAAATTATCGAGCAACTCCGCAAGGAACTCAACGAACTTCGGGAGCGTGTTGCAGTGCTGGAACGCAAGCCGTTACAGTGGCCTCAACAACCGCTCTCGCCCGTTCCGAATACGACACCTTGGCCTAGGCCTAAGCCGCCGTTTGACATCACTTGTGGAGACACACCGAAATGAAACACTGCAAAGTGCTATGCCGCGATGAAACACAGCACGGCGAAGATTACTACCTTGCGTCACAGGCTGATTCAATAATCGAGCGCCTGACTGAAGTCGCAGCCACCACGGACCTGATCCTCAAAGCTGTTAATGAGACTGTAGAGCGCCTGACTGCCGAGCGTGATGCTCTGAATGATACTGTTGTGCGCCTGACTGCCGATGCGGGCATTTTTACACTAGAC
>NZ_JBMOJE010000344.1:0-2091 GCF_049316945.1 Propionivibrio sp. | reverse complement strand
TACTTGGTCACCACTGATCCCCGAACTCGGGAAGTTATTGTTTACCGAATCCTTACAACCCGCAGTCTGTAAATCCACGTCCAAGCCGGTGATGGTGGCCGTGATCTTCAGCTTTTGTGCTTGCACCAGGACATTGTGCTTTTTCGGTGCGAATCCCATTGGGTCAATCCTTTGGTCAATGCCGATTTACGTAGTCTGCTCCTTGACCTGCCTCGTACCTATCTCTAAGGTTGGCCTGGCCGGAGATATCCCCTTGTGCTGCTGCCAGCCTAAACCACTTCAGTGCTTCCTGTTTGTCCTGTGGCACCCCCAAGCCTTCGAAGTGCATCACACCGAGAATGGATTGTGCGCAGGAATAACCTTGCGCTACGGACAATCGGAACAACCTTAACGCTTCCTGGTTGTCTTGTGCCACGCCTTTCCCTTTGAGGTACATCTGGCCGAGGTTGTATTGGGCAATGGGATTCCCCTGCGCTACAGCCAACCGGAACCATTTAAGCGCCTCTTGGTTGTCCTCTGGTACACCAATTCCGTCGTCGTAAATCTGGCCAAGGATGTTTTGTGCGATGGCTTCCCCCTGCTCGGCAAGCGGCTTTAACTTTTGCAATGCTTTCGCTAAATCGCGCGCGACATAAGCCGCCAAGCCCTCCATCAAGTCAGCGATTGGTTTCGGTAAATTCTGGGTGTCCATGTTTAGTCTTTCGTCAGTGTCGCGCATTCATTCGCTCAAACGGTTGCGCTTTTATTTTCTCTCGCAAAACGGAAAAATCGGCCATTGCTGCGGATTTGCCGATGGGGAAGCCCGGTTGCACCACCTCGGTCACACGGGCTGATAAAACCATTGTGGGGCCATTGCGGGCGCTTGCGTGGCCATCATCACGGCGCGGAAATAGGGGCGCTGCTCAATCAGCCAACGAAACATTGCTCCGATGACCGTCAAGGCGTATGCCGTGGAGCGTGGTGACAATCCAGCAACAAATGGCCGCCACTCTGCGCAGAACCTTGATTGAGGAGGTCCAATCCACCTGCTGCGTGGGGTGCCTTTTGGAAATGCCAGCCAAACGCTTACGCCTTACATCAGAGGATCATTTTCTAACTGGTGTTTGATGCGGACTATAAAAATATCGCCGCCTTGTTCATGCCTGAACCGAGCAATATAGCCGCTACTTCCAAAGTCGATAATGATTTCCCGAAAGTGCATCAAATCTGGCACTGGGCGGTATCTGTCTGGCAGTATGGCTGCCTTTTCAATTTCTGATCGAATGATGGAGATCGCTCTTTTCGCGACCATCTTGTCTTTGGTGCCGAGAAACTTGGCAAGACGAACCAGGTCGGCAATGGCCGCAGGCGTGTAAATTATGCGTGGCATGCTGGTGGTGGCAATTCATCATCTGTAAATAGCGACTCCAACCACGGCACGATTTCTTCGTGCGTGACGTGCAAACCTGTTTCTTTGTATTGGTTGTAGGAATCGATGCAGCTTTGGTTGAAAGCATACTCGCGCTCTTTTTGTTCAATGAGCGTTGTAATAGCTTCAGTAGCAAGTGCATGGGCAGTGCGTTTTTGCCGAGCAGCGATCTCTTTAAGCTTTTGCCGGGCACTGGGCTCAAGGCGTATTGACATTGGTACGGTAGTAGCAGTCATGATTGGTGCCTGTATGGTTATGTTGTAGTGCAAAGTATAGTCTTTCACTACAACGCATGTTGCCTGACGATGCTACGCTGGTTCAAACCGGAACCGCCGAAAATTCCGTCACCCAAAAATCCAGCCCAGTCCAGCTACCCGCGCGCATAGCCAACAGCGTCACTGTTCTCCCTTGGTCAAAAAAACCCGTTAACCAGGGCTTGCACCCCCACAGGGGCTCATGCATTGATCTCTCGATGCCCTTGTCCGAAGGCTGAATGTGCAGTGGCGCAAAAAAATCGGCTTTTGTCTCAACCCCATGCTGCCGCGGTAAAAAATCCCGTAAGTGCATGATTTTCAAGCAACCCCTTTCACACCAGGAGAAGAGTCCGGTTTTGACCCAAAAAAACCCACCTAAGATAATAAGATTTATCTTATGGCACTGTGTTGAATTCAATCTGAAAATAT
>NZ_JBMOJE010000343.1:0-2103 GCF_049316945.1 Propionivibrio sp. | reverse complement strand
AGAATGGGCGCATGGTTATAAGGCCGAGGGCGTACAGCAGGGCATGCAGCAGGGCGAATCCTTGGCTTTGCAGAAGCTGCTGACCAAGCGCTTTGGCGCCATGCCATCGGATGTTCTGGCAAAGCTCGCTGCGGCCGACGCAGCACAGATTGATGCGTGGCTTGACCTTGTTCTCGATGCGCCAAGTCTGGAATCCATTTTCGGCCCTACCACGCACTGAAGCAAAGCGTCTAAATAGCAGGCTAGCACCAACCTGCCTGAGATTTTCACAAAGTCTCAGCCCTGCAACTCCATCGGCACCGCAAACGTCACGTTTTCTTTATCACCTGCAACAGGCTGACTTGACCGGTTTGTCCGCCGGTTAAGGAGTGGGTCTTACGTGAGCCTGATGATTTCGACTTCGAAGCTGATAACAAAGGGGCCAGGCTCGCATTAATTGGCTGAAGTTTCTATCCTCGCAGCCATTCCCCGTCGCCCCTGAATCCATCTCGCCACGGGGCAGCGGCGCGAAGCACGTCCACGCGGTCGGCCACGAAAGACCGTGGTGGAATCGGTCGGAGCGCAGGAGCAGTTGCTGCTTGAAATGTGACCAAGGCCCCTTTGTTTTTTAAACCGCCAAGCTCTCGTGACGTTCATAACGCCGCTGACACATGTACTTGTATTCGACTTTGGTGCCAGTGGTATCTTCCACCTGAACCTCTTCGAGCCAGCCGTCGAGACCGTTACCTTTTTTGCGATCAAGCTTCAAAGAGAAGACGATTACGGCTAAGCTGCATTCTGTCAAATGATTTGAACCGAGGGTGCCTGCTATGAAGCGAATTACCGACGAAATTCTGGCTGACATGGCGCGTAGGCTTGTCCAGGTGGCTGACCCGGACAAGGTAGTCTTGTTTGGTAGCCGGGCGCGGGGGGATGCGCAAGAAGATAGCGATGTGGATTTATTGGTTATCAAACCATCCGATCAGCCGAGACATCTGCGGGCGCTGCCACTTTACCGTGCGCTGCGCGGGATGGGGATTCCCAAGGATATATTGTGGGTTACTCCGGATGAGGTTGCGGCTTGGCAAACGGTGACGAACCATGTTGTTTCCAGAGGGCTGAGGGAAGGTCGGGTGCTGTATGAAAAAAAACCTGCTTGAAGCGGGCAGGGGTTTGTTCAGGAAGGCTGGTCATGATCTGCAGGCCGCTGAGTTGCTGCTGAGGGAAGGCGCGACGGATGTGATTTGTTTTCATCTGCAGCAATCTGTAGAAAAGTATCTGAAGGCCTATCTGCAAGCGAATGCTGTCGAGTTTCCTCGTACGCATGATTTGGATGCCTTGCTTGATATTTGCGCGAGCCGGACAGAGGTCTTCGAGGACTTTCGTGATCGACTTGAGGTTTTTATTCCCTACGCCGTCATGCTCAGGTATGAGATGGACTTCGAACCTAGCCGGGAGGAGGCGAAAACCGGGCTGGTCCTCGCGTGTGAGGTACGAGACAGGCTGGCTGCGTTGGTTCCTGGAATTTCAGCGAGTGACTAAACCGGGTAGCTCTGCGCATTGGTGGCTCAGATTTGTCCGGCAAGCGTTACATGATGCCGATGATTTCGACCTCGAATGTGATCGGCTTGCCAGCCAACGGGTGGTTAAAGTCGAAGAGGGCGGTGGTTTCGGTCAGTTCGCGCAGGAATCCGGCAAAACCGGGGCGGCCATCGGGCGCGCCACACTCGATCAGGGAGTTTTCCTTGAGTTCGACTTCCGGGGGCAGGGCGCTGCGGGCGATACGTTCGATGAGTTGGGGATTGTGATCGCCAAGTGCCTCGTTGGAGTCAAGCTGGAAAATATAACCAAGAAAAGGGGCCCAAGAAAAGGGGCCAGGCACGATTAAAATCCGAGACAGACTTCGCCGCGCTAACTGCCGAAACATGAAACCAGGGAGGTAGAATGCACTGATGGCAAACGATCACGACTCCGGTTACAAATTCCTCTTCTCAACGCCGGAACTGGTGCGCGACCTGATAATCGGGTTTGTTCCGGATGAATGGCTGCACAGCCTTGACTACACGACACTGGAGAAAGTGCCGGGAAGTTACGTCAGCGAAGATTTCAGCAACCGCGCCGATG
>NZ_JBMOJE010000342.1:0-2114 GCF_049316945.1 Propionivibrio sp. | reverse complement strand
AGCCAGCAGAATCAGGAATATCAGTTGCTTCATGACTATCTCCTTGAATTTCGCCTGGACTCAGGCGTCCTTGATAATTTGTTTGATGTGCTCAAGCAGTTGCTCTCGGTTGTCGCCTGAGCATTTGCATTCAGCCGCAAGCGAGTAGCAATCAACGGCGATCAGCCGGACATTGGCCAGCTTGTCGGTCAGTTCGCTTACCTGTTTTTCGAGTGCTTCGATGCGCTTGGAAAGCCGTTCTACTTCCTTGACCAGATTCTCCAGGATCGTTCCACCGGCAGCGATACCCCGAATCTCTGCACCTTGCGAGGCATTGCCCATGCGCTCGCGCTTCATGTACTCGCGTGCGCCGACACCAATGCTGATCAGCGCTCCGGCAATGCCGGAAATGATTCCTATAAGGTTGTTGGGTTCGATTTCGTTCACGGCATGCGATCCGTAAATCGCCGACATTTTCCACATCTATTCTGCTCAGCTTGAGATCCAAAGTGGTAGCGCACGAATACCCACCAGCTTGCAAGGGCCGCCGCTACTTCGCCGCCCATGATCGCCGGAGGGCGATACTCCATGATCCGGTCAAATCCACGCCAGTACGCCAGATAACAGGCGCTGACGGATACAGTCCAGATAATTACGCCGAAGGCAGCATCTACCCACAACAGCCATTTGCTTCTGTAGTCGGTAATAAGCGATAGCGCCATGACGCTGCCTTGCACCGTAAAGCACAGTGACCATAGCCATTCAGGGGCGATTTGCGCCATCAGAGCATAGGTATTCCGGCCCTCGCCAGCTTCGATCTGTGCAACCGTAGGGAATATCGCGGCAGGCCACGCCATCCCAAGGCCAATGAATAGCGCACCCAAAGCCAGCGTGAATCGTATCGCCAGCAAGTCTGAGCAAAAGACGATGTTGTAAAGGTGGCTTTTCATTCTGCGCCATCGGTTAGGAGAAGGCGCTATTTTGTCAGCCGGAAAACTGCGCATGCCGTCAGTTTTCCGGGCTATCTTCTCCGCAAGATGCAAAACATACCCCGCGATCCCGTAATCGAAACTGTTTTAATGGCTATGGGCCGACCTGTCGTAGTTTCAAACGTTATGCAATGGGAAGTGCAGCCTGTACAATTCGTCGATTTTTGCGGCTTACTTTGTGAAAATGCACAATTTTTCAGCGCTTTCCATTGACTCTGTTGCTCCTGATGGCAACGGTGGAATAATAAGTTGCAAATATTGCGTAACAAAAGAGGTCGTCAATGGGTATCAAGCTCGCGGGCATCGATCCCAACTGGCCCAACTGATTTATCTTGTTTTTGAGGGAATGGCAACTCCGGCGCATATCTTTAGCGGGCTGAAACGGCCCATGAAAGTTGGAGGAAACTACCATGCAGACCGCGATTTTCTGGTGTATTGTTGGTTGCCAGAGCGCGATTGTGAATTTAACATCCAAACAAATAATGTTCAGTTTTTGCAGGTGTCGATGAACCAGGTGTTCGTCACCATCGTCAAACCTTATACAGAGCCGATCCGTGGTGTGAGTGGTGAGATTATCCGATGGAGCTGGGTTGACGAGGATAATGTTCTTGCGCTAGCTCCAGTGAATTACCAAGACAGGTACGGGAAGCACATGTGGAATGCTAAAAATGCTTAACGAGGGGGAAATAATGAAACGCATGACCCTACAAGATGTCAGGGATAAAATGTTCAGTGCGGCACCTTTTCATCCTTATGCTGATTTTGATGACAGTATGGACAGCATTCGAATCCATTTTAGAGACTGCAGTTCCAAAGAGGTGCGCATCAGCCCTCATTTTACCGTTTTGTATGACAACAACCCAAACAAAGGACAGCAGCCCATTGTCGGAATGAGCATCAAAGGATTCCATGAATTCGGGATTCCTTTGTTTGGCGTCTGCCTTGTTTCCGACATACTGGATAGCATCGTTGGGAAGCTGCCTGATGAGGAGGCTTCTGAAATCAAGAGAAAGGGGTTTGCTAACCCCTCATATCTTGGCGAAATGCAGGTGGAAATCCCGTCTTTCGCAGACTGCTGAACCTGCCGCCAGTTTCCGGGTTAGGCTGGAAACTCCATGTCCGAATCGTAGAGCGTCCAGAATTCGC
>NZ_JBMOJE010000341.1:0-2123 GCF_049316945.1 Propionivibrio sp. | reverse complement strand
GACCACCGAAGCCATAGCGCAGGGACAGACCCATACCGCCACCGAGGTCTTCCTTCACATTCAAATAAACTTCAGAGGTGTGAACGCCGAGACCAGAACTAGAAACGGTCGTACCAGTAGCACTTGCTTTGCCAGCCGTGATGGCGATGACGCCGAAATTGAACGTACCAGTCATGGTAACTTGTGCCATTGAGGCGCCAGAGGCGGCCAATACAGCCAAGGCAACGAGGGTTTTTTTCATGTAGAAATACTCCAAGGTTAAACGAAGGGCTCCGGTCCGATGAGGGTTCGGAACCCCGGGCCAACCTCCTATTAAGGAAGTTACCCCTATTGCACCAGACCCCAGGGCGTTTGGCAAAGCAAAGCCCCAAAAAGACTTCCCTAAACCGGGTTTACCCGACCTTTCGTTGCAGGTGTGCAACAATTTGTTTCCAACCGCCGCGCCACGACCGGGAGTAGACTCCGCAGTCCGGCTTTTCGATAGGTTTTATGGATGCCCTGCTTACTGCTCTGGACACGGCGTTGCGAACATTGTTTACAACCCACCACGCGTCCCAGCCCTGCCCGACGCTGCCAGAGCGCCAAACCGAGCTCGCCCCTGCAGAAAAGCGCTTGGCTGCCAGCCTGATGCGGGTCAACCATGTGGGCGAGGTGTGCGCGCAGGCACTGTATACCGCTCAAGCCCTCGCCACCACAAACCCCGCACTGCGCGCCCATTTCACGCGGGCGTGCATCGAAGAGACCGACCACCTGGCCTGGACCGAGCAGCGCTTGCGGGAGCTCGGTTCCCGCACATCGTTGCTTAATCCGCTTTGGTATGCCGGAGCATTTGGTCTTGGATTACTTGCGGGGCGGCTAGGCGACCCCATCAGCCTGGGTTTTGTCGTGGAAACCGAGGTGCAGGTTGGCGCCCACCTGCAAAGCCATCTGCAGCGGCTGCCCGAAGGCGACCACGCGTCGCGTGCCATCGTCGCCCAGATGCACGACGACGAACTACGCCACGCCGACGACGCCAAAAAGGCCGGTGCGGTAGACCTGCCGCCGCCAGTCAAGGAACTGATGCGTGCCACCGCCCGGGTGATGACCACCGTGGCGCATCACGTTTAGAAAGTCAAAGACTTCCTAATCCTCCTATGGGTCTTCGAGAGCATTGGGAAGTCTGACCCTCAATGCGCTGCGCTAGTGACCACAAAGGAGCACCCGCTGTGAAATTTTCCCTGGCTGTCACGGCTACCCAGTGGGGTCCCACTACGTCAGCGTCTCGCGCTCCATTGCGCGCCACGATTTTCGATCTCGTTTTACTCGTGCGAGCAGTTTGTCGATGTCATAGCCGGCCTCGGCGTTAATGCGCTGCTTTGTGTTCCAAAGTTCCGCCATGATGGCATCGGGAGCTTTTGGCACAAATGCTGGGATGTCCTGTGTAGTTTTGGCCGTTGATTTCATGACAAAACTCCTTCTAAAATTTCTTCTGGCGTAGCCAGCAAGGGTGCTTTGAACCCCCATCGTTCAATACTTTGCACTAGTCGGTACTTTGTATGTGGTCCCACCAGATGTGCGAAATTCCAGGTGGCGATGTAGTCCGCGCCAGTCAACGTGGCCTGTGCGATGTGGGACGCGTCTTCTGGTTCAGATCGGGGCACCAAGCCTTCAGCCATCAGTCGCTTGCCAAATTCTCCAACGTCGTCATGTAAAGGGAGCACCGTCAGAGCTAGAAAAACATCCAATCGGCGCTTTGCCGCAATGGCATCACCAGAAGCAATCTCAAGCCGAACGAGGTCAGATGCTTCCAGTGAAAATGACTTCGCTGACTTTTCCCACCATTTGCGTGTGCGTTCTTGCCGAAAAGCCGTCAAAGCGTTGCGACTGGTCCTCGCAGCAAGGTAGCTGATGACAGACGTTTCCACGTAGATGCGCAGCTTCATGATGTGCCTATCGTAACTGGATGCTTGGCTGACGCAAGATGTGTCATAGATTCCGATTTCTACCCGTGACACGATCGGTCTGACCAGACTGCAGCGCGAATAACATGCTCGAGCTCACTGCGGCGCATGGCGATGCTTGTCGCATGCACGGTGGGAGGCCATGCACGCAATCTACCCTAAATCTCCTGCACTTCAAAGCTG
>NZ_JBMOJE010000340.1:0-2124 GCF_049316945.1 Propionivibrio sp. | reverse complement strand
ACAAAGCCCATCTTCACCAGGTTCGTGAAACCTTTGAAAAATTCCTTCTTAACCGTCTGCGCTTGAGAACGAATGCAAAAACACAAGTCTTCCCGATCACCTCATGGCCGGGAAGGCCGCTTGATTTTCTCGGCTACCGAATCTGGCCAACGCACCGCAAGCTGCGGACAAGTTCGATTCGTAGAATATCGAAGACCTTGAAGCGACTGCAGAAACTCTACGGCAAAGGCATGATTTCTCTCGATCGCATTCGGCAATCGGTGATTTCGTGGATTGGCCACGCTAAGCACGCCGAGTCGTTCGGTCTGCGGGGAAAGTTACTGGCGAAGTTCATTTTTATTAAAAACAGCGGGCGCGCCGGGTAGTTCGGAAATTTGCGGAGTTTTGTTGTTTTCGTAGGCGGGACAATAGCGGCAGTTGATTCGGCGATTTTTACTTTGACACGTCCAGATCAAGAAGTATGCGAGAAAATTACTGACAGGAGTTTCGATGATTTTTTTCACCAGCCGATTCATCCCGGAACGGTTCGCCGGGGTAACGCGCGGCCCGGTAATCTGCATCCGACCGGAGTACAAGGCTGATTCCGGACTTCTGGCGCACGAAGAAACTCACGTCAAGCAATGGCTTCGCACTTGTGGAATGCATTCGATTATCTATCTGTGCAGCAAGCGCTATCGCCTAGCCGCCGAAGTAGAAGCGTATCAGGCGCAAGCAAAGTGCTATAGCGATGACCGGATGCCAAAGTTTGCTCTGTTTCTCGCAAGCAATTACTCGCTGGATATTACTGCTGAGTATGCGCTGATGCGGCTGCGTTGTGATCGGGGGGGAGTATGACTTGGTTCCTGCTTCTTCCGCTGTGGTTCGTGTTCAACGTCTTGGCGCTGATCGTTGCGCCGATTCTCCCGCTATTCGCAAAGGATACATACGGATCAATCGACAACAACAACGGATTCGGCGTTGAGCCGAGGCTTCCGGCGTGGCTGTCATGGCTAATGACTTTTGACAACAGCCTTTGGGGGGACGGTGCTTTCAAGGCGCTGCATGATGGCGGGTACTGGTCGCAGGTTCAGTGGCTATGGCGCAACTCAGCCTACGGATTTGAGCGGTCTGTGCTTGCAGCCAATATCAAACCTTCAGACATTCCGGAAGTTAAAGGCGACCCTTGGATTGCAGACAAGCCGGAAGGAAAGCAAGGATGGTGTCTGGTTCTCATCGGTTCGTACTGGAATTTCATCTGGATCAAGAAGTACAGCGAGACGATGTGTTGCAAATTTGAAATGGGCTGGAAACTGAAAACCTATGCTGAACGACCGGATAGAGTTTTGACTGAGCCGGTCGCGCAGTTCGTGGTCAGTCCGAGAATTACGACTTTTAAGTAGTAGAATTGCCTCAAACAGAAACGGCTCTTTGTGGCCGTTTTTTTATGGATGCGGCGATGCAGTGATAACCAACCTGCCCCTCGACTTGATTCAGATGGATATTGGAGGGGCAGGCGGGTATTGATGGACTGTGCAAATAATGTGCGGTACTATGCGGCACTGCACGGCGTCAAGCGGGTTTTTTCCACGCTGCAACCATTGAAACAAGCGCTTAAAAGGTAGTGACTGTGCCTTCTAAGCCGGGGGTTGTGAGTTCGAGTCTCGCCGGGCGCACCAGAACAACGGCGGTGTTAGCTCAGTTGGTAGAGCATTGGATTGTGATTCCAAGGGTCACGGGTTCAAGCCCCGTACATCGCCCCAAAATTTCCCCGCTAATTCAACGAGTTAGCGGGGTTTTTCTTTTCTAGGCCCGGTATGAAAAATAATGCGGGTAAGCACCGGGTAAGCAAGGCAGGCATAAATAAGCCGATTTTCGGAATGTTATCCGCCATTCCGAAGCGTAAAACATGCCTCCAAATCGTTCACAATCGGCACGTGTTGAGTTTCCAGCGTGAGTCCATACACCCGGCATTAGACAAGTACAAAATTCTTTAGCGATGAAGAGAAAGAAGATCACTACGGCGACGGCGACCAGCTCACGGCTTGAGACAGATCAGCATCGACGGATCACCGAGCAGGCCAGCGCGACGGCAGCGGCTCACGGCTTGAGATTGAGCAGCATCGACGGATCACCAAGCAGGCCAGC
>NZ_JBMOJE010000339.1:0-2128 GCF_049316945.1 Propionivibrio sp. | reverse complement strand
TCGCTGCGCACGGCATTGATCAGGTCAGCGAGCAGTGTCGGGGAGGTCGCAAATAACCGCTTGAATACGTAGTCATTGCACGGGTTGAGGAGATCAGTTTTCATGGGAGGAATTATGCCGGAAATAAAGGAAAGAAGGCATCACTCCTTAACTGGCGGAAGCATTCGCTGTTGTTTGCTTGTTTCTCACTTGCAAGGTTTGCGAACACGGATAGCGGGTTTCAAACAACCATCAAGACATCGCCGCCATGTGCCCACGTGCGGTTTTGTAGGGTGTGAAACGCGAAGCGTTGCGCACCTTCAGGCGGATTGAGCACGTCGATGTACACGGGGATTCCGGGTGCGCAAGGAAAAGAATTTGCGCACCCTACCGGGCTTTATGGATAAAATTAAAATAAACGTGGTCTGACCCCTATTGTTTTCTAATGTAAGCCCCCATGCCGAAGCGCACGCCCAGGCCAGTCGATGACAGACTCTTGGTTTTTTGATCAAAAAAGCTGAGCGGCGTGTGATTGGTGGTCTGTCCGCCGTCATAGAAGGTGTAGAACTGGGCGTACTTGAACGGTGTGCCTTCGGTGCCGGGCGACAAGCGCAGCTCAAGACTGCCGGCGAGGCAGCTATCGCCGAGGATTTCCGAGGAATCGTAGGCACGGCCGAATTGCTGGCCACCGATGCCGCATTCTTCCGGCGAAAGCAGCCCGGTCGCGGAATACTGGCCCATGAACGCAGCGTAGAGGGAGAACTTGCTGAGCAGTGGCGAGAAGTAGGCCAGCTCCTGAGTACGCGAGAGATTGACGGTCAGCTTCTGAAAGTCTGCTTCGCCGTCGGCGCGGGATTTTATCGGGTTGGTGTCAAGGGTAGCGCCCAGGCCCTGGATGCCGAAACTGTATTGGAGCAACGCCTGATTGACGCCCTCGAAGGTATCGGCCTTGTCGTAGTTGAGACCCAGCCGGAGGGCGCGGATTCTGTCTTGCGTCGACAGGATGTTGAGCGATTTGTTGTCCGTATCCTGCTGGTCGAACTTGACGTAGGTGCTCAGGTTTTCCTGCCGGGTGCGGATAAAGGGATGTGCCAGCTTGAGCGACCAGGTTTCGCTGTTACTCTTGTTGTCGAGCAGACGTAGCATGACCGTGCCGGGCTTGGATACGCTGTTGGTGTAGCTCAGGTTGAGGTTGGTGCCTTCCTTGCTCACGACTTCGGTATGCGAGAGATTGATGTATTGCAGTTCGCTCAACTGTACCGTTGTGGCGTAGTTGATGGCCGTCTGGCTGGCGCGACCGCCCAGCCCGTTGATGGCCAGGTTGACGCTGATCTGGTTCGGTCCGACCGATTCGGTGCCGCGATTGTCGAGACTGGCTCCGCCTTCCAGCTTCGGCGCCGGTTCGACCTTCAGGATCAGGGTCGAGGCAGCCGGTGTTGTTTCGGAGGGCTTCATGGTTGACGTGACCTTGATCGCAAACCGGTCATTGGCCAGCAGCAGGTAACGCTCCAGGGTGAGGGCGTTGAGCGGTCGTTCGGCCTTGATTTTCTCGATGGCGTAGGCCAGGAATTCTTGCTGGTCTTCATTGGCGCCCTCGATTATCACTTCGTCGATAAAGCCTTCGATGATGTCGATGCGCACCAGTCCTTCGGCCTGAATGCGCTGCTCTGGAATCACCGCCTTGGACAGCCCGAAGCCGGCGTTGCCGTATTTGGCGGTAATGGCGTCGCGGACCTTGTAGATGTCCAGCAGCGTGACTTCCTTGCCGACGAGTTCGGCATACAGCGGCGCCAGTTCGTCGCTGGAGAATGCGGTGTTGCCCTTGAGGGTGAGTTCCTTGAGCGTGAATCGAAGCTCACCCGCTTGTTCTGGCGGGAGTTTTTCATCGATCGGGAAAATCAGCGGTTGCAGGGTGGATCTGGGTTCCGGCGGCTTTTCGAAGCGCTTTTCGATTCGACTGGCTTCGTTTTGTTGAGCGAAAGCCAGAAATGGCGCAAAAATGCCCACGCCGAGCAGAAACAAATGCCTGTTCTTGTTCATTGAAACTCCCTGGGTTTGCGACCATGATCGGGCGCGGATTATCCGTGCTTGTTTAATGGTTTTGTGAAGTTCGCGATCGTACAGGGGGGGGGGGGGGGGGGGGGGGGGG
>NZ_JBMOJE010000338.1:0-2156 GCF_049316945.1 Propionivibrio sp. | reverse complement strand
TCTTCGATATCTACACCTACGCCGGCATCATCCTGGTGGAGACCATGTACCTGTTCCCCTTTGTCTTCATCCAGGTCAGTGGCGCGCTCGAGCGCATGGACCCGACGCTGGAAGAGTCGGCACGCATTTCGGGTGCTGACCTGTTCACGATCACGCGCAAGATCACTATTCCGCTGGTGCTGCCCTCCATTCTTTCGGGCTCGCTGCTGATCATGCTTTACTCGATGGCGCATTTCGGTACTGTGGCGGTGTTGGGCGTGGAGACCGGCATCTACAACATACCGACGCTGATTTACGAAAAGATTCACCAAAGCGCCGGCAGCTTTGATTCGATCCGCTCGGCGACCGTTCTGGCGACCGTTCTGGTGCTCACCGCTGCGCTGATTCTCTGGCTGCAGAACCGTATTCTCAGCAAGGGCCGCTACCAGATCATCGCCGGCAAGAGTTTCCGGCCGACCGAACTGAAACTGCGTGCCTGGCGTGTTCCGCTCTTCATCTTGTGCGTGACCTACATCGCGTTCACGATCGTGCTGCCGACGGTGACCATTTTTCTGGTCGGGGCGCTCAAGACCTACGGCCTGCCGTTTACCGCTGCCAATCTGACGTGGTCGAACTACCACCACATCCTGTTCGAGTGGGACCTGACACGCGACGCGATCTGGAACAGCGTCAGCCTGGGCTTGTCAGCGGCGCTGATCACCATGTTTGCCGGCGTCATCATCTCCTACGTGATCGTCAAGATGAAAGTGCGCGGCAAGGGCATGCTGGAGTTTCTGGGCATGCTGCCGTTTTCGGTGCCGGGCTCGGTGATTGCGCTGGGCGTCATTCTGGCCTGGAGTGGCAAGTTTGGTGTCAACCTGTACAACACGGTGTGGATCATTTTGCTGGCCTATATCGCACGCTACATGGCGTTCTCGCTGAAGGCCAATTCCGCTGCACTGGAGCAGGTTCACGATTCGCTGGTCGAGGCGGCGCGCGCTTCCGGCGCCACGGTGTGGCAGGCGCTGAAAGACATTGTCATTCCATTGGTGCGTCCGGGCATGGTGGCGGCCTTCTTCCTGATCTTTCTACCGGCCCTGCGGGAACTCACGGTGTCGGTGCTGCTGTACGGTCCCACCACCCGCACCATCGGGGTTGCGATCTACACCTTGAATGAAGATGGCGAGACGGTCTACTCTGCAGCACTGGCGGGCATCGCCCTGATCATCATCGTGCTGGGCGAAGTGCTGATCAAGCGTCTGGTGACTGGCAAGAACAATTCCTGATGAGAGCGCACTCATGGCCTATATAGAACTCAGGAATGTCAGCAAACGCTTTGGTAGCGTGGCGGCGGTGGACCGCTTGAATCTGGACATTGCCAAGGGCGAGTGCGTCGCCATGCTGGGTCCGTCGGGTTGCGGCAAGACCACGACCCTGCGCATGGTGGCCGGCTTCGATGATCTCGATGAAGGAGAAATCCGGGTCGGTGACAAACTGCTGTCTTCAAGCCAGAAGAAGTATTACCTGCCGCCCGAGAAGCGCAATTTCGGCATGGTGTTTCAGGCCTTCGCGGTCTGGCCGCACCTGTCGGTGTTCGAGAACGTGGCCTTCCCCTTGCGCGTGCGCAAACTGCCCAATGCCGAAATCATGGCGCGCACCGAAGAGGCGCTGCGCCATACCAATCTGCTGGCGGCAGCGCAGGGCAGCCCGGATGACCTCTCGGGCGGCGGCAAGCAGCGGGTCGCACTCGCGCGTGCGCTGGTGATCCGGCCCGACGTCATGCTGCTCGACGAGCCCCTGTCCAGCCTGGACCCGCATTTCCGCGAAGAGATGCGTTTTGAGATCAAGGACTTGCAGCGTCGCTTTGGTTTTTCCATTTTGTACGTGACGCACGATCAGTCGGAGGCCATGGCTCTGTCGGACCGCATTCTGGTGATGCGCGCCGGTGTCGTTCAGCAAATCGGCACGCCGCTGGAGGTGTACGGCGCGCCGGCAAACCGTTTTGTTTTTGAGTTCATTGGCCTGTCGAGTTTTCTGCAGGCCGGACTGAGCCCTTCGGGCATGCAGATTGACGGAGTCACTTATCCCTGGCCAGCGGGATTGACGCCGCCGGCGGAACTTCTTGCCGGCGCTGCCGCTCTGCTGGCGGCGCGACCGACCGAAATCGACTTCGTCAG
>NZ_JBMOJE010000337.1:0-2163 GCF_049316945.1 Propionivibrio sp. | reverse complement strand
TGAAAGACCTCAGCGCCGACGCCAACACCCGCCGACTCGCCTTCGTGCGCGAACGCGCCTTGCATGACGAAGTCAGCGAGCTTCGGGCAGAGAGAGAAAAGGGCGAGATCGAAGGCATGATCAAAGGCAAGCTCGAAGGTAAGCTCGAAGGTAAGCTCGAAGGTAAGCTCGAAGGCGAATGCATGCTACTTGAACGTCTGATTATTAAACGATTCGGCTCGCTTACCGATGATGTTCGCACCCGCCTCAGAACCGCTACGGCTGACCAGTTGGAAGCTTGGGCGGAGCGCATTTTTGATTCCTGCACTCTGGCCGAGATATTCAACGACCATTGATCCTGCAAACGAATCAAAGGGGCTAGGGTCGATTTCCGATTGGTTTGTCTTGTAGCAGGCCACTCTGCTGGGCGAAGCCCGGTAGCGTGCGCAAATTCTTTTCTTTGCGCACGCGGAATCCTCTCGTGCCGACATGCTTGATTCGTCTGTTGGTGCGCAACGCGTTGCGTTTCACACCCTACAAACCCCCGTGGGCAAATGGCGGTGATGTCTGCACTCTTTTGTAGGAGTTGGTGCGGCACGACCGTAATCGCTCAGCAAGCTGCGCTCCTGCCAGGTCTGCCGGGCGCTGAAGGGCATGCTGGAGCCCGGTAGGGTGTGCAAAATCTTTTCTTTGCGCACGCGGAATCTTTAGCGCATCGACGTGCTTGGTCCGCCTGGTGGTGCGCAACGCTTCGCGTTTCACCCCCTACGAAACCTGTAGATCGTCTGCCCATGGAGTTGTCAGCCCGGTAGCCCGGCAGAGTGAAAGGCCAGCGCCCTGTTACATGCCTCGTCCAGCATCTGCGAAGGGGTGGGAGTGTGGGTTTTTGTGGTGTGGTGTCAGCCATGGTGCGGATTAATCTGGAAATACAAGAAGTCCATTATTCGCCACCTGGATTCCCGGTTTGTCGCTTTTGTTTCATTTTTGTTGGGCGTACGTGACTATTGCTCACACACAGTGGGTTTTTTTTCTATAGCTGGCTTAAGCGATGCCAGATTTTTTTAGATACGACCTTGCCCGAAAACCAAAAACTACCATGCTAAAATCCTGCATCGTTGATTCAAGGAGTCTAGCCATGCGTTTTCTGGATGTTAAAACCGACTACGCCTTCAAGCGAGTTTTTGGTTCAGAAGGCTCCAAGCCGGTGCTGATCAGCTTTCTCAATGCCATTCTGGATTACCAGGGCGAGTGCGCGATTGTCGATCTCACCATCGTCGATCCTTACCAGATTCCCATGCTCATGGGCATGAAGGACACGTATGTTGATGTCAAAGCCGTCCTGGGTAACGGCAAGCACGTGATTATAGAAATGCAGGTGCTCAACGTGGCGGGCTTCGAGAAACGCATTCTCCATAATGCCGCCAAGGAATACGCCACCCAGTTGCTGAAAGGCGATGATTACACGCTACTCAATCCGGTGATCGCCCTGACTTTCACCGATTTCATCATGTTCGAAGGCAGCCAGGAGCCGATCAGCCGCTTCAGGCTCATTGAACGTGATCGGTTTATCGAATACAGCGACGATGTCGAACTGATCTTTGTCGAGTTACCCAAATTCACCCTGGAGTTGAACGCGCTCGATAGTATTCAAGATAAATGGATATTTTTCGTCAAAAACGCCGGCAGCCTGGAATACATCCCCGAGACGCTTGCCAGTGTCCCCAGCATCAACGAAGCCTTCAACCTGATCAATGAAGCCGCAATGAGCGCGGAAGAATTGGAGATTCAATTCAAGCGGCGTGATTTCATTATTTTGCAGCGAGGCTCACTGAAGTTGGCCGAGGAACGGGGTGTGGAAAAGGGGCGGGAAGAGGGGCGGGAAGAGGGGCGGGAAGAGGGGCGAAAACTCGGAGAGCAAACCAAAGCTCTGGAGGTTGCGAGCAACCTGCTGGATATTCTTGACAATGCTTCTATTGCCACCATGACGGGTTTAAACGATGAACAGGTCAAGCTGCTACGGCTTGCCAAAAAGAGGTAATCGAAGAGGGGTACCCGACAATAATAGGGCAATAGGGCAATAATAGGGGGCACTCCAATTAATCGACCAAGTCCCCTCAATTGGATAATAACCCGGTAGGGTGCGCAAATGCTTTTCTTTGCGCAGGCGAATCCTCTCGTGCCGAC
>NZ_JBMOJE010000336.1:0-2171 GCF_049316945.1 Propionivibrio sp. | reverse complement strand
GTTTCTGGCAGAGTCATGCCATCCCAATTGACGCTCATTCAAAGTCCTTAGGTAATTTTTAAGAAAGAATTTACCACCTATCTTGGGGTAATCAGTATGAAATTCCTCCGCAACAATTGTCTCTGCTGCGCGAATGTTTGCGCCAGATTGAAGGCGACAGGGAAGGCAACATCATGCAAACGAACGGCAGCCCACATGGTGCGAACGCTATGCAGACTAACGCGATACAGGCGTGAGTTTTTAACCTTGTTGATCAAGCGGTGACCATGTAGCTTGGCGCGCACGCTCAGTGCCGATTGGTGTGCCCTGTACGCACAACCGGCGGTGCATGCAGTGCCAGCAACTGAGTGACACGCTCGCCTTCTCCCGCCACGATGCGGCCCAACAAATCCTGCAGCGTAGTGTATGTGGCGCCACGCACCGGCGGTTTGCGAGATGCTCACCCAGCTACGGCTTCGCTGGAGATTGGCGCGAAAGTCTGACTGAGCGACCGACCCATCCACGAAAAGTCGTAAGCTGACAACTTCTTCAGCAACATAGGACTTCATTGGATCTTCCTTGACAAGGTGGGCGCCACAGGACGCCAAGAGACCATCTGGCCTGGCTCAATGCGCCAAAGGCAGGACTGCGCGGCAATGTCGCCGTCGCCTACCCAATCGCGGTCGCATGGATCGATGTAAGCCATCTTGACCGGAATACCGGGAAGTATCGGTCCGACCTCGAAGATTCGAAGCCAACCACGCCCAAGTTCGGCCAGGACATCGGGGTTAGTGTAGTCACTGGGCAGGATTTGCGCACCAACCCGCGGAATTCCATCAGAGCGCTGTGCGATGGCAGACAGGCTGAGGTCCATCAGGTCAGATTCAGCCTCGCTGAGTCCGAGCGGACGCCCGTTGAGAACGTGGTGCCAACTGCTGTGGTCAGAGATGAGTGTTTCGCAGGGTTCCACGAGAAGTTCGATCAAGGCGCGAGGTTGGTCCTCCCTCATGCGGCGAAGGTCGGGGGCTCCAGACATGGTAGTAAAGGGCGGGCGCGCCCACGCCCACACCGGATGCTCGACGCCGGTCGGAGGCGGGCCGATTCGTTCGGCCATTCGCTCGGCCATCCAAGCATAGGCCTGCCTAAAACTCCAATAAGAGCTTGGACCTTCACCCCAATCCTTTTCAAAATCTGGCTTGGAGAAGTATGCGTTGCCGCCCTCGAGCGTTCGTGCGGCTGCGATTGGCTGAAGGGTCCACAACCGCAACTTTCCGCGCCCACTACATTTTTTAATCATGCATTTAGCTCCATCCAAGTATTAACGCACCGGGATCCAACTGGCAACGCGGCCATCCAGAATGTCTTCACCATCCCAACGATAGGCTACCAACGATTGCGGATATTCCCTTGGGCCGGTGAGATGAAATGGGTACGCTTGGGCTACTTCGGGGTAATCTCGGTTTAGGTGCAAATAGTAACGGTAAGGTATAAGGGGTAGAGTCGCAGACAACCCGCGCCCCCGCCAAAACAATAGCTGGTCCTGAAACATCAAGCACCAAAGCACACAGAGAACCGCAATGCAAGAGCTTGTCAACGTACGACAAATTTCAGGGGAACCGAAACGGCGCTGGTTTTACTCTGACGATTTCGACCTGATTATCTGGTTGCACCAGGATGGATCCATCGCCGGGTTCGAATTGTGCTACAACAAAAAACAGGCCGAAAGCTCCCTTGTCTGGCGCCTGGCAGGCGGCTTCACGCACATGGCCGTGGACGACGGAGAAGCCAGTTCAGGAAAATATAAACAAACGCCCATACTGATACCAGGCGGCTACTTTGATGCCAAGCAAGTTCACGCCGCTTTTGCAAAAGAGTGCTCATCCTTGCCTGAAGAAGTCGCCACCCAAGTCCTGCAATGCATTGCACAGCACCCAAGCTACGGTGCCGCCCGCGTACAGGAGTGACCCGCAAGGTCCGCCACCGCTGTACCACTGCCTGAGCGGGGGACTCCTTGGCGTCAGATGACGAACACGTCACGCCAGCATTGGGTTTCACGGCTTCCCACTTAAGACGGGACAGAAATGGAGTTGCAAGCCGATTCATCTGAAGTCAACTGCTCACGCTTGTTAGGATGCGTTACAGAATAACTTGAGCAAGTTTCATCGGCATAAGTGTGTAGTTCCATTCACCAT
>NZ_JBMOJE010000335.1:0-2174 GCF_049316945.1 Propionivibrio sp. | reverse complement strand
GAAAAATATACGAAATCGTCTTTTCTGTCCAGTCATTTGTTCGGGTAAAGGGCAGCACTAGCTTGTTGAATCTCAACAAGCGGCTTCGGCCGGTGTGCAGAGAAAGGAAAGCAGGGAACCGTCCTCTGGAGCACGTAGTCGCGAAGGAATTTGCAAGCCTAGACGGGCAACAGGGATTCCAGTGAAACTGATTTCCGATACACCATCCCCTGGAATGTGGCCAGCAGTTCGCCAGCCTCATCACGGATACTGACTTCAAAGCTCGCCAACTTCGGGGAATGGCTTACTTCGCGTGATTCGGCAATCAATTTCCCCTGTTTGGCTCCCCTGAAAATGGAAATGGATGAATTGATGGACAGTGCCAACTGCCCCCTCGAATTACTGGCCGCTGCAAAAGCAAAATCGGCGAGGGTGAAAAGCGCTCCGCCGTGAACCGTTCGTGCTCCGTTCAAATGGTAAGGCTGCAGTTGCATCTCCGCTCGCGCATACCCTTCGTGCAACTCAGTAATCTTCATGCCATTGTGACTGGCAAAGGCATCTGCACTGTTGAAGAAGGTCTGGATGGCTTTCATATCCATGCTAAGGTTCCTTGTTAAATAATCTGTCCATACCTGTTCGGAGGGTTGCTGTCCCAGCCAGAAAATGACTATATGCCCTTGAACTTGATTGCACGCCACACTCGCTCGGCCACCCCGGCTCGGGCGACGGTATTTATCGGTATTCTTTCGGGGATGTTATTTCCTGCCGTGGCGTCAGCCTCGCCCCGCCTGCGCTGCCAACTGACTCAGGGCGATATGGTGCAAGTCGTGGACGTCACGCCGGTTCAGAACCCCTACGCTGCAACAGCCGTGGATCTTAAAGGAAATTTTCGTTTCAAGGCTGTCGTTATCGGGGACGAGCAAAAGATCGATTACATCAAGCTCTATACCTATTACCAGTCGAAGCGGCAAGCCGTGTTGCTGCACGAAGCCAACTATCTGGCCCCCGTGGCCCATCCCGCACAGAGCCCGGCGGCCCTTACGGGCATGAATTATCTGTATTCCCCTGACTTAGGGCGAGAGTTTAAATATGCTTGTGCATTGCTCGAGGTCAAACCGTGATCGGCAAACCCTATTTGGCCTTGATTGCCGCGCTTTGTCTTGTCGTTCCTGGTTTGGCCTCGGCAGAAGAGGCGTCGATGGAGCCGCCAGTCTCGATCGCGTTTGTTGGCGACATACTGCTCGACGAATTGCCCGGCAAGATCGTCAAAGCGGGTCGCGATCCCTTTGCCCCATTTTCCGCAATCATCAATAGCGCTGACATCCGGGTGGGCAACCTGGAATGCGTCGTGGCGACCCATGGTTCAGCCGAACCGGGGAAACCGTTTACCTTCCGTGCTCACCCGCGAACCTTGAAAGTTCTTGAGCGCCATTTCGACGCCCTGGCCTTGGCGAACAACCACTCCGGCGACTTCGGACCGGCCGCTTTCAGTGAAATGCTTTCACTCCTGGAGCGTCACGGCCTTGCCTATTTCGGTGGCGGGGCCAACCTCGCACGGGCACATGCACCACTCATTATTGAACGTAGAGGTTTGCGCATTGCCCTGCTTGGCTACAACGAATTCTTCCCGCGCCGTTTCGAGGCGGATTACGACAAACCGGGTGTGGCCTGGAGCGAGGATGAACAAGTACTGTTCGACATGGCCAATGCGCGCACCCGTTTCCATGCCGATATAGTCATTCCGGTGATGCACTGGGGCTGGGAGCATGAACACAACGCCAGTCAGCGGCAACGCCAGTTGGCGCGCTTGATGATCGATGCCGGCGCGGATGCGGTGGTTGGCGGACACCCGCACGTCACCCAGGACATCGAGTTCTACCAAGGCAAACCGATCATCTACAGTCTTGGGAACTTCCTCTTCGACGGTTTTGCGGACGAAGACAACAATACGGGCTGGCTGCTGCGTCTGGAACTTGATCATCAAGGAGTACGCCGTTGGCGAACCTTCGTTGCGCACATCGATAAAAAAGGAGTGCCTCATCCGGGGCCTCGTACCGAGGACTCCTGCTGGGAAAGAGGGCAGGAGCAGATGAAGGCGTGCGCAGAAGACTAGTCGGGTTGCAAACGAGTCCCTGTCTTCGCAACCCTGACGCACGAACCGCGCCCCCCTGATGGCGCAAGGGTTTGGAGGCGGT
>NZ_JBMOJE010000334.1:0-2177 GCF_049316945.1 Propionivibrio sp. | reverse complement strand
GGGACATCGAAGATCGCATGAGTGACCTGGTGGAACTCTCCTCAGACTGGTTCTGGGAACAGGACGAAAATTACCGGTTCACGTTTACCTCGCCTGCGATGCAGGCGGCACTGGGTTCCAGCGCACTCGTTGGCAGCCAGCCCTGGGATCAAAACACCAACCTTACAGCCGACCAATGGTCTGCGCACCGCGCTGATCTGGACGCGCGCCGCAATTTTGTTCTGCGCTACGCAACACGGACGGCTGACCATGCAGTTCTCTATTGGGCCGAAATTCGCGGCAAGGCACGGTTTGATGCCCAAGGGACTTTCATGGGTTATCGCGGGGTGGGCACCGACATCACGCAACGCAAACGCGATGAAGCCGAGCTGCGCCTTGCCGCCACAGCCTTTGAGTCGCAGGAGTGCATTGTGATTACCGATGACCATCAAGTCATCTTGCGCGTCAACCAGGCCTTTTTAGAGACCACCGGCTACGCCGCCGAAGAGGTCATGGGCAAGACACCCAGCCTGCTCAAGTCCGGTCGGCATGGCAGCGATTTTTACCGCCAGATGTGGCAGTCCATCAAAACCACGGGCAATTGGAGTGGTGAGGCATGGAATCGCCGCAAGAGTGGCGATATCTATCCGGTGTGGCTCACCATTACCGCCGTGAAGAATGAGGAAGGAAAGGTAACGCATTTCGTTGGCGCGCAAACCGACATCACGGAACAAAAGCGCGCGCAAGACAAAATTGCAGACTTGGCGTTCATTGACCAGTTGACCTTGTTGCCCAACCGCACGTTGTTGTTGGACCGGCTGAAGCAGGCCATGACGGCAGCGCACCGCAACGACACGCATGGGGCACTGCTATTCATCGATCTTGACAACTTCAAGACACTCAATGACACGCTGGGACACGACAAGGGCGACTTGTTGTTACAGCAAGTGGCCCAACGTCTGACCCGATGCCTACGTGATGGCGATACCGTTGCGCGTTTTGGCGGAGACGAGTTTGTCGTGGTACTGGGCAACCTCAGCGCAGCGTCGGTGGAGGCAGCGACGCACACCGAGCTGGTTGCCGGGAAAATATTGACCACTTTGGCGCAGGAATACACCCTGGGCAGCGTGCAGTTCCAAAGCTCTGCCAGCATTGGCATCACCCTGTTCAAATCCGATGGGGCGCAGGTAGACGACCTGCTGAAACAGGCCGACCTGGCCATGTACCGCTCCAAAGCGACGGGGCGCAATGCGATGCACTTTTTTGACCCCACGATGCAGGCTGTGGTGTTGGAGCGCGCCTTGCTGGAAAGGGATATGCGCCAGGGGCAGCACGAGAAGCAATTCCTGTTGCATTTCCAGGCACAGGTGAACGCATCCAGCAATGCGGTCACAGGGGCTGAAGTGCTGGTGCGCTGGCTCCACCCGGTGCGAGGCATGGTATCGCCAGCAAATTTCATCCCGCTGGCGGAAGAATCGGGCTTGATTGTGCCGCTGGGCGACTGGGTGTTGGAGACCGCCTGCATCCAACTGGCCAAATGGGCCTCACAATCCCAATTTTCCCATTTGATATTGGCGGTCAATGTCAGTGCGGTGCAATTTCGCCAGCCTGACTTTGTGGACAAGGTTCTTTCAGTACTCCATCGTACCGGTGCGAAGGGGCCGCAGCTCAAGCTGGAACTTACTGAAAGCCTTTTGGTGGACAACGTGAAGGAAATAGTGGAAAAAATGGTCGTGCTTCAATCCACGGGTTTGAAATTCTCTCTGGACGACTTTGGCACTGGCTTTTCGTCCCTGGCCTACCTCAAACGCCTGCCGCTGGACCAACTGAAAATTGACCAGTCATTTGTGCGCGATGTGCTGGTGGACCCGAACGATGCTGCCATTGCCAAAACCGTGGTCACGCTCGGCCATAGCCTTGGGCTGAACGTGATCGCAGAAGGTGTGGAGACTGCAGCACAGCGCGACTTTCTGGCGCAAGCCCAATGCGATGCCTTCCAGGGCTACTTCTTCAGCCGGCCATTGCCAGTGGATGAATTTGTGGTGTTTGTGCGTCGGCGTATGCAGATAGAAATTTCAAATGCCTGAACCCTGCCGATGTGCCGGATGCCTTATTCAGCGATGTTTTTTTATCCTGCCTTGTTGACCCGCCTGATGGGGGTTCTAAGCCCAATACCGTTCAATGGAGCACAGCGATCC
>NZ_JBMOJE010000333.1:0-2188 GCF_049316945.1 Propionivibrio sp. | reverse complement strand
GCTTTAGATTTTTACACAAAAAAATTTGCCCTAAGATAAAACCCATTATCTTATGGCACTGTGTTGAATTCAATCCAAGACAAGCCGTGCTGCACCAATCCCGAATGACCCGGTACCCTGACTTCTTATTGGAAAGCGGCTGTCCAGGAGCTTCAAAGTTGTCCACTGCTTGTCAACAGTGGTTTTCCTATTGTTTTAACTTCGTTAACTTCGTTCTGTATAAAAAATTTACACAGAACTAGCACCGTGTAAAAAATTTACACAGAACTAGCACCGTGTAAACCATTTACACGGATGCTTGTTTTTTAGGCACACCGCGCATTTGATCGGCTATCTGTTTGAGTGCCGCCTTGGCCTCGGCCACGCTTTTCATCGTCGGCGGTTGAACTGGCACCTGTTCTGGAACTTCATCCGCAAGCATCTCTCCACTGAAAGTGCCTGTAGCCTTGTCTAAAACCATTCCCGGGCCGGGCAACAGATCAACCTGCGCCCACACATCCTCAGCATCCAAATTGCCGCTACCAGCCTTTTTAAGCAATGCGAGCCGCTCGCGCATCTCAGCAGGCACAAAATCAACAACAACCGTGCAGATCACCCTGCCGCCAACCCGCACATCCAGTCTCTCGCGGGCAACGTAAACATCTTGCTGGCCACGCTTGCCGCTTACGCGCAGAAGGTTTTTTGACTTCAGGATTTTTATGGCTGTCACAACTGTCGGCGTACTCATGCCGGTTATTTCAGCAATGCGACGGATACCTGGGTAGCTTTGCCCGGTCTGAAAGTCAGCGTGCCACTTGATTGCGTGCCAAGTTGCGAAGGCGGATGGGCCAATTTCGGCAACCAAGCCGGATGTGAACATATCCCGCTGGTGCGTGGTGTAGGTGGTGTCGATGTCACCTTGAATGCTTTTCACGACTCCCGCTCCAACTTCTCCCGAGCCGCATCGACCAAAAACGAATTGACCGTTACACCAAAGTGCGTCCCGGCGTAAAACCGCACCCTGGCCGCAATGTCTGTCGGATAACGGGTTGTCATTGTCACCAGACCGGCGCTGGCTGGCTTTATTTCGGCTTTTGGTGCAACCGTATCAACTGGCGCTGTAATCGCGCTGGCAGCCTGTTTTGACGGTTGTTCAGTCCAATCGTTGAGCTTGTCCAAATCACCAAGCGCGGATTCAGCCGTGCGTGGTGGCAGCGTCCTAATTTTGTTTTGCGAAGTTGACACCAAACACCTCCTTGTAAAGTGCGGACATTTCAATGTTTGCCTTGGCATCGGCCAACCCAGTGGCAAGTTCGACAACCCCAAGACCGTCCCTTGAGGCTTTGCGAAAGGCGATTCTTTCGGTGACGACTGGCTCCATCACGGTAAAAAGTTCAGAGTAATCGGACAACGCTTCCTTGACTTCGATTGTCTCGCGAACCGACGGGTTAGGACTCGCGCCATTCAAAACGGCAACAGCGTTCACCTTTCTGTCCATCCGCTCTGCCACGTCGCGCAGCAGTGCCGCCATGCGTGACAGTGACCACACATCGAACTGTGCTGGCTTGATTGGTATCAGGCACAAATCGCACACAGCAAGCGCCTGGCGCATCTCCAGTGAATCCCGGCCCCCGGCATCCACAATCACCATGCCATACTTTTGCCCAAGCTCCACCAGGTCGCGCCCAACCTTGCCGGTTTTTGAGACGCAGGTAATGGTCGGCTGAAAATCGTTTTCGTGGCGCATTGCGGCCCAAGTGCCAGCCGACTCTTGCCGGTCGGTATCCACCAGCAGTACATCATGCCCGGCCAGTCGGCACATAGCGGCAAGGTTAACGGCAATGGTTGTCTTGCCGACACCACCCTTTTCGTTTGCAATCAAAACAATCATGGTAACCCTTTTAAAGATTGTCATCATGGCATTGATTTTAAACATTGTTTTGATTTATGTCAAAACAATGTTTGCAAACATTGCAAACATTGCAAACATTTTAATGTCCATCACAAGGGGTTGTAAGCCCAAACCGGCGGAATTTATCCAATGCGGCGCAAAGCCAGCATTGGTGCGAGTTTGACGGAAAACACTTGTTTTCCGTCACCAGTGACAGTCAGTCGTTTTCCCGTCGGGTTTATGCAGAAAACATGTGCGATAAACACTGTCGGAAAACGTTTTCATACGGAAACTCTCCCAGGCAGGTTTTCCGTCAAT
>NZ_JBMOJE010000332.1:0-2198 GCF_049316945.1 Propionivibrio sp. | reverse complement strand
GCTCCAACTTGCCGATCTCCGCATCGAGCGCATCCTTGCCGACCAGCACCTTGCAACCCCGCAAATCGGCCAGCCAGGCGATCAGTGCATGCGACGCCAAGGCCACTTCGAACGCCGGCAGATACTCCAGCGGAAAGCGCCAGCCTTCGCGGCTATCCGCCGTCCAGCTATCCAGTTGATGCTTGCTGATGTCGTGCCCGGTCAGCTCGCTCATGTGGGCAGCGATATCGACGCGGGAGCGCGGCGAGTCCTTCATCAAATCGGATAAAAGCTGGCGCAAACTCGGCCCAACGGCCAAGGCACCAGGGGTCGGATTACGCGGCACCGGAACCTCGAACAGGTCCAGCGTCATCGGATCACGACGGGTTTTCATTTCATTACCTGGCGGAACCAGCCGCCGCCGAAAGAAGCCACAACGCCGACGCCTTGCCGGTAACTCTTGGTTGCCAACAGGGTCCGCAGCCTTATCAGGGATATGCGGTTCGTCATGGCTATGCAGCCAGCCGATCATTGCCATTGCATTGGCGCATGGCTGCGGTACACTGAATCGAACGGATACCAGTAAGTTTGCGGGTTCCATCCGTCTCATAACGGCTTGGCCAGATCACCATCGGGTGAATCCCCAAGGCGTCTGCGATGCGCTTTTCGCCCTTCGGAAAGGAGCGCACCAGGGCTTGAGACAGCCCGCTTGGGTCCTTTAAGCCGTGTTCGAAAGCGATCCGGGAAAGCGTAGTTCCAGCCTTCCGGATGGCGGCCACAACATCGGCCGGGTGCCAGTCTTGCGGACTGGTATTTTTTGGCTTGCTTGGTTGCATTGTTGCTTCTCCTTGGTTGGTTGCCATGGGAAGTATTTAACTCCTTATTTGGAGTGATGTCAACGCGTTTGCCGTGCACAGATAACAATATTTGGAGTTATTTAAGTAATGGCTTTGTTTCCCTTTCCTATCAATAGCTTGTGCCTATCTGTGCACGGTTGTCCGTGCACAGATAGCGTGCACAGATAGCCATGGAGTTATCTGTGCACGGAATTGGGGGGCGTTTAAAGGCGTGGAGAGAGAAAAACAAGCTCACTCAGCCTGGCGCAGCCTCCTTATATGGAGTGAAGCCAAGCTCTTACCAGAAGTACGAAATGGGGCTAAGCGCGCCAGGGGCAGAAGCAATGGAAAAGTTCGTCCGCGCTGGAATCAACGCCAACTGGCTGCTCACCGGCGAAGGCCCGATGTTGCTCGCCGACCTGAAGCCGCCCCCTTTGCTTAACAAGCTAAACGTCGACGCCCTGGAAGCGATTTTTGAAGGCTCGTTCATTGCCGCTCCCAGGATGCCTCCAGAGCAACGGGCTGGCCTGTGCGCCAATCTATACAAGGGTTTGATCGATAGAGGAGAGATCACTCCAGACGGCATTGGCACCGGCGACCCGAACGCCCAAGCCGCCTGACTATAACTTTCGTCTAATACCAGTTTCCCGGTAGTTCTGGCATGCTTTCACCCCAGGGGGAAGCATGAAAAAACACCATTACACATGGGTGCTGGCGTTATCGATGATCGATACTTACCAGGCTAGTAACGCCGAAATCGACACCGAAGACCAGGGCGAGCAGCTCGCCAACGTCACCGCCAGGGCCGGCCACTTCCAGGGCGCAACCAACACCGCCGCCAACGACGCCCTGGTCGCTGCATATCTGTCTATTTTGCTCTTGGTTTATGTCTGGAATTGCGCCAACTACCGTGCAAACCTGCGCGTTATTGATAAAAACGGGATCATTCTGTGCCAAACACAAGAGTCCGCGTTTTTAACCCGCCAGTTCGCCGAAACCCTTGCCATTCAATGGCTGCGTGAAACAGGGCGGCTTTTTTTGGAGTCTGACACTCTGTGCCAAATGAACAGCCCCCTCACAGCTTACACACTTTGATAGTTTGTCGCAAGTATGCTGATAGCATATTTGCTGCGCTTACACACGCGCTTAGCGCAACTATCGAACACTTTGCATGCAACGGCATTCGGCATGGTGCTTTGTGCGCTTTAAGCACCCCTAACGCACGTCTGCGTGACTATGCTGCACTATTTTATCCCGTAAATTATTGAAGGTTGGCTGACTGCGTATTGCTTACACACTTACTTGATTGACCGAATGCACTAATGAACATAAGTAATAGCGCATAACCGAAGTGGAACGAATCTTGCTGCACGGGGTTAAATC
>NZ_JBMOJE010000331.1:0-2208 GCF_049316945.1 Propionivibrio sp. | reverse complement strand
ACGGCTTACACCACTCAGGACTACATGGCGGCGCGGGACAAATTGCAATATACCGCGTTCAACTATGCCTATATTTCATCCGGCGGCACGCAATCCCCGGCGCTCCTGGCGCAACTGGCGCAACTGGCCTTTGATACCAACCGTCAATTGCGTTTCGACATCCCAGGAAACCTTACCCCTGAATCTGCTATAACCTTTGTTGAGCAGTTGAACATGGGCGCTAGCCTGACATCGCACCTGATGCATGCCTTCTGGTCCCCGCTCAAGTCCGATGATCCTACCGGCATCAACGCCAAGGGATATATCGGTACGGCTACGCTGAACATCGCCTATGCCTGCCTGCGCAACGCACAGACCAACGCTAAGGGCTTCGCTCCGAAGAACTACGTGGTGGCCGGTCGTGAGTGGCCTATTCGCCGGACGCGAGTTACCCAGACCTACTCGCCGCGCGATCAGGAACTGAATGCGCTGGCCCGTGCCAAGATCAACCCGGTTGTCTACGAGGTTTATACCGGTGGCGGTCGCTACGTGTTCCGTGACTCGCTGACGTGCGCACTGGTCGAATCCAGCATGAAGAAGCTGATTTCAGTCGCCGATATGTCAACGTCCATCGATGATGCAGTTACCCGTTTCGGCAAGGACATTCTTCAATTGCCGATGCAGGTCGCCACCAAGAAGATGAGCGACTTCTTGAACGAACTGTTTGTTGGTGCCGAGGCCTCAGGCTGGCTGGTTCCTTCAAGCGCGGCTGAAATGGGCGGCAAGGCATGGAAGTTTGTTGTCGCGCCGAACGAAGTCAGGCCGTATGACCGGATGGATTGCTCCTACTGGTTGCGCTACGACGGTACGGTGCGTCAGATTTTCGTTACCCAGACGCTTACCCGCTAACTATGACCCCCGGTAGCGGCTGGGGGAAATTAAAGGAGCCAAAATGAACATGAATGAAATGCTGCGCGGGGCAATGAAAATCCGCGATCCAGAGACCGCTGTTACTCTGGATGCAGCAAAGGATCAAGAAACATCGGGCGCCAGTGATTACACCATGGCCGACCTGACCATGGCGGCGGCGGCAAACATTCAGCAGTGGGCCGAGACGGATGACCTGGACGAAGGCGAAAGCTTTGCCGACCGGCTGATGGGTCAAATGATCGGCGTGGCTGACGCGGACCAGAACGGTGAAATAACCGAGGATGAACAGGGTGTGCTTGACGTTGTGCTCAACGCCGCATGGGACTACCTGCTTAAACTCGGGGTATCCGAAGAAGACTGTAGCGCGCTGCTCAATGACTGGGATGTTGATACTGCCGAACGTGTGCGGGATCTGGTTAGTTCAGCTTTGCCAGAAGGTGAAGAAGAATCAAGCGCTGACATTGACGATTTTGTCTTCGGCGACAACGATCAGGAACCCGCGCTTGATGCTGTCTACAAGATGCGTTTCGCTGTTCGCGGCGGTCATAAAACACGCATCAAAAAGCGCATTTCAGGAACCGTGCATCGTTCGTCAAAGCAAAAGCTGGCGATCAAAAAGGCTGGGCTAAAGAGCCACACCGCTGGCGCCAAGATGCGCCGCATGAAGTCGATGCGCGTTAGCCGCCGAATGGGCCTCTAAGCAATAACGAAACATGTAACCCCCTGGCGCTGCCGCTTCGTGTGGTAGCGCCTTTTTTTTGCGAGTCCGCCATGATTGAAACGTGCTGCATTCCAGACCCTAACGTGCTCACCTCCTTGTGGGACGGTCTTTCATCGCACTTGATCGCCTCGTTCTGGGAGGTGAAGAAGTCAGATGATAAAAAATCATGGGTGCGCGCCGCAGAAATTACCGTCAAAGCGCCACTTTCAGAATCGAACATGGAAATGCAACTCACCTGGTCAAGCCCGTTCGAGGGGGCCGGACTTGAGAAGGGGATGCCGACCGTTGCCGCGATGCTTCAATCAGGAAGCATACAGCCTTACCTTGACTCCGTAGGAGCGGGTAGCGGTAAGATTGCAGACTTCGCTAACACCTTCGAAGGCCGAACCGGTATTACCAAAATGAACTCGACTCAGGTCTTTACCGGGATGCCTCCTGTAAAGATACAGGTAACCGCCGTGTTTCGTGCGTGGCGAGATTCTGCGAATGAGGTAGAAGCTCCTTTCGATCAGTTGATGAAGTGGGCGCTCCCGAAAAAGCTGGCAGATGAAGCCGCCATTCTGAACATGGCAAAATCA
>NZ_JBMOJE010000330.1:0-2254 GCF_049316945.1 Propionivibrio sp. | reverse complement strand
GTACGCAGTGGAAAGCGCGGATTAGGGGCTGTTTTCCGCATGGGCTATACTGCGAGAAAAGGGACAGCAATGCACAGGAGAAGCGAATGAGTGCCGTTACATTTGATACGCTAAGATATGTTGAACGACTTGAAAAAGCCGGTGCTTCGCGCGAGCTTGCCTCTGCCTTGGTTGAAATCCAGAAGGAAACGCTTGCTGATGCGATGGATACTACGCTGGCAACAAAGACGGATACCGCCTTGTTGCGATCCGATTTGCGCGAACTAAAAGCAGAACTGCTTGGGGAGATGCGCCTTAATCGCTGGATGCTTGGCGTGGTTATCGCTATGGCTGTCGCCAATTTCGCCTTGCAGCGTGTTCATTCTGTGCGACCACTCTTTCGCCCGGATTTTTTTACAAGGGTCTCGCGCGATTTCTCCTGCGTAGAATGCAGTGCGGGCGTCAAGGTAGGACTCGACCAGATGATCAATGCGCCGGTCAATGGCAATCCCTTTGATGGCGTACATTGTCGCATCGCATAAAATTCCGGTAGCCGGCACGCCTACGCAGTGCTGCAGCCACTTGATCGCCCGGTTAACTCCGTGGGCAATGGCCGTATCGAAGACAACAAGGTCCAGCGGGCTCGGTAGGTCTTCGCAGCGGCAGGCAGTCCAGTAGCGCTCTTTGTAGACGTCGCGCACATCAGCGGGCGTAATCTCGCGCACCGAGAGCAACGGCAAGCCCCTGAGCGCATTCCAGCTATTGTAAACCGCTTGCGTGATACCAAAGTTGCGCGCGCCGCCCGGGTTGACGTGATTGTCCGTGAACCCTTCGGCCAGCGTCAGTGCGTGCTGCAGGCAGTCAGTAAAGCGCTTCATTTTCCACCCAACTTTCCCATTTTTTCAGCAAGCCAGTCCGCCACCAAGAAATAGCAAATCCCCAGCAAGACCGCTGGGAGTAATGCGATTGCGATTCCGTAGAGCACCCACTTCAAGGGGTAAACCCGGCATTACCGGCAAAGAAAAGGATTTTGATAAGAATCAAGAACACGACGCTACCGAGCGACGACCACAGAATATAAGCAAGCTTGGTCAGGCCTTTTGTGAATGCAATAAAGTCTAAAACTATCTTTGCAAAATCATCGTGCTTGTCCTCAAGCGCCTTGATCATCAAGTCGTGTTTAATCTCAACAGTCGAAATTTTGTTGTGCGCACGGTTGATGTCGATTTGCTGAACTGAGGATTTCTCCTCCAACACGGCGACCTTCGTGATCTGGACTAATATCAAGTCCAACTTCCCGGACATGCCCCCGAGCGCTTCCTTCAGGAAGGTGTGGCTCTGCTCTAATCCGCCTACTCTGCGGTCAATGTGATTTACTGGATCGGTCATGTCGGTTCGATTCTGAATTGTTTGGTCAGTGAATCTTTGCTTCGGTTGAAGGGATTTCGGATAGTGTCATTCGCCCGTCACCGTCTTTTTCGGCAACAAAGCGCTTGGCGCGCTGTTCCGGCATTTCAAGCTTCAGGTTGATTTCGACAGGCTTGCGCGCTTCGGTCAGCGCGGCAATCAGCGCCGTCTGAATTTCATCTGTTCTGGTATTTTTTTCAGCCAGCCGGGTAATGGCAGATTCCAGTCCGCTGAGTTGCGCGGCGTGCGCCTGGGTAAGCTCTGCTACAGCCAGGCGGAAACCTTCGATTAGAGGCGACAAATCAGGCTGAATAACTGGAATTTCTACAGGAATTTGTTGAATATCGCGTTTATTCCAGTGCTCACCGTAGTTTGCGCGGATGTATTCGATTCCAGGATCAAACCCGGATTGAATCAGGATGGAGTCAATACCGGCGCGCTTTGACTCTGCGTCACTCTCGGACGGCGGGGTAATCTGCTGGATAACCTGAACTGGTTGAACCTGTTGAATGGGCTGAACTGGCTGCACTGGCGGGAGCGAAGGCCCTACCGCAGGCGCTGAATAGTTCTCAGGCGTGAAACCAAGATAATCCATCCACGGCACATTTATTTCACCGTAGGCCGAATCGACAACAAGGAATTCTGGCGTGACCGATAGCGCAATGCCGGAACATTGCTCGCTGTCAAAAGTGAAGCGTGCCGTATCGCCGGGTTGAATTCGTTTTGGCGAGCTATCAGGTGTGGACATGCTTGCGCCATTGGTTAGGAGAAGGCGCTATTGTGGCTGGCGGCAAGCGGGTACTTGCCGCCCGTTTTCCGGGTTAGGCTGGAAACTCCATGTCCGAATCGTAGAGCGTCCAGAATTCGC
>NZ_JBMOJE010000329.1:0-2271 GCF_049316945.1 Propionivibrio sp. | reverse complement strand
TGCCGCCAATACGTTCGCTACGCACCAGGCGGAAGGTGAAATAGCCCTCGCCGGTTATTTTGTTGTTGGTTCGGGTTTGACGGATGAACATGCTCTGATGTTACCGGAAAAACAAGAGAAAAACCGTGCCGCGAATACGATTATGGCACTACAAAACGACTTTCCGGTATATCCATTCTGGGTATGTGCATTAAATCAATGGGCTGTGAGCGTTGCAAGGAGCAATAAATCAAGAAAATGACAATGGGTTGTTAAAGACCGGTTAACAAAAACCTTTAACTACATATTGACCACGATTACCGTATTTACGTGGATACCCCACTAACGGAAAGACCTTGTTTTCGGTCTTTCTCCGTCTTATACTGTGCATGTGCTGACCATGTTCATAGGAGATTAATAATGGCTACCGCAACCGAACGCATTCCCGTACTGGTGACGGCAACGGAAAAAGGACGGATCGCAAAAATGGCAAAAGAGGCAGGCTTGTCGATGGGCGAATTCCTGCGTCGCGCTGCCGCGTCGTTCCGCCCCAGTGAAGACGACCAGATTCTGGAGGGGATGATAACCCAGATGAACAAAACGACGGCGCAGGCCAATGCCGCGATTGACAAGGCTCTGGCTTACGTCGACGCCTCGAACAAGCGGATAGTCGAGATGGAACGGAAGGCTGCTTGATGGGCGTCACTGACAAACTTTGGGATGCCGTTACGACCGTGATCAAGATGAATGACAAGGTTGAGCGGATGGCTGCGTCAATGGTGACTCAGCAACAAAAGATCGAGAGCTTGACCGAGCGCGTTATTCGCCTTGAGACAGCGCTGGAAATCGCCATGTCCCGCAGTGGGTCTGCCGAAAAGCCGGCGCGACGTATCACCCATAAAGACTGACGGAAGGATATGCCGCGCATGAACAATATTCATCTGATCTCAACAGGCGGAACGATCGACAAGCGATACAACGCTATTAATGGTTATCTCGATGTTGGAAGTTCTGTTATGCCTGGGATTATGGAATCAGCGGGGGTGTCATTGGCGGGGGTGCCCATTTCGGCGTTCTTGCAAAAAGACAGCTTGGATATTTCTGATACAGAGCGAGCGGATCTTGCCGGATTTATTGCGTCGGCGTCATCGACCAGGATACTGGTCACGCACGGTACCGATACGATGGGGGAAACTGCCGCGTATATCGAACGCGCAGTATCGGGGAAGACGGTCGTACTGACCGGATCCATGGTTCCGTATGAGATTTCTTCGGTTGAATCGGCTTTTAATATGGGGGTTGCCTTGTCGGCCGTGCGGCTTTTGCCACCGGGTGTTTACATAGCAATGCACGGGACGGTGTTGCCGCATGCGCAGTACCAAAAGAATCGGCAATCTGGCCGGTTTGTTCAGCAATAGAAGGAAAAACAGCGATGAACCTAACTCCAACTCAAGCAGCCCACGTGGCCTCAGTATTTCAGGATGCACGACTCCAGATGGCCGGTTTTCTGGCGAGAGGGGTCGCCGTCGGTATTGGCCCTCAGTGCGAGTGCGGGCCGGATGTGCCGCCTATCGCTATTTGGGTTGTAGAGAAAGCTGACTTCTGGATTGACTGTTGCAACACTACGGCGGAAGCAAAGGCAAAAGCCGTAAGCCTTGGTCTTCGGGTGGTACACGTTATTGATAATGCGCCGGGTGAGTCGATGTCCCGATCACAGGCTGAAAAGCAAGCCGTTTGGGTGGCAACACCCCTGCGCTCTGGTCGTTGAACCGAGAAACCCCACCTATGCTGCGGAGCGAATCCCCTTGGGGGACAAGCCGCAGGGTTTAGTGGGAGTTTTCATTGGGCTTCAGAAGCAGGTTGCATCCATCTTGACTCGGTAGTTTGTTTTTTGTGGTAAAGGCGTCACCGCCTATTAGTTTGCTCATTCGTTTTTTATTGGTTTCACTCAACAAGGATAGATAAACATGGAAAACAAAATCAACGCATCCCGCCGCAGTTTGTTGAAGCTGGCTGGCATTGCAGTGGTCATACTGCCGGCGACCGCATTTGCCGCCCAGAATGCCGGTGTGCGCGCAGCAATGAAGTACAAGGATACGCCGGAAGGCGACAAGACGTGCTTGAACTGCTTGCAGTTTGTCCCGGGCAAAACCGCAAAGGATCTGGGAGGGTGCAAAGTCTTCGCCGGTGACACCGAGATTTCTCCCAACGGATACTGCGCAGTGTGGGTCAAGCTACCCTAAGCCGGACAAGCCGGAACCAAAAAGGGTAAGCTTTCCCTGTGATTTCTCA
>NZ_JBMOJE010000328.1:0-2288 GCF_049316945.1 Propionivibrio sp. | reverse complement strand
CTGCGGCTCGTGCGGTTGTATGGCCTATCCGTCTGCGGCCTGCCCTGGCACCAAAGCTAGTGCAGTGATGAATTCATGAAGGCACATTGAAAAAGCAATTCCCGTCGTTCCCGCGAAAGCGGGAACCCAGTGTTTTTGTCTGCGAACGCCGCTGGATTCCCGCTTTCGCGGGAATGACGAAACCTTGGTTCATAGCCCGCCCTTAGAGTTCAAGACGGCTCCAGCAGAAAACGGATACCACCATGCAAACCGCCACCATCTCCTTCGACCGCTTCAACAGCCTCGCCGACAATGATGCCGCCGAGCGCATCCGCGCCGCGAAGGCGAAGCTCGGCAAGGACGTCGTCCTGCTCTGCCACCATTACCAACGCGCAGACGTGTATGCCCACGCCGACATCACCGGCGATTCGCTCAAGCTGTCGCGCCTGGCCTCGCAGGCGGAGGCCAAGCACATCGTCTTCTGCGGCGTGCATTTCATGGCCGAAGTGGCCGACATCCTCTCGCGCCCCGAACAGATTTCCATCCTGCCGGATCTTGCCGCCGGTTGTTCCATGGCCGACATGGCGAGCCTGGCCAAGGTCGAGCGCGCCTGGCGCGAACTCTCCGCCGTGCTCGATCCCGATGAAAAAGTAACGCCCGTCACCTACATCAATTCTGCGGCCGACCTCAAGGCTTTCTGCGGCGCGCATGGCGGCATCGTTTGTACATCAAGCAATGCGCCGAAGATCCTCGAATGGTCATTCGCCCAGCGCGAGAAGGTGCTGTTCTTCCCCGACCAGCACCTCGGTCGCTGGAGCGGCTACAAGATGGGCATCCCGCTCGACGAAATGGTGATCTGGAATCCCGACCTGGAACAGGGCGGCCTCACGCGCGAGCAGATCGCCAAGGCGAAGATCATCCTCTGGCACGGCTTCTGTTCGGTGCACCAGATGTTCCAGCCGAAGGACATCATCAAGTTCAGGAACCAGCATCCGGATGGCTTTGTCATTTCGCACCCCGAGTGCAGCTTCGAAGTGTGCAAGCAGTCCGACTACATCGGCAGCACCGAAACCATCCTGCAGACGGTGAAGGCCGCGCCGCCCAATACGCGCTGGCTGGTCGGCACCGAACTCAACCTGGTCGAGCGCCTGGCGCAGGAAGTGAAGCACGAGGGCAAGACCGTGCAGTTCATGGCCTCGACCATCTGCATGTGCTCCACCATGCAGCGCATCGATCCGCAGCACCTGGCATGGACGCTGGAGAACCTGGTCGAAGGCAAGGTGGTGAACCAGATCAGCGTGCCGGAACACGAAGCGAAGCTGGCGAAGATTTCGCTGGAACGGATGCTCGCCGTCTCCTGATCGCCGTATCGCAGGCGCCGAGTTTTGAATCTCGGTTTGCTGCCGCTCAATTTTTGATCGTGGCTCAAACCGGCCATCAAGGGACGGTGGCTCTCAATTCCCGAATGAGTGCTTTAAGACTGCAAGCGGTCTCTTGACATCAGCATACCGACTGACCGCTCCAAGGTAAGATTGCTGCCGCTCGGCACCAATAGTGGTCGCTGCCCGCCAAGGGAAGGCGAAGCAGCGCCCGATCAAATCGACCGGCCTGGATTGTGATCTCAGCAGTCCTGGTATGGGCACAAATCACGGCAAACCCGGCCCCGGCAGTATCAGAGTAAATCGGCTGCCGTGATCCGGCATGGTCTGCACTTTGACCCGGCCGCCATGCAGCTGCGCAATACGATCCACCAGATAGAGCCCGAGCCCGGCACCTGCTTTGCCCAGCGCGCCGCGACCGCGAAAATATTTCTGAAACACCCGTCCAATCTCATCATCGGGGATGCCGCTGCCGGTGTCGTTGATCTCGATATGAACGCCGCCCCCCGGCTGGCCGCGAACCCACAAGCGCAGCGGCGCGTCGGGCGGTGAATGGCGCAACCCGTTGCCGATCAGGTTGCGCAACGCCACCTGCATCAACTTCCAGTCGCATTGCAAGCTTGGCGGCACCGCCGTCGCAATCAGCTCAATCCTATTGGACGGCCACTCGGCCACCACGCCGGCCACCACTTCGCTGATATCGCAGAGGGTCAGGTTCAGGGCCTGGGTGGTGCTCTCGACGCGGTCAAGCGAAAGGTACTCATCCATCAGGTCGCTCATGCGCCGCGCCGATTCCTTGATGTTGGTGCAGCGCTCAAGGCTCCTGCCCTGCGAGGCATCCAGGCTTTGCGCCACATGGTGCACCGAGGTATTGATGATCGCCAGCGGCGTGCGAAACTCGTGCGACACCATGGCCACAAAATCTTGCTG
>NZ_JBMOJE010000327.1:0-2298 GCF_049316945.1 Propionivibrio sp. | reverse complement strand
CGACCTGCTCGTCCGCCTGCGCGGCGAGGCCACGCACGACGCCCGGCCCGGTCACTCGCCGCTGGTCGGTCAAGGCGCGGCGAAGAGCGCGCTGATGGACGCCATCTGGGTCGGCTGGACGGCACTTTATTCACGCCCGGCGCTTTATCGCGCTTTCATCTGGCTGGCAACTCGCTTCCGGTTTCTTACGCCACCAATGCAATCAGGCTGGACCGTCAGCCGCACACCACTGAAGCCCGCAGCGCGAACGCTGCGCGATCTGCTGGCGGAACGAAATCGAATGAAGTGATAGCACCGCGTTGTACCCGTAGGCTGTCTGTAGTTAAACCAAAGGAGGAGATAAAACATGGAACGACGTTCGTTTTTGAAAAAAGCTGGTGTCGGCCTGGCGGCCGGTGCCGTGGCCCTGCCCGCGATTGCCCAGAATGCCCCGACCATCAAGTGGCGCCTGGCTTCCAGTTTCCCGAAGAGTCTTGACACCATCTATGGTGGCGCCGAACACATGGCCAAGCGCGTTTCCGAGGCCACTGGCGGCAAGTTCCAGATTCAGGTGTTTGCTGCAGGCGAAATTGTTCCGGGTCCCGGCGTGCTTGATGCGGTCAAGGACAACACGGTCGAGATGGGGCACACCGCCTCTTTCTACTTCTTTGGCAAAGACCCGACATTCGCCTTTGACTGCGCCATTCCTTTCGGCATGACGATGCGTCAGCTCGACTCCTGGATGCGCTATGGCAACGGCGGCAAGTTGATGGGTGACTTTTTCGCCACGTACAACATCGTCGCCCTGCCCTGCGGCAACTCGGGCACCCAGATGGCTGGCTGGTTCCGCAAGGAACTGAAGACGGTTGCCGATATGAAGGGCCTGAAAATGCGCATCGGTGGTTACGCCGGTGCCGTCGTATCGAAAATTGGCGTGGTGCCGCAGCAGATCCCGGCCGGTGATATTTACCCGGCACTGGAAAAAGGCACGATTGACGCAGCAGAATGGATCGGTCCTTACGATGACCTCAAGCTTGGCTTCAACAAGGTCGCCAAGTTCTACTACTACCCGGGTTGGTGGGAAGGCGGGACAACGCTGTCTGCTTACATCAATGCCAAGAAGTTTGCCGAACTGCCAAAGGAATACCAGGCCATTCTGCAAGACGCCTGTGCCGAAGCGCATACCGACATGATGGCTAAATACGACTCCAAGAATCCCTCGGCACTCAAGCAACTGGTTGGTTCCGGCACGCAACTGCGCCCACTGCCGAAGGAAATCATGGACGCCTGCTACAAGGCGGCTCAGGAGCTCTATGCGGAAACGTCGGCAACGAACGCTGAGTTCAAGAAGGTTTACGACGACTACAAGAAGTATATGGACGATCAGAACCTATGGCACCGCGTTGCCGAAGCGTCTTACGCCAACTACATGTATAGCAAGCGATAAGCGCGGATTGATCAGAGGCCGGTTTTCCGGCTTCTCAGCAAAGCAAACGGGAGCACTTGCTCCCGTTTGCTTTGCTGAGGTTATACTCAACAAGCACCTCTGGACGCCGCTCAAACAGGTCATCTACCACGTGCAGTTCAGGAGAGCCAATGAATACGTGCTTCTTCGAGCATACCACCTGTAGATCGCCTATCCATAAGGGCTGCGAGCCCATGCCAGTAAAAGCCAACGAATCCGGCGTGCCATGCACGCCGGATTCATCACCGTTTATTTCGCCGGACCCTTCATCGAATCCATGATCGCTTTGTTGGCCGCTTCTTCCGCAGTTACCGTACTTGCCGGCGTGCTTTCCTGGCCCGGCGCCGTCGAAGATCCGCCGTAGTCCGAGGACGGCATTTCGATCTGCACTGAATCGAGATCGACCTTCACATCCTTGGTCAAGCCAAACGTCACCATCTGCGGGAACATGATCACCAGCCCGATCATGATGATCTGGATGCAGACGAAGGGAATGGCGCCCCAGTAAATGTCCGTCGTCTTGATCGTCGGCGGTGCCACCGAACGTAGGTAGAAAAGCGCGAAACCGAACGGCGGATGCATGAACGAAGTCTGCATGTTCACCGCGAGCAACACCCCGAACCAGATCAGGTCGATGCCCAGTTTGTCGGCAACCGGCCCGAGCAACGGAACGACGATAAACGACAGCTCGAAGAAATCGAGGAAGAAGGCAAGCAGGAAAATCAGGATGTTGGTCACGATCAGAAAACCGATCTGGCCGCCGGGCAGGTCACTGAGCAGATGCTCGACCCAACGGTGACCATCGACCGCGTAGAAAGTGAGTGAGAAAACCCGGGCGCCGACCAGGATGAAGA
>NZ_JBMOJE010000326.1:0-2298 GCF_049316945.1 Propionivibrio sp. | reverse complement strand
CGCTGCACAGCCGAAATTCAGAACCACATGACTTGTTGGCGCAGTTTGACTGTATTAGGCTTGCACAAAGTATGGCGCCAGCGGCGCGTCAAGTCGCTGATAGAGCGGATGGACGGGAGACCCGTTCTTGTTCCTACCGAAGCAGTAAACCTTCGCCGGGTCGCACACTTCGCGCAAGATCGTTTCCACCGCCGGTCCACGGCCTGACTTGTGGCCAGGATTCCCCCAACTCACCACGATGATCCGAGCCTTGGCCGCTATTCGCCGAATCCACTCATCGTTCTCTGGGAGGTTGAACACCGCCGTTGATGTCAGGTCTGACGAGTAGGTACCGCGAATGGACATGACGTTGAGTTGGTAATAAGCGCCGACGCCCCAGTGCTCCTTAGCTCGGCGGACCATGCCATCGACAGTCGGATCGCCCACATCCTCTGTTGCACCGGAGGGGTTCATACTGATGCCGCAAGCGTAATCGTCTGGGTCGCCCCAATATCGGAACAACGCGAAGCGGTGAGTTCTGTCGGCGCTGAAAACTGTGCGCTCAGCGATGAGTCCCAACGCCAGCGCGGCGGCACACCCTTGGCATCGCAAATGCCGACCAACGCTGCGCCTAGACCCGGCGTTGCGCCAAAGTCTGATGTGTCACCTTCTACAGCCTCTCGGGTTAGGAGTGCGCGCTTGAGCGTTGCAACTCCAACTCCGTGCGTTCTAAAGCCGCCGCCAATGCTGGAGAGATAACTTTCAAGCTGGGAATCCGTGACAGGACGGCCCTGAACGCTGGCTCCATTGCGAACGGACTGACCTTCTCCGGTTCCTCGTAGGACATCGCCTTGTGAACCCCGGTCAGATCGTCGTGCAGCATCCGACCATGAAACAAGTCTTTCCCCAAAGTCCGCGAAATTGTCAGCGCCGCTTGCTCCCGATTCACTGCCAACAGATCGGCCATCCACGGGTACTTCTCGGCCAGCGCCTTCGCTTGCGGGCTCCAGTAAGGCGCCGTTGCTGTAGTAAACAGCGCCGGATTCAGGCGATATTCTGAGGTTTTCAAATCTTGGGACACGCTGCTGCACCTTTCTCACTTCAGCTTCGACCAATGCCTTGATGCTGGCGTCAAAATCATCGGGATTCCAACCCTCCGCATTTTGCTCCGAATACGCATAGTCGAACTGATCGATGCTGTGGCCTCTGAGTACGAACGACAGCATGTCTTGCCGCGCTGTTGGTAGCCAGCGGCCAGGTTGAGCTCACGCGCTGCGGCCAGGGTATCGCGGGCGGCGGCCACCGGGCCACGGCTGAAGCGAATGTCTGGGTTGGTGGCGTCGAAGTCGCCGTTGTTGCCGATGGCGGATTTGATTTGGGTTGAGTAGAACGCGATATACATCGGCTTCCCGTCAACGCCATAGTTAACTATCGCGCCGTCATAACCTTGATTTTGCAAGGACCGAATGCGCCTTGCTATTGCTGATGGCGTATTTGGCGGCAGCATGTCCAGCCTGGCGGGATTTTGCAAAGATAGGTAGACCGGTCGGACGTTGCCGCCATCAACTTTGGCAAAAGTTCCAGCCGTATCTGGACTCGTAGTAAAAAAGGCGTGTCCGTTAAATTCAGCAAAATCAGATGTAGTGCCGTGGTACACCACCAGCGGCTCGCCGTTCTCGTCAACGACTTTTGAGACGCCATCGCCCGTTTGCACTATGAAGCGTCTTGTTATATCATTGAGGTGTGCCGGAGGTGCGGTGTTCTTACCTTGTGTGAGGCCCGGTTCCGATGAAAGCCTACCGGCACTTTCAATTTCCATCAGTTCGTGGTCGTAAAACAGCCTACCGTTTGAATCCTCACGCATTCCGGCTGTAACCACAAAATCCTCGCCTTTGATTCGCACTTTTGCCGCAATAGCAACCAACCGTTGCTCTGCGTTTTTAGGATTTTTCCCGTCGAACACCACCACGCCATTTTGAATTAGCTCTGGGATTGCAGCCAACGCGCGCAACTTATCAGGACCACTGCCATGACTCACGGCTTCCTTTATGCCGTGCGCGCGGATTTCAACCGTGATATTTGTTCTGGTGTTGGTGTGGAATCCGGTAATGTTGGCTTTGCCCCACTCTCGCGCATCGTCTCGCATTTGAGTGATTGAAGCGTTATCCGTCCCGATGACGGCGCTAACCTCATTGCCAGTCAAAATTGAAACAGGCTCACCATCGACAAGTGCTTTTGCGGAAGCAGCAGCTTCCCAATCCCCAAACCACTTCTTGAACTTCGGCGTCTCGGTCTGATCGGTCCCCCGGCTGAACCGGA
>NZ_JBMOJE010000325.1:0-2309 GCF_049316945.1 Propionivibrio sp. | reverse complement strand
GGTTGGGCAAGCGGTAGTTGTAGCCGACCTCGTCGTGCACAAACTCAAACGGGTGCGGAACCTTGGCGGTGGTTGTCAGATGTTTGGCATGGGCGGCCAGTGCGGCATCATCGGTGATGATCATGCCGCCACCACCCGTGGTGATAACTTTGTTTCCGTTGAAGCTGAGCGTGGCCAATTTACCATAGGTGCCTGTGTGGCGCGTGCCCACATAGCTGCCCAGCGATTCTGCCGCGTCTTCTACGACCGCAATGCCGCATTCTTCGCAGATACTGACGATTTCTTCGATGCGGCAAGGGAGGCCAAACGTGTGCATGGGCACACACGCGGTCAGGCGCCGACCTGTTGACTTATTAAAAGCGCGACCGTGACGTATCTCGGCGTGGCTCGCCAAAAACTGCCGTAGTGCTGCAGGACTCAAGCCCCATGTGTCGCGATCTACGTCCACAAACACCGGGTGCGCGCCGGCATAACTGAGCGCATTGCAAGTAGCGATGAAGGTCAGGGCCTGCGTAATCACTTCGTCATCGCGCTCTACCCCCACCAGTTGCAAAGCCACATGCAGCGCCGCTGTGCCGTTAACCGTGGCTACCGCATATTTGGCGCCGGTAAAAGCGGCAATCTGTTGCTCAAATTCGGTAACCTTGGCACCCACTGATGACACAAAGTTAGAGTCAATGCAGTCACTCAGGTACTGTTTTTCGTTACCTTCAAAGACGGGGCGGTGCAGAGTAACAGAATCCCCACCATATATTTTCCGAATGAAGTCCACGATGTGTGGAAAGGCACTTTGATGCGAACTCATCTTCATCCTTCAAATGTCATTGAAAATCCTGGCAAACTTGCCGACTCCAACGGGCAGAGACAAGTAATCCCGGTAAAAGGATTGCGCCCTTGCCCCCATTGCCTGGCGCTCATCGTTACTGAGCTGTTGAAGGGCTTCAATTGCCAATACCAAAGATTCAGAATTTTCCGACTCGGCCACCAAACCACCACCTGACTGCAACACCAGATCGGCTGCGTCGCCGTCCACTGCCATCAACAAAGGTTTACCAACCGCCATGTACGCCTGTGTTTTAGAAGGAATAGTGATTTGAAATAGTGGGTCTTTGCGTAAATGCACCAACAAGACGTCGGCAGCGTGCAGCAGGGTGCCCACTTCAGCCATGGGCACTGGCGGCACAAAAACAATGTTGTTCAGCTTTAACTCTGTAGCGCGAGCTTTTAGCCGATCCACTTCTACACCGCCGCCAATCATGACGAAACAAACTTGTGAAGCCCGGGTTTGCAGCACCGTGGCAGCATCCAGCACAGCATCCAAGGCTTGCGCTTTACCCATGTTGCCTGCAAACACAATGCGAAACTTGTCCGACCCCGGAAACGCCGAGGGCAATTGCCCAGATGGCGTTTCCAATGCCTTTTCGTCGGCCCAGTTGTAGATCACTTCCAATTTTTCAGAAAGTACACCACGCTCCACCAATAATCGCTTAAAACCCGGCGAGAGCACTACAACCCGGTCGACATGGCGGTAAACCCAGCTACAAACTGCTGCAACCCGGTTCAAGGTCTTTGGGTTTTTGACCATTCCGGTTGCACGCAGGGTGTCAGGCCACATGTCCTGAATGTCGAGCACGACCGGGATGCCCCTGAAAAACCGCATAAACGCAGCACTTAAGCCCACAGTAAGCGGCGGTTGGTAGGCATAAATAACATCGGCGCGCTTTGCCATAAACAGCCCATAAAACAAGGCTGATGCTGCGAAGCTGGCGTAATTCAATACCCGTTTAATGGCGGATTGGTCGTGGTTGGGGTACAGCGCCACGCGGGTAATGTGCACGCCATCCACAATTTCGCGCTGCAACCATTTGATCTTGTAGCCGGGATAAACCTTGCCGCCAGGGTAATTTGGAAAGCCGGTCAACACCTCCACGTCAAAACCCTGGCGCTTTAATTCGCGAGCAAATACCTGGCCTTTGAACGTAGGCTCGGGGTCAAACCACTGTGTCAGCAGCAATACTCGTTTGGTCACGGGGCTAATACTTCTTCCACACCACACGATTTACGTAATCGGTATAACTGTGGATGATGCGCAGCACCTTGTCAGACACATTTGGCATGCTGTAGTCTGAAACCGGATGAATGCCGTGCGGGTTGGTGCGGTCTGCACCACGCGGTTGCTTAGCCAAAATACCCAGCCCTTGGCGCACGCGTTCTACCTCAAAGCCCACCAGCATCACGGCAGCTTCTTCCATGCCCTCAGGTCGCTCATGCGCCTCACGTAGGTTGAGCGCCGGAAAGTTTAGGATGGA
>NZ_JBMOJE010000324.1:0-2323 GCF_049316945.1 Propionivibrio sp. | reverse complement strand
CAATAACCCTACAGTGGCCGTCAAGTTTTCGTGGATTAGGGCTTACTCCCCCGTAATGGCCGCTTGCGCCTCGTAGCGCTCAAACCCCATGTTGTTGACCAGCCGGTCAACCAGCGCATCAGCAGCGCGGGCGGTCGTTATCGACACCACATGCGCATAGGACTTGCCCAACTCCGCTTGCTGGCGTTGTCGTGCGTAGGGCATTCGCAGCACGCGACCAAGCAACTGCTCCACATCTTTGCCGCTTTTCATATCCTGCAAGCTGCACAGCACATAGGCAAACGGACAGTCCCAGCCTTCCTTCAGCGCCTTGACGGTGATGACGAAACGAATCGCACAGGTCGGCTCTGACAAAACAATGCCGTCAAGCTCCTTTTGCTCACCCGTGGCCACTGCTATTTGTTTGCGGTTCAGCTTTTCGCCGTCTGCACTGGTCAAGTGTGCCAGCAGCGTTGCCACATTCGCTTCACCATTGACATCCTCTGCCTGAAACAGCAGAACCGGGCGGATGTAATCGGCCTCCTTCGCCGCGAAGATTTCCAGCCGGTCACGGGTCAGGACGGCATCACGAACGGCATCTTTCCAGCCGGTTTTATGCTCCATCAACACGATGGGCAGCTTGATCATTTCCTCATTGGCCAGTGCCTGCGCTCCCACATGAAAAATCACATTGCTGTCTGGCATGGGTGTCGCCGTCAGCTCGATCAGGCAGGCCGGATGCAACTCGCGCAGCGTGCGAAACGCCTGTTCAGTGCGGTTGTTGTGCGCCTCGTCCACGATGACGATCGGCTGGTGCAGCGTCAACCAATTGGCCAGCGATGCTTTAACCCGGCCTAAATCTGCAACGGTCAAATACGGTTGTGCCGCAATGTCAGCCTCCAGCACCCGGTCAAGTCGGTTTTCCTGTTGCGGGGTCAGCGCCTGAAAATGCGGGGCCAGCGATTCATCAAACGAATACACCGTGCGAATTGTCTTGTCCTTGACGTTGAAAGACTGGATCGTGGCTACGATGACAATGGCTGAACTGCCCACTTCCTGCGGCCCCACAGTCGCCAGATCATCCAACGCGCAAACCCGAACACGTTCACCAAAATGCTGCGTCAATGCCTCGCAGCACGGGTTGCGCGGCGTGGTCAAAGCGGTCAGCGTCTGGCTACGAATGGCATCCGACGGCACCAGCCACAAAGCCACAGGTGCAGCAGCATCCAGCAGCGTCTTGCCCACAAGGGCGACAGCGTGCGCTGCCAGAAAGGTCTTGCCGCCGCCAGTGGGAATACGCACACACACGGCTGGCACATCGCCCAGCGCCGCCGGATCATATTTGGCCTGCCAACTCTGGCCGCTTTTGTCGTGCAGTGGGGCACAGGTACGCCATGCAGCATCGAGGTCAGACGTGCGCAACTTGAAAAAGAAGGCGTCGAGCGCTGTCAGTGCCTTTTGTTGGTAGTCTTTGAGGGCAAACATGGTCAACGCGCCTTGATGTCGTAGGGGATTTGATTGAACGTGATACCCGCCTCACGCAAGCGAGCCTCGCCCAGGCGCGTGGTTTCACCATAGATCACGCGCGGCCCGGTGTGGGAAAACAGAGTGTCCAAATGTGCCAGCACGCTGGCGGTCAGCACATTGCCGCCGGTCGGTCGGCGGTCACCCAGAATGCCGTTGTAAAGCAACACGTAGGCAGTGCCTTCATGCACGCCCAGCAATGGCGAATCAAAGGTTTGTCGTGCCGGTTCGCCGGTCTCGAAGTGCCAGATGTAGGCAGCCAACGCCCCAAAGCGAACAGCCGGGTGAATGCCGCCGTCGGCATCGAATACCGGGTCGCCCAGAGTGTGAAAGCGGAACCCTCCGCCACCTGCCCAACCGACGCTAGCGCTTATGCCGCCTTGTTCTCCTGCGATCACTTTTTCAAGGCGTGGCAAGCAGTGGGTCTTGGCGTGCTCGCCCATTTCGATGCCAATCCAGCGGCGGCCCATTTTGTGGGCGACCGCCGCTGTCGTTCCACTGCCGAGGAAGCTGTCGAGGACAAGGTCGCCGGGGTTGGTGGCAAGTTGAAGGATTCGCTGAAGAAGACGTTCAGGTTTTGGGGTCGAAAATATTCCAATGCTTGACTCCCCCAGCAACTCCTTTGCTTCACGTGTCGCTTCTCTGTTTTCACCGACCTCTTCATATGGCCACCACGTCCACGGAACAACTGTTTGCGCAGATTCCACCCAAAATTTCTTTCGTTGCGCCATCCCATTCCCGTCTCGCCCGAAATAAATTCGATTGTGGGGGAGTAAGCCCTAATCCACGAAAACTTGACGGCCACTGTAGGGTTATTGTG
>NZ_JBMOJE010000323.1:0-2340 GCF_049316945.1 Propionivibrio sp. | reverse complement strand
GACCTCTCCGGCAAGCAACTCAAAATCCACGCCATCCAACGCACGCACACCGGGAAACTCTTTTGACAGACCTTCGATGGACAACAGCACATCGCTCATCTTGAATCAACCTGCTGCCTGGACAAGGTCGCTCTTGATCTTGATGCAAAAACAATCTCTAAAGCTAGCTTGCCCAAACCGCAGGCTCTCATCATTTGACTTCAAATAGCGGCTTGAATGCTGCGGGTGGAAGTACGTCGTCGCGACGAATCTGCTTCAGGTTTGTCTTGTCGATCGTGACAATCTTCGGGCCCACGTGTTTGATCAGGTCTTTGCCTTCCAGTGCACGCACCGCCTGGTCGATGGACATGCGCCCCTGAATCACCATAGCGTCGGCGGGTGATGCCATGATCGTGCCCTTTTCAATACCGGCATAGACGTCCGGGGTCAGGTAAAACGACACCAGCTGCACCTTGTCCTTCAAATTGCGAGCGCGCACAATGCCCTGGCTCACTTCCGCCGTGACGGCGGTGCCGGCGATGTAGCGAATAGCCGGGTTGGACTGCAGCGCGTCCTCAACCAGTTTGGCCTGCGCCTCTTTGCCCGTGTCTCCGTACATCGGCGCCATTACTTCGAGCGAACTGCCTTTGACCGCTTCTGCAAAGCCTTTGTTGGCGGCCTCGACCCAGCCCGCACCCGCTGGTCCGGGGAACCATGCGACCACGGCCTTGGCACCACCTGCCGGATGCTTCTTGGCAAGGTAGGCACCCGCTTCCTGCCCCATCGTGTAGAAGGACACGAGCGACTTGGCGGTCAACTCTGCAGAGTTGATGCCGTTCACCAAATCAACAACCGGGATATTTTTCGCCCTGAGCGACTTGACCAAGTTGACCAGCCCGTCGGCAGAAATACCGCCGATGACCACGGCTTGGCCGCCGCCGGCGACGCAGTCTTCAATCTGTGAAATCTGCTTGTTCAAATTGGTGTAACCACCCGCTTCAAGCACCTGGGCTGAGACGCCAAGACGCTTGGCTTCTTCAACCACACCATAGTCAACACCCAGCCAGTAGGCGTCCTTCATGTGCGGGAATGAAACGCACAGCTTCCACTTCTTCGATGCTTTGGGCAGCGGACTGTAGTTAACCGGCTTTTTCGCTCCAGTATCGGAGAACGCGGGTTCTGTCTGCTCTGCTGCGTACGGGTACCAGTTGGCGGCCTGTGCTGCCAGAGAAGCAGACAACAAGACACCTGCGATCAGGGTGGGTACAAATAGTTTTTTCATTTAGTCTCCAAATTAATAAGTCAAGGTCAAAAAACTTCGCGTCAGTGCGAAGGTGGGGAATACAAGCCAGTCTCTTGCTTGTACGAATGCGAAAAACACTCAGGTCTTCAGTGCCGCTCGCAAATCGGTCAGGCGCTGTTTGGACTGGGCGCGCGCCGCCAAGGCCTGCGCCATGTCAACTGCGACAAATTGCGTGCGGAAATTCGGTTGCAACTGGGCCACCAGATCCATGTCGGCACTGATGACGGTGCCAATCATCGCGTAGCCGCCGCCGGAGATGGCGTCGCGGTGCAGCATGATCGGCTCCAGCCCGCCGGGTACCTGAATCGAGCCGACAGGATAACCGGCATCAACAATGTTTGAGGGATCGGAGCCGGCGCCAAAGGGGCGCTCGCGCGGCGCGAATTCCAGGGCACGACCGCCCTTGAAGCGATAGCCGATGCGGTCCGCCTCGGGGCCGACGCGCCAGGTATCGTCAAAGAAAGATTTGCCCGACGCTTCAGTCAGCCAGTGAAAGTACAGGCCCGGCAACACGCGGACATGCACGTCCTTGGGGAACACCGGCTTCAATTGCTCCGGCAACTTTCGGCCCAAGTGCGACGGCCCGGTGGCGACGCCGACAGGCAGCACGTCACCAGCTTGAAGTTTTCTGCCACAAAAGCCACCCATGGCACCCAGGATGTAAGTCGAACGACTGCCCAGCACCACGGGCACGTCAATGCCGCCGGCCACTGCAAGGTAGCCACGAACGCCATCCTTGAGGTAGCCAAAGCTCAGCACGCTACCGGGCTTGACGGCCACGACTTCGTAGTTGGCGATGTCTACACCATCGAGCTTGGCTGGCAGGTTGGCGCCGGTCAGCGCGATCAGTGCGTCCTGCGTGAATTCGAGTTTAGGGCCGAGCATCGTCATCTCGAGCGCCGCCGCATCTTCCGGGTTACCGAGCAGCAGATTGGCGGCGCGGAATGAGTACTGATCAAGCGCCCCGGAAAGAGGGATGCCCAGGTGGTAGTAGCCCGTGCGACCGGCGTCCTGTACGGTGGTCGCAAGTCCGGCTTGTAGTACCTTAATTGCCATAC
>NZ_JBMOJE010000322.1:0-2356 GCF_049316945.1 Propionivibrio sp. | reverse complement strand
GCAACGCAGTCCAGTCAATCCGAAGAGGTAAATCCATGACCGTATCCTGGCTGGCCAACAAAATTGAGCAATGGCCGACGACCAAGCTGCTGCCATATTCACGCAATGCACGCACCCACTCGGCTGAGCAGATTGCCCAAATCGCGGCTTCGATTGTGGAATTTGGATTCTCAAATCCAATTCTTGCCGGCAGCGACGGCGTCATCGTAGCCGGACACGGAAGGTGGGCTGCCTCGCAGAAACTTGGACTCGAATTGGTTCCGGTAGTGGTCTTGGATCACCTGAGCCCAACCCAACGCCGGGCCCTGGTAATCGCGGACAACAGAATTGCAGAAAACGCAGGCTGGGACGATGCGATGCTGCGTGTTGAACTCGATGCGCTGCGCGATGATGATTTCGATCTGTCACTCACCGGCTTTGATACCGACGCGCTCGCCGATTTGTTCGAGGGCGAGGAAGGCGGCGATACAGGCCAAACGGGTGACGACGAAGTACCCGAGTCGCAGGAGGCCGTGATCTCGCGCCCTGGCGACGTTTGGCTGCTTGATGGCCACCGTGTGTTGTGTGGGGACGCTACCGATGCACGGTGCTATGAGCAATTGCTGCAGGGGCAAAAGGTAGACATGACCGTTACGGACCCACCCTACAACGTCAATTATGCAAATAGCGCCAAGGACAAGATGCGCGGCAAGGACCGCGCCATCCTCAACGACAACCTGGGCGACGGCTTTTATGATTTCTTGTTGGCTGCACTCACGCCCATCATGGCCAATTGCACGGGTGCCGTTTACGTGGCCATGTCATCGAGCGAGCTTGATGTGCTGCAAGCAGCGTTTCGCGCTGCCGGCGGTAAATGGTCAACCTTCATCATCTGGGCCAAGAACACCTTCACCATGGGGCGCTCGGATTACCAGCGCCAGTACGAGCCCATTCTGTACGGCTGGTCCGAGGGCGGCAAGCACCACTGGTGCGGCGACCGCGATCAGAGCGATGTCTGGCAAATCAAGAAACCGCACAAGAACGATTTGCATCCTTGCTTATGCCCGGGCTCGGAAGTGTTGACTGATAAAGGCTGGCGAGTCATTGAATCATTGGTCGATGGAAATCGTGTGCTGGCGGCAGATGGTGTATTTCGCCCCGTCAAATTGGTGTCCTCGCACTTTATTGAAAAACCTGTTTTTAGGATTGCTGTTTCAGACGTTGAGATTGCAGTCGACGCCACCGGTAACCACCCATTTCTCGTTAAACGAGACGGCCAACTGGCATGGATTGAAGCGTCTCAAATCGTTGTTGGCGATGAGATCGCCTCGGCTGTACTGGAGGATTCAATATGCAGACCCCAAAGGGTTACATCAGAAACTGGTACGGAAATCGGCAGCGAATGGAACACGATGTCGTATGGGAGAGAAACTTCGGCGCCATCCCTGACGGACACTGTATCCATCACATCGACCACGATAAGAAAAACAATCACGTTTCAAACCTCCAACTTGTCTCCCACATTGAGCACAAGCGGATTCACTCCGGTTGTGAACTCCGAGATGGTGTTTGGTTCAAGCCCTGCGGTGCTTGTGGATGCGTCAAACCAGTCACTGACAAGCATTGGTATTTCACCGCTCAAGGATGGCCCTACGGATGGGGCTGCCGACCTTGCCACACCAAGAAAGTCGTACAGCTTCGTTCTGCGAAGCGTAAGCAGCGTCAAGAAAATAGACTACTCGGGGCCAGTGTGGAACCTGTCGGTCCAGGGCAGCCCAACGTTTGAAACGCGCATCGGCATGTCACATAACACCATGAAGCCCGTCGAACTGGTGGAGCGTGCCATTCGCAACTCAAGCAAACCGGGCAACTCGGTCCTGGACTCCTTTGGCGGTTCCGGCACAACGCTGATCGCCGCAGAAAAGTCAGGTCGCAAAGCGTTCCTGATGGAACTCGACCCGAAGTACGTTGACGTTATTGTTCGGCGCTGGCAAGACTGGACTGGCAAACTTGCCACCCGCGAATCTGATGGCGTTGCGTTTGATGATCTGGCTGGCGATGTTGTCGGCGCGAGATTGGCTGAACCTTCGGAGTGATCACTCTGCCGTCTCTTCGATGATGCCGCAATGAATCACAAAGCCAGTCAGGTAAGGCAGACCACTTGGGATGCCGTAGTTCTTGTTGGTCATGCGATTGGTGCGCCAGGTCATCCATTGCGTGATCGCAGCATTGATCGCATCGGCCAGGGTCTTGCCCTTGAGCAGATGGTTTCGAACCTCGTCAGCAAAGTGGCGCCCGTGGCGGCTGTCCAGGAAGGCGCGTGCGGCGTCGAGTTCAGTGCCAGTGACCATTGCAATGGCAGGCAGTGCGATCGCCC
>NZ_JBMOJE010000321.1:0-2377 GCF_049316945.1 Propionivibrio sp. | reverse complement strand
CACCTCGCGAGCATTGGGCCAAACTTTGCCCAAAGAGCCGCACAGCGCGCTGATGTTAAATGTGCTGCAAACGAAGCGGCCCAGCATCACCAGCATGTTCTATGGTCCAGTGCTGAAAAAATATCTGGTTGCTATGGTCGTCCCGGTACTGCGCAACAATACGGTGGACGCATTCCTGTCCATGTCGATGGATGCAGCTAACCTGAGTGAGGTCCTTGATATTGCCAGTACTCCTGCGGGATGGCATGTCAGCGTTTATGACGCCAACGGCAAGCTGATCGCCGACACTGTCCAACATGATCTTTCGTTGGAACACAACGCCCCTGGCGTTTTGATGGACGCGCTAAAGACCGGACGCGAGGGCGGACTTCGTATGTCCCGGGGCAATGGCGCAAACGTCTGGATGACCTACCAGACCTCGTCAAATTACGGCTGGACTGCGACTGTTGCCGTGTCCGATGACATGCTGACGACCGAACTATGGAAAACCCTGTGGCTACAACTTACGGGTGCCGTCGGCTTGTTGCTGGCGGGTCTGCTGCTGGCCACGTGGATTGGGCGCGGCATCGCCGATCCGATTCAGGCGCTCGTCGCGCCAGCACTTGCGCTTGGGCGGGGAGAACCACTGTCGATTCCCGAACTGAATTTGACCGAGGCCATCGCCGTCGGCAATGCATTGCAAGCTACCCAATCTCTCCTTCTGCAACGTGAACACGAGCGCGATCAGGCACGTACCGACTCCCTCACAGACGGACTGACTGGATTGTCAAACCGGCGGCGGTTTGACGCAGCAATCGACCTCGAGTTTGCGCGTATGCGCCGCTGCGGTGAGCCACTTTCCCTGATCATGCTGGACATCGACCATTTCAAGCACTTCAATGACGCGCTGGGGCACCCGGCTGGAGATGCCTGCTTGAGGCAAGTGGGTGATCTGATCAACACCATCGTAAGTCGAACAACAGATCTAGCTGCGCGTTACGGCGGCGAAGAATTTGGCATCATCCTTCCAAATACCGATTTATCGGGTGCCACCGAGCTGGCTCAGCGCATTGAAGACGGCATCAACTGGCTGGCCATCATGCATCCGGCATCAAGTGTCGCGCCACATGTGACAGTGAGCCAGGGTGTCATAACGGTAGATTCAACTGCCGCTCAATCAGCATTGGATGTGGTCAAACTGGCGGACGCGCTCTTGTATCAGGCCAAGCTTCAAGGGCGAAACCAGATCGTGGCCCGAAATGCGTCCATTTCGCCGGGCGAGTCGTAAAGACGATTTAGATTTGACTTGACATCTCGAAGGCAGCGACCGCGACTTCTGGTCGTCATGGCTCAGCCGGGTGAATTTGTTCGATTTCGTCTTCGTGAAATATCGAGAGCCTGACAGTCGTTCCGTCGGTTGCCACATTCTCGACCACGTATCCATCGGCTACACCTTCAACTTGAAGCTCGTCCACCAAAGCGTCTGTGTCGCCGACCGCCACTGGTTGAGTATTCCAACCCCAGTCGTCGTATTTCTCAGGCGATTTGGTAAGCCGAACAATGCGCACCGCATCAAAGGGTTTCATGTTCAGCTTCCCGATTCCGTTGTCAGATCACCTTGTGCGAGTGTGCTCGCCTTGACAAGACGAATGAATCACTCTTCTTTTGCTGCAAGCGCAGAGATGGCTTGAGCCACCAAGAAGAATTTGTTGCTACCAAGATCACGGATTGTCTTGATTCCGAAGGCCTTCGCCAGCAACTCAGCATCGCCTGCCGATACGCCCTCAAGTGCATCGACCGGCGCATCTGCGATTTCCTTCAACGATTTGGTTTCGTAGGCTTTATCTACTGCTTTATTGATGTTCATGTTCAGTGCTCCGGGTTTTGAAAAAAGGCTGATCACCCGATTGCAATGAAATTGGCCGAATTCCGTCCACTGTTTCACCCATCCAACTCATCGACCCACACCCACCCGAGGCGGACGAGCGTAGCCTCGTCCCTCCCGTTTGGGCCAATTTCATTGCAATCGGGTGGATTTGATGTCAGTTTGCGCAAGCTGCGATGCAAACTTTGAGAATCGTACCGCATGCCTGTCGCCGTTCATGGCATGAAAGCGGCGACGGACTGCGCCAGGAAAAGGCATTCTTCGTTCTCAGTCGCTCAGACCTACCAGAACACTTTGGAAACCACCACCGCGTAAGTCCTTGATTTTATTGAATGTGGCCTTTTGAAAAGTCACGAGGGTCACTGAGAACAGAGAGAGAAAACAGAGGGATTTCGGTCAAAAACGTGGGGTTTTAATAGCAGAAAAGTCACAAGGCAAACGCCGTAAGTGCGCGTCACCATTGAGTTTTTAGGCGGAAAAAAGCCCAACAGTTGGGCTTTCTATGTCTGGTGG
>NZ_JBMOJE010000320.1:0-2378 GCF_049316945.1 Propionivibrio sp. | reverse complement strand
ATTTCAGTCATGCCAGTTTCCCCTCTTGCACAATTGCATATCGATAGACAAAATTGTTTGTTGGCGATCCTGGCCGACCCACGTACCATGAGCCACATTCCACGTACTCCTGCAACCGAAAGTCTTAGCATGAAATCCAAGCTCTTGAACTCGCTCAAAACGGCGTTTTCCGCCCTCCTCGCTGCGTCAATCGCAAGCCTCTGTTTCGGAACCGCACATGCTGCCGACCCCTATCCGTCCAAGCCGGTGCGAATCGTCTACCCGTTTTCACCTGGCGGCGGCATGGAGGTTGTGATGCGGGTTCTGGCGCAGAACATGCAACTCTCGACAGGGCAACCGTTCCTGATTGATAACCGAACCGGCGCAGGTGGTGCCATTGCGGCGCAGGCGGCGGCGACGGCAGCACCTGACGGCTACACGCTACTCGTAGTTCCGACTGGCATTATGTCCATCACCCCACACCTGAGAAAGCTTCCCTACGACACAGAGAAGGATCTGATTCCGGTTGCACGTCTGAGTGAATTCAAGGGCGTGCTGGTTGTCGGCACCCAGGTCCCAGCCAACAATGTGCAGGAATTCATCGCCTACGCCAAGGCACACCCGGGCAAGATCAACTACGCAACATCCGGAGTCGGGTCACAGGGGCATTTGAACGGAGAGACGCTGCAACGTGGCTGGGGCATTCAAATGACGCACATCCCGTACAAGGGTGCTGCCGACATGGTCAGTGACTTGCTGGCGAACCGACTGGACATGGTGGCCGATGTGACCATGCTTCAGTATGTCAAGCAGGGCAAGGCCAAGTTGCTTGGTGTCTTTGGAGACAAGCGCCTGGACGATTTTCCGGATGTGCCTGCGGTAGGCGAATTGCCTGTGCCACAGGTCAATCGTGAGGGCACCTGGTTCGGTGCCTTTGCGCCCAAGGGGACGCCACCAGAGATCGTTGACAAACTCGCCACAGAATTTGAAAAGGCCCTCAAGCATCCGGATGTGGCGACCAGAATGCGGCCCTTCGCGATCTCTGCGGCCTTCCTTGGCCCCAAGGACTTCCGCAAAGTCTGGGAGAACGATTACAGCGTTTACGGCAAGGTCATCAAGGATCTGAATATCAAGACGGAATAGACGGATACTTGCCATGACAACCAGTATCGAAGACATCCTCAATCCCAGGTCGATAGCGATTCTCGGTGCATCCGATGATCTCTCCAAATGGGGTGGCAGCATGCTGGCTCTGCTGCAGAAATTTGGTTTTTCCGGCTCTATCTACCCTGTCAATCCACGCAGCGACCGGGTCCAGGGCATCCCCGCCTTCGCGTCGGTAACAGCCATTGGACAGGTGGTTGATGTAGCTTTGTTTGCAGTTCCGCACGAACGCGCCATTGACGCCCTCCATGATTGCGCCAAGGCTGGGGTCAAGGCGATCCTGATGGTCACCTCGCAGTTTGCAGAATCCGGCGCCGCCGGTCAACAATTGCAAGACGCGCTGATGCAGATTGCGCGCAGCGCCGGCATACGGATCATCGGTCCGAACTGCATGGGCTATTTCCATAGCCATGCCAATCTGTGTCTGCTCAACTCACAGGCGTTGATGCGAAACGCGACCCTCATCAAGGGCAATATCGCCCTGATTAGCCAGAGCGGGGCGCTGGCCGGGGCCATGCTGGCCAGGGCCTACGACCTGGGTTCGGGTTTTAGCCTTTGCGTGTCTTTGGGCAACCAGGCCGATCTGGAGGTCTGCGACTTCCTGGAGTACGCAGTCGCCGATCGCCACACGCATGTGATTTCCCTGTACGTTGAAGGGCTGAAGAACCCTCAGCGTTTTCTCGAATTGCTGCGCAGCGCGCGTTCCGTGGGCAAGCCAGTGCTGCTGGTGAAAGCAGGCAGAACTGACTCTGGACGGCGTGCCGTGCAGTCACATACAGCGAGTATGGCGGGTCCCTACCAAGCGTTTGAGGCGGCGGTACGTTACGAGGGAGCTGTGCTGGTAGATGACTATTTGGAACTCGTAACCCAGGCCGCCGCCTGGGCGACGCTGGCTGCACCGAGTTGCAAGCAGATTGCTGTATTTTCCGGCTCAGGTGGCGGTGGTGCAGTGGCATCAGATCTGATCGGCGAAGCGGGACTGCAAGTGGCCACTCTGTCTGATGCGACCGTTGAAAAGCTGGCGCCACTGGTGCCGCAAAGCGTTGCCCACCTGCCCTTTGACCTTGGCGCGGTACCGGCATCCGACCGGATGCGGGACCCGCAATGGTTGTATCAGGTACTGAGTCAAATGATGGCCGATCCGAATGTCGGTGCAGGCATTTTTGTGATGACTACGCAGCCCGATATGGTTGGGGCGGCACAAGTCGTGATTGACCTGAACAAGAGCGGCACCA
>NZ_JBMOJE010000319.1:0-2395 GCF_049316945.1 Propionivibrio sp. | reverse complement strand
AGTTATTCCTTGATTTGTTCGATTCCAACGTTGCGGCCAATGCGTTTGACGCCAATGTCCTTGGATCAGCCCACTTAGGTTCGTTTGACCTGGTACGTAAGTCGGTCAATAGGGATGGACTGGCTATCCTGCAGGGAGACCGCGAAGAATCAGCAACTCGCTACCTTTACCGGGCATGGAAATCCGGCGATGTGCAAGGGCGCGGAATGCACTTTCTTCGCACCTATTTGCAAATGATGTTCCCGAACCTTTGCGCTGTTGATCAGCTCTGGCATTACAAGTCGATGCCGTATCCATCCGGGTTGTATAGCGCAACACCACAGTATGCACGGTGGATTCACCAGATCGGAGAACCTGATTTAAAGATCAATGGGGCGTGGGGAGTTGGAAAGCGGATTACCAGCACAGCGGAAAGCCTTACGGATCGACCGATAAACACGGAGTCCATGTACCTTACCAGCCGGATTGAAATATCGCTTGATTTCAGCGTCAACGTGCGATCCATTGCGAGTTTGACGCATATTATCCGATCGGTTATTCCGGCAAGGCTTTTACCCTTGTTCAGGTTCCTGCTGAATTTTTCACCGTATGTCCAGTCACTTCTTTCCGGGACGTTACTACTGCAGAAGCATTCCCGCATGCGCTACCCATGGTGCGGCCTGGTTGTCAGCGATTCAAGCGACGTTAGATGGTCTATCGGGCGCGATGGGAAGTACGTAACCCTGCCTCTTCCTTTTGGATCGTTCAAGATCGGCGAGCAGCGCGGCGGAATGTCGTTATGGAAGTTGAAACATTGCCGGGTCACCAGTAGCGCATTGATTTCCAGCGAATCGGCTGTTCCTATTTACCGGTTGCCGAAGCTGGCGGAAATTGATCGCCGGCTTGATGGTACCTGGCAGGTTGGTGGTAGTGCGCTTGACGCTGTCAGCCATGCACTCATCACGTCAGAATGTGATGTTGTGGCGCCGATAGACGTGATAGTCACCTACCACGAGCGCATGAGTATCAGGTACCCGGCAACCCCGGCGCGGCTTGGTGGAAAAAAAACAAGGTTGTCATCATGGCGGCGACTGGATGGCCAGTGGTCGGTAGGGCAGGCCGATGCGCTGCGTCCGTTTGGATTTTCCATCCAGCGCGACGAATCAATCCTTACCGAGTCGTCTGCGCTTATCGCATCGTTTTCTGACGCCTATGCTACCCCGGAGAGACTGGTCAGGCCTGTCGCTACAAAACTTTCACCAGTGCCAAGGAGGCTTGATGGCCGCTGGCATATCGGCGCAGAAAACAAGGTTGGCCGGTTCCGTCTTGATGGTAGACGACTGCGCGCTATGAAGATTGTTGAGTGCCCACGCATTGGGCGATTCGTTTTAGCTCAAGACATTGACGCCCCTATGGTTTACGAGCGCGGACCAGGCCGACGGCTAAAGCTTGGCGGGGCGTGGAGGATTGGCGGGTCAGCAGCGCCTGAATTTTCCTTGACCGTGACAAAGACAGCTTAAGAAAACGGAAAACAGCAGGAATCGCACCAAATAATCAAATCAGAATGTGCGAAATCAAACATTTAAGGAGCATCAAGCAATGGCTGAAGCCATAACAGTAAATGCCTATCGCCAGAAGATCGCCGCGTGCATGGCGGGTGGCCCGGTTATTTTGCCTATTGCGTACATGGCCTTTGGCGACGGCGGGCACAACCCGGACATGACGCCAAAGCCTCCATCAGCTTCCGCTACAGCGCTCAATCACGAAGTTCTCAGGAAGCCTCTGGCGTCAATCATCCAGGAAGACCTGTATTCGGTTACCGGAAAGGGAACCATTGAGGCCGTCGAACTGATTGGCGCAAGCCTTTCCGAGGCGGCATTGATCGATTCAGCAGGGCAGATTGTCGGCCTGAAAACCTTCGCTCCGAAGCATAAGGAATCCGATGAACGTTACGAAATCAGCATCAAGCTACGCTTCTGAAAGGAGTGAATAATGGCACTTGCACATACCAGCATTACCCCGATTCCCAACAATGAGCCGGATGCCATCCCGGCCTTGTGGAATACACGCTACGTCGAGATTGACGAGAATTTCGCCAGTATTGACTCACGGGTTTCGGCAAGAGAGGGCGAGATTGATACCGCCAGAGGCAGCAAGGGAAGCCTTGGATTGCGCCTTGTTGAAATGGAGGGAAATATTGCGACAACGTCGGTCAGCATGCAGGACATGTCGTTTGCCACCTTGAAATACGCACTTGAGCAAGCCGCCCTGGCTAACCGGGGAATAAATGTGCTGCGCAAGCAAGCGCAACAGGAAGGCGAATTTACCATCCTGAACAAGGGCATCAAATCCGGCTGCGTGGCGACAAAATCAACAACTGCCGCGCGTAACTTGAGCTTGTCTGCCGGGGCGTGTT
>NZ_JBMOJE010000318.1:0-2398 GCF_049316945.1 Propionivibrio sp. | reverse complement strand
CAAGCGACCGTTGGCGAAACACGCCCCGGCAGACAAGCTCAAGTTACGCGCGGCATTTGTTGATTTTGTCGCCACGCAGCCGGATTTGATGCCCTTGTTCAGGATAGTAAATTCGCCTTCCTGTTGCGCTTGCTTGCGCAGCACATTGATGCTTCGGTTGGCGAGGGCGGCTTGATCGATAGCGAACATGATCGATGCCACGCTCATGTTTTGCATATCGACAGACGTTACCGAAATATTGGCCGTCATGTCATCAAGGCGTAAGCCAAGGCTTCCTTTGCTGCCTCTGGCGGTATTGATCTCGGCCTCGTTTGTCGAAATCCTTGAGTCGATACCGGAGAAGTTATCGTCAATCTCGACGTAGCGCGTATTCCACAACGAAGGTATAGCATCCGGCTCGTTGTTGGGAATCTGGGTAATACTGGTATGTGCAAGTGCCATTATTCACTCCTTTCAGAAGCGTAGCTTGATGCTGATTTCGTAGCGTTCATCGGATTCCTTATGCTTGGGAGCGAAGGTTTTCAGGCCAATAAGCAAGCCGGAAGAGTCAAGCAAAGCCGCCTCTGAAATGGCCGAACCGATAAGCTCGTTGGCCTCAACAGATCCTTTTCCGGTCGTTGAAAACAAATCTTCCTGGGTTATTGAGGCGAGCGGCTTCCGCAATACTTCGTGCGCAAGGGAAGTAGCCGTCGCCGAGGGTGATTTTGGCGTCTGGTCTGCGTTATGGCCTCCGTCGCCGAACGCCATGTAGAAAATCGGCGCAAGCGTGCTGTTATCGGCCATATGCTTGGCCAATCGCTTTCTGTACGCATCGACGGTGATCGCTTCAGCCATGCTTAAACCTCCTGTTGGTTAATGCAGCATAGTTTTGCACAGCAGGAGGCGGCTATCGGCCCCGTTTTCCGTTAACTCCTTATCGAACGGAAGGAGAACATCGGCGCAGCCGGGCCGCCAATTCGCCAGCTACCGTTAAGCGTCAGCGTTCGTGATGAATTTTGGTCGAAAACAATATCCGGGTACTCGTAAGCAACCTTGAATCCGCCAATCCTCGGGCAGATTGTCATTTTCCTTGCCCTTAGCCGGCGTCCGTCGATATGGAATCTGCCAATCTTGTTTTCAGCCCCAATCGCCCATCCTCCGTCTACCTTCCTGGTGACCGGCGCCAGTTTTGTTGAGGTGACGCGGGTAAGCCGCTCTGGTGTTACAAAGGTGTCGCTGGACGAATAAAAAACAGCAGACGAATCAACCTCAATGGCCGAGTTTCGGCGCAATGAAAACCCGAACGGGCGACGTGAAGCCGTTGCTCCAATACCCCATTGCCCATCAAGCCGTCGCCACCCGGAAAGTCGAGCGAAACTGGCCAGCTTCGAAGGCGTTGCCGGATAGTCCATTCGGGCGTATTCATGGTGCGTGACAATCAAGTCTTGCGGACTATCCATGCGCGCGGAAATGTAAATATTTGCGGAACTGTCCGTGTCTGCGCCGTATCCACCGACCTTCCAGGTGCTATCAAGGCGACGGCCTGTCTCGGAAAGTTTTGGCAGTCGGTAAACGCTGGCTGACGCCGTTTTTTGCAGGGTTGACGAACTCGATACGCGACAATTCCTTAGACGCCAAACGGACATGCCGCCGCGCTTTTCGCCAACCTTGAACGTTCCGAATGGAAGAGGAAGGGTTACCAGCGCCCCGTCTCTTCCGAGCGACCAGCGAATATCGTCGGAATCACTGATGACAAGACCGCACCATGGGTAGCGGATACGCGTCTTTTTTTCCATTAAGAGCTGTGCGGACAGCCTCGCCTGGACATACAGCATAAAGCGCAGCATGAACCTGAACAACGGCAACAGCCGGGCCGGGATGACCGACCGGATGATGTGCATCAGACTGGCTACCGAGGTGACCTGAACGCTGAAGTCAAGAGCGATCTCTATTCTGCTGGTGAGGAACATTCCGGACAGATCAGGAAATCTGCTGGATTCCGTTGCAAAATCTTCTACTGGTCGTTGCCCGCCGACCTTCCATCTTCCGTTTAGCTTTAAACCAGGCTCGCCAAGCGCGTAAAGCCAGAAGCTAACCCTGGGCTTTCCAGTAAAAAGAGCCGTTGGGTAGGGTTGTGATTTATCCTGCCAGAGTTGCTCCACCTCACAAAGGTTCGGGAACATCATTTGCAGATAAGTGCGCAGGAAGTGCAGGCCACGCCCTTGAACGTCTGTTGATTTCCACGCCCGGTAAAGGTAGCGCGTTGCCGCTTCTTCCCGGTCGCCTTGGAGTAGCGCAAGACCATCCATATTGACCGACTTGCGCACCAGGTCAAGCGATCCAAGGTGGGCAGAGCCAAGGACGTTGGCGTCAAACGCATTGGCCGCAACGTTGGAATCGAACAAATCAAGGAATAACT
>NZ_JBMOJE010000317.1:0-2401 GCF_049316945.1 Propionivibrio sp. | reverse complement strand
GGCTCCATTAAGCCGCGATTCAAATGGCTCCATAGGGGCGCGAGATAACACCAGCGATACCTGTCAATTCAGCCAGTACTTTAAATGAGGCAAGGTGCTTATTCAACAGCACCGCTGCGGACCGCATGAATAGGCGATCTACAGCCCATATGCCTGAAGAATGCCGTATTTATTGGCTTGCCAGCCTGTATTACTGCAGATCGCCTATTGGCGAGGCTTGCAAGCCGCCATGGTTTAACCCTGCACATCCCACGGGTTGAATATTTCTACCGACAACCCTGTAAAATCCTTGACGTTTCGCGTCACCAGGATCAGGTCGTGCTCGATCGCCGTTGCCGCCAGTAAAGTGTCGATTGCCGGCAACGGTCTTCCCGCCATTGCTACCAAACGGCCCCATCGCTCAGCGACAGCACCGTCGATCGAGAGAATGCGTCCGGTAAAGAAAACCGGCAGATCGGTTTCAAGCCAATCCAGCAGCGTCTGCTTTTTCACCGGATTGTCGCAACCCTCAATGCCCTTCCGGATTTCTCCCAGCGTAAGTACGCTCAGATACAGGCTTGCCACCGGGCGCAGGGCAAACCACTCCAGGACGTGCGGATCAGGGGCTGTGCGTCGGAGTTCCGAGAGGACATTGGTGTCCAGCAGGTAGCTCAAAATGTAACCTCTCGCGTCAGGCTGCAGTCACGTGCGAATTCAATATCGTCCTCACCGAAGAACGGTGATCTGCGCATGAAATCGACCAGAGATCCCTGAGCGTTTCCCAAGCGCTCAAACTGTTGTCGTGAAATCAGCACGGCAACGGATTTCCCGTGCAAGGTGATGTCCTGCGGCTCTAGTTGAGCCTGTCTGACCAACTCCGACATGCGCGCTTTTGCTTCATTGATTTGCCATGTTTGCACGGAACACCTCCAATATGACCATTCAGGTCATATCGTACGCTTGTTCAAGATCACTGCATACGCGGCTCGGCTAATGACAGGGGAAAATAGTTTTCACAATTTTTCACGAATAATGAATGCGATGCTGACTGCTTTAGTCTTGTTTGAGCGATGGCAAGGCGGTCATGATTTTGGTGTCTGTTTAGTGACTGAACCGATTACAAATCGGAAAATTATTCATTAGCCATTAACCGGGGTGTTGTCTTCAGTGCGGTTTGGATTACTGAATGCTTTTTGATTGGCTGGCGCCCGTCTTGCCTTGGGCTGAGAGACTGTGAAAAAATCATTTCAGCCAAATCTTCCAGTTCGTCACCCCGGCGAAAGCCGGGGTCTAGTTCGTCTATCTGATTGTTTTCATAGGTATCAGAGGTGCGCACTGGATTCCGGCCTGCGCCGGAATGACGGTCTTGGATGCAGGTGCCAATTAATTCACAGCCTCTGAGTAGTCAATCATAAACAACCAAAGGAGAAAGCCATGACCACGGAATCAAAGTGCCCCTTCTCGGGCGACGCTCGGAAACACACCGTAGCCGGGGCCCCGACAAGCGCAGACTGGTGGCCCAATCAACTGAACCTGAAGATATTGCACCAGCACTCCCCATTGTCCAATCCCCTGGGGGAGTCGTTCAACTACGCCGAGGAGTTCAAGAGCCTCGATCTGAATGCCGTGATCAAGGATCTCCATGCCTTGATGACGGATTCGCAGCCGTGGTGGCCCGCGGACTTCGGTCACTACGGACCCTTCTTCATTCGCATGGCATGGCACAGCGCGGGCACCTACCGCATCGCGGATGGTCGCGGTGGCGCGGGGAATGGCAGCCAGCGCTTTGCGCCCCTGAACAGTTGGCCGGACAACGTTAACCTTGACAAGGCGCGCCGGCTGATATGGCCGATCAAGCAGAAGTACGGCCAGAAGCTCTCCTGGGCCGACCTGATCATTCTCGCCGGCAACGTTGCGCTGGAATCAATGGGATTCAAGACGTTTGGTTTCGCCGGTGGACGCAAGGACATCTGGGAGCCGGAAGAAGACATTTACTGGGGGCCTGAGGGCAAGTGGCTGGCAGACGAGCGCTACCGCGGCGACCGTGATCTCGAAAATCCGCTCGCGGCGGTGCAGATGGGTCTGATCTACGTCAATCCGGAAGGCCCGAACGGCAACCCGGACCCGCTCCTTGCCGCACGAGACATCCGGGAGACTTTCGCTCGCATGGCCATGAACGACGAAGAGACCGTGGCGCTCATCGCCGGTGGACACACCTTTGGCAAGTGCCACGGTGCCGCAGATCCGGGCAAATATGTCGGCCCTGAACCCGAGGCTGCCGACATTGAGGAACAAGGCTTCGGCTGGAAAAACACCTTTGCTACCGGAAAAGGGGCCGACACGATCAGCAGCGGCCTGGAAGTCACCTGGACCACCACACCGACAAAGTGGAGCAACAACTACTTCTCGAATCTGTTCAGCT
>NZ_JBMOJE010000316.1:0-2409 GCF_049316945.1 Propionivibrio sp. | reverse complement strand
TGGTGTGAAAAGTGCCAAACCAATTGGGTCCTAACAGAAGAAATCTGAAGTTGCAAAGCTCGTCATAGCCGTAAGTGGGTAGGGCGTCCATGGTTGCTCTCAAGTTATGCGCCACTTGAATATAACACATACACTGTTATATACAAGTGCAAGATAAATTCGTGAGGGGTACAGGATGCTTCGACAGGCATTGAATCTGGAGCCCTGAAATCACCGCAGCACTCATGGTCAACAGGCGGCGACCGCTATTCAGGGAGATCATCATTGCACCAACGAGGCTCATAGGAAGATCCCGAGCCAGTGCCAGTGCCGCTAATAACTTCCATGGAGACACACGACGTTTATTGATCTGCGTGGCCTGCATCGCTAAACGCGAGGCGGTTCTGGCAAAAATAATTCGTGTGATGTATGCGCCAGGCTCATCTGGTGAGCGTGTGCCCATCCAGGATGAAGGCCATCTACCCTGGAGAACATCGCATGGCACACAATATTGGACAAATGTTTTACTTCGGCGAACGCCCTTGGCACAAGCTCGGCGAAAAGCTTGCGAACCCCGCCACGCTGGACCAGGCATTACAGGCTGGCGGTCTGGACTGGGAAGTGGCCAGGGTTCCCATCATGCCGGTCGGCGAACCCTGCTCCCGGATTTCCCACCGTGTCGCTGTGGTGCGTACCGATCGAAAACCCGGAGAATCTGGCCGCGTCGTTGGCGTCGTCCATCCTGGCTTCCAACCGCTTCAAAACCGAGAAGGCGCCCGGATGTTCGATGCCCTGATCGGGCAGGGGGAGGCTATCTACCACACCGGGGGCTACCTCAAGAACGGCGAAGTGATTTGGCTACTCGCCAAGTTGCCAGGTGAAATTTGCGTCCGTGGTGAGGACGTCCTGGAAACCTATCTCTTATTTACAAACAGCCATGACGGCTCGGTGGCGATCGACATTCGCCTGACGACCGTTCGCGTGGTTTGCCAGAACACCCTGTCACTGGCGCTGCACAAGCCGGGCGTGACCGGCAAAGTCTTTCGACGCGCACACAACGGGAACTACAACCAACTCAAGGCCGACGCCAGTAAATTCTTCGAGTTCTCCATCCGCCAGTCCAAGGAAGCTGAAGCCCTGTTCAAACGCCTCGCCGGTACGCCCTGCACGAATGAAGCATTCAAGGTTTTCTTGAAGCAACTCATTCCCGACCCGACCAAGCCGGCCACCGCTAAAGATAATAAGGCTGTTTTGCGCGGATATGAGACCCGAATGGAAACGGTTCTGACGGCCCGGAATGAGGTCATGAGCGTCCATCTGGAAGGGATTCCCTTACTGAACATTCCACCGGCAGAAGGTGACTGGTGGGGTGCGCTCAATTCGATCACGGCCTGGTCCGATCATCTCCAGGGTACAGAGAGCGACCGCTACGCCCACCTATTGTTAGGCAGCGGCGATAAATTGAAGGCCACCGCCCTCGCCAGAATCCAAGCTACGAGTGGTATTGATCATGCCGTAGCACCGTAATTACCAGGAAATGTTTGTTGCTATCGGAGAACATTCACAATGAGGGGTTGTAAGCCCAAACCGGCGGAATTTGTCCAGTTTGCCAAAAATGAGGTGCCGGAAAACCTGTTTGGTAAGGTTTCCGTATGAAAAACGATTCCGACGTGGTTTTCGTACAGTTTTTCAGCCTCAAATAGTCTGAAATTTGACGCTTTGACACGCTGACGAAAAACATCGGTTTTCCGCCGAAAGTAATGCCAGTTCTGGCTTTCAAGCCAATTCTAAAAATTCCGCCGGTTTGGGCTTACAACTCCTCATTGTAAAACTGCTGATATAGGTGTAATTACTAAAGTCTAACTTTATAAAATACACCTATGATTTCCCGGCACATTCAATCCCACCTTAAAACACTCTTGACTCACTTCCCTTGCGTTGTGCTGACAGGGGTCAGGCAGTGTGGCAAAACGACGCTACTGGGTACGCTTCCCGGCGAATGGCAACGCTTCGATATGGAAAATTCAACGGATCGCCAGCAATTACTGGCCGATCCTGACCTGTTCTTCCGTTTGCATGCCGACAAAGTGGTGATTGACGAAGCGCAATTGGCGCCCCCTTTGTTCTCGGCGTTGCGCGTGGCCATTGACCGGGACCGTTCCTTGAAAGGACGGTTTTTGCTGTCAGGGTCCAGTTCGCCGGAGTTGGTGAAGCAGATATCGGAAAGCCTGGCAGGGCGTGTGGCACGTTTGGAAATGGCCCCGTTAAGCTTGTCAGAGGCGTGGCAACTCCCGCCATCCCGCCTTTACCCCCTGTTGGCCGAGGGCGCGACGATTGAGAGTCTCCAGGAAGCCGCCGCTGCTCGACTATCGGTATTGTTGCCGGCTGAGTAGATCCGCACAAATCTGGCGGCAGTAAGGGCGGCGAGAA
>NZ_JBMOJE010000315.1:0-2413 GCF_049316945.1 Propionivibrio sp. | reverse complement strand
GGTGGCTCCATTAAGCCGCGATTCAAATGGCTCCATAGGGGCGCGAGATAACAGGAGGACAACACCATGCCCACACCCGCATCTACCGCCCGTCTCGAAGCCCGGATCAGCACTAATCTGCATTCGATGCTTAAGCGCGCCGCTGAACTTCAAGGACGCACCATGACTGATTTCGTGGTCGCCGCCGTGCAGGACGCCGCGCAACGCGCCATCGAGAATGCGGAAGTCATCCGCCTATCGCTGGCTGATCAGGAGTGCTTTGCGCAGGCGCTACTGTCGCCGCCACCACCGTCACCGGCTTTGGAACGTGCCTTCGCTCGTCGCAGCAAGTTGTTGCACGCTGAATGAGCAGCGCGCCGTTCCTGCTCACGCCGCTAGATGCTGCGCATGACCGCACCACCTTCAACAGCGGTGCGGAACCGCTGGACCGCTACTTACGGGAACAAGTCACCCAAGACGTTCGCCGCCGCGTGGCAGCATGCTTCGTGGCGCTGGCTGATGGGCAACGCATCGCGGGTTTCTACACAATGGCGTCGGCAAGCCTGCTGCTGGCCGATCTTCCGGCCAGCACTGGCAAGAAGCTGCCGCGCTATCCGACCGTTCCAGCCGTTCGCATGGGCCGCTTGGCCGTCGATCAGGCTTTCAAGGGGAAAGGTCTAGGCGGTGCGCTGCTGGCCGATGCGCTCGACCGAGCCGTACGCTCGGAGATTGCAGCCTATGCCCTGATGGTGGATGCAAAGGATGGGACAGCAGCGGCTTTCTACCAGTATCACGGTTTCATCGCTCTGCCCGACTCGCCGCGCACCCTGTTCTTGCCACTGGCATCTTTGCCATTCCGTGCTCAGGTAATAGTTGCCTCTGGGGTATCCATTTAACCGGAGTTGGCGATTTGCCTCCACGGGCGATCCGGCGATGATCGCTCCAAGCTGGGCGGCCGCTGTAGTGTGCGGTTCGGCCGCAAATAGCTGGACAGAGTGGAAAAATGAAAGTGGCGTGACCATTGACGAGCTTAAGCGGGGGGATTCCGGAAGAATGAGATCCCCGAACGCGGCTAGCGGTGTCGCAGAGCGGTCTTTTTTGAGACATCGGCTACCGGATAATTTCAACTAACTAAATGGTCGGTCAAGCCTACCCCGTCGGCAGTGTGACCGGTTGCGGAAATATTCTATTGCTTAAAAAACCGCAATGAAACGCAACGGGACTTTATACGACCCTCCTCTCAGTATAGAGTCATTGTTGTATGTTGCGGTAATTTGCACTATTGACGACAAAACAGCAATGCGCAACAATGCCCCATGACAACATTTGACGACATCACGTTTCGCAGGTCCGAACTGGCGAACGCCTACCTCGTAGCGCTGAGGGCGCAGCCCGGGCGCCCACTCGCACTATTCGCTCCGCGGCGAGTGGGTAAAACACATTTTCTGACCGGTGACCTGACCCCAGTCGCTGAAACTGCCGGAGCGCTTCCGGTCTACGCCGACCTCTGGCTGAGCAGAAATGACCCATTGGCGGCTATCAACCACGCACTGGAGGAAGCACTCGACGATGCATTGGTGCCAAAAACATCAGCGGGAAAGACGGCAAAAACCTCGGTGAAAAAGGTTGTAGTCTTCGGCACCGGCGTTGACTTGGGCGACACACCGGCCAGGCGCGGCCTCCCAGTAGACGCCGGACTTCGATTTGACGCGCTAGTCACTAGGCTGGCAGCGGCATCCGGCAAGAAAATCGTGCTAATGCTGGATGAATTTCAAGTAATGGCCAAGGCCCCAAACGCCAACGACCTATTAGGAAAGGTCCGAGCAGTGCTGCAAAGACACAAAAAACTGGTCTTTGCAGTATTTACGGGCTCATCGCAAGCGGAACTTGGCACTATGATGGCCAGCGCCGGGGCTCCAATGTATCAGTTCACCCAGATTCTTACGTTCCCAAACTTGGACACAGAGTATTTGGCGCTTTTGGCCGGGCACTATCAGAAGGTGCACAAAACTAAGAGCTTAGTTCTGGCCGACTTGGATCGGATATTTGCGCATATTGGCTGGAAACCGGCCATGATGAAAGACCTCGTAAAAGCGATGTCGGCAGACGGCATAACCGATGTCGATATCGGGCTAAAGGTGTTCTTAGCCGATGCGCGTAATGTTCAAGAGTGGCAAGGCCTGTTTGACAGTCTTCAACCGCTAGACCAAGCAGTTTTGGTACTCATTTCACATGGGATTGCACCGCTTTCCAAGCCTGCGACCGAGGCGTTACTGAAGGTGCCTGGCCTAGCCGCCACGCAGCCAAAAATTCGCTACGCGGTAGACCGCTTGCGGCAGTTACAAATTTTGGCAAAGCCGGAGCACTCAACAACATTCATACTGCAAGACCAACTCCTTGCAGATTACCTCGCCCAGAAGTACCTTCCACACTA
>NZ_JBMOJE010000314.1:0-2419 GCF_049316945.1 Propionivibrio sp. | reverse complement strand
GAGGGCGCAGCTCCCACAGAAACCCCGCTTTCTCAGTAGTCTCCAACCCCGAATTCCTAAAAGAAGGCGCCGCCGTAGAAGACTTCACCCGCCCCGACCGCATTGTCCTAGGCGTTTCCAGCGACGCCGCAGGCGAGAGGGCTCTAAGCACCATGCGCCAGCTCTACGCCCCCTTCAACCGCAACCACGAACGCACTCGCGTCATGGATGTTAAAAGCGCGGAGTTCACCAAATACGCCGCCAACGCCATGCTGGCAACCCGCATCAGCCTCATGAACGAACTGGCCAACCTGGCCGACCAGGTGGGTGCCGACATCGAGCTGGTGCGCCAGGGCATAGGCTCTGACCCGCGCATTGGCTACAGCTTTTTGTATGCCGGCACCGGCTACGGCGGCAGTTGCTTCCCCAAAGACGTGCAGGCCCTGGCCCGCACCGCCCGCGAATACGGCCAAACCCTGCGCGTGCTAGAAGCGGTAGAGGCCGTCAACCACGAACAGAAACACGTACTGGTCAATAAGGTCTTCACCAAATACGGCCGCAACCTGACCGGCAAAACCTTCGCCCTGTGGGGCCTGGCCTTCAAACCCAACACCAACGACATGCGCGACGCACCCAGCCGCGTCATCGTCCAGGCCCTGCTGCGCGCCGGTGCCCGCATCAACGCGCACGACCCCGTCGCCGCAGAAGAAGCCCGCCGCGTGCTGACGCTGGACCTGGCTGACGCCCCCGCTCTACTGCAAAACCTGCAATTTGCCAGCAAACCCATGCAAGCCGTGCAGGGCGCGGACGCGCTGATCATCGTGACCGAGTGGAAGGATTACCTCATCCCGAACTGGAAGTCGCTTAAAGCCGCCATGACGAACTCGGTCATCTTCGACGGCCGCAACCTCTTCGAGCCTGCTGACATGAAGGCGCAAGGGCTCGAGTATTTTTCAATTGGGAGAAACGGTAAATGCTGAAATTTGCATTGGTGGGTTGTGGTCGCATAGCAAAACGCCATTCAGAACTGCTCGGCAACGGCCAGATACTGGGTGCCCGATTGGCAGCCGTCTGTGACATTGAACCTGAAAAGGCAACCAGAATTGGGGAGCAGTTTTCGGTCCCCTGGTTTACCGATATGCATGAGATGATGGTCAAGACCACGCCGGATGTAGTTGTCGTGCTGACAGAAAGCGGCCATCACGCAAAGCATGTGATCGAGTTGGCAAAGTATGGCAAACATATCGTTGTCGAGAAACCGATGGCACTAACATGCGATGATGTCGACGCGATGATCCAGGCATGTGACGCCGCAGGAATCAAGCTGTTCGTGATCAAGCAGAACCGGTTCAACGTCCCGGTCCTTAAACTGCGCGAGGCGATTGAGGGGAATCGTTTTGGCAAACTTGTAATGGGGACTGTTCGCGTCCGATGGTGTCGCGATCAGAAATATTACGATCAGGATGCATGGCGTGGAACCTGGGCACTTGATGGCGGCGTATTGACAAATCAGGCAAGCCATCATGTCGACTTGCTTGAGTGGATGATGGGTGATGTCGATTCGGTGTTTGCCAAGAGTGCGACTGCGCTGGTCAACATCGAAGCTGAGGATACTGCCGTTGTCATCCTGAAATTCAGAAACGGCGCGCTTGGAATAATCGAGGCAACCACTGCAGTGAGGCCGAGGGACCTGGAAGGTTCGATTTCGATACTTGGCGAGAAGGGCACGGTTGAGATCGGCGGCTTTGCAGTCAACAAGATGAAGGTCTGGAACTTCACCGAACCGCTTGATGGCGACGCGGATGTGATGGAAAGGTATTCTGTCAACCCGCCCAACGTATATGGTTTCGGACATCAAGCCTACTACCAACATGTGGTTGATTGCATTGAGAACAAGAAGCAGCAGCTTGTTGATGGGCTAGTAGGGCGGCGCAGCGTCGAATTAATAAATGCCATGTACGAGTCCAGTGAAACAGGCAGAGAAGTCCAGCTTCGATTTCATCCCAAGCGCTCACGTTTGGGCGGCCATTGATGGGCAGGCCGACCATCAGGCATTGTGCTGTCAAGGACGTGCTGTTTGGCGAGCGCGTAATTGTTGTCGAACCTACGAACCTCTATGGTTGCACCATCGGCGACGACACCTTCATCGGCCCCTTCGTGGAAATTCAGAAGTCTGCCACAGTGGGCAAGCGTTGCCGCATTCAGTCCCACTCCTTTCTGTGCGCCCTTGTTGAGATTGGCGACGACTGTGTCGTCGCGCACGGCGTCATGTTTGTGAATGATAAGTTTGTCAATGGAGGCCCGGCACGCGGTGACAAGAGCCTCTGGCTGCCAACCAGGATTGGTAACAAGGTTTCTATTGGGTCAAACGCCACTATTCTTCCTGTCACCATCTGTGACAACGTCGTCATCGGTGCTGGCGCGGTGGTCACGAAAGACA
>NZ_JBMOJE010000313.1:0-2435 GCF_049316945.1 Propionivibrio sp. | reverse complement strand
TCAATGGCGTGCTGTGCGAGCGCGATCCACAAACCGTCAAGCGTCTGGTGGAACTCGGCCATGAAGTGGTCAACCATTCCTGGGGCATGGACGTGATTCCGGTCTATCTGGACGAAGCGGCAGAACGCGCCAACCTGCAGAAGAATCACGAACTGCTGGCACGCACCACCGGGACGGCGCCCACTGGCTGGATCAGCCCGCGCGGCACCGGCAGCCTGATCACCTCGCGCCTGTTGGCGCAAGCCGGCTACACCCATCATGGCGATGTCAACGACGACGAACTGCCTTATGTGATGGAGTTCGAATCAAACCGCATTGTCGGCATCCCACTGACGATGGAGGTCAACGATCTGCCGATCTGCATCCGTTACGGCCACGCGCCGCGCCACATGCTGGAGGTGTTCCAGGACAGCTTTGCCGCCATGCGGGAGCGCGAGACTGTGCCGCTGATGCTCGACGTGACAGCCCATACCCACGTGATGGGCCGCGCCGGCGGGGCCTGGGTTTACGACAGCATCATGGACATCGTGAAGCAGGCGAGCGACGTCTGGATCTGCACCCGCGCACAGATGGCGCGCCATGTGCTCGACAACACGCCAGCAGAAAAGGATGGTCATGAGTTTTGAAACGCAGAGCCGACTCGACGGCAAGGTCGCGGTGATTACCGGTGGCAAGGGCGCCATTGGTTTTGCCTCGGCAGAGCGCCTGGCCGCGCTGGGCGCGCGCATTGTTTCGCTCGATCGAGGGGATCAGCAAGCGGTTCAGGCCCGGCTGGATACCCTGCCCGGCGCGCCAGAGGCTGCGCACTTTGCCTTGACTGCATCGATCACCGATTCGGCGTCGCTGCAGGCGGCAGCGCAGGAAGTCGCGCGCCGCGGCGGACGCTGCGACATCCTGATCAACAGCGCCGGCTTCACCAAGGCGGTTGCACCCAGGGATCTCGATGCCTTGACGGATGAACTGTTCGACAGCATCATGGCGACCAATCTGCGCGGCGTCTTTGCAACCATTCGCGCCTTTGCGCCACTGCTCAAGGAATCCGGCGATGGCCTGGTGATCAATGTCTCATCGATCGCGGGTTTCACTGGCGCCGGCAGCAACCTGGCTTATGTTGCGGCGAAAGCCGGTCTGGATGTCCTGACGAAATCTCTTGCCAAAGCGCTCGCACCCGGGGTTCGTGTGCTGGCGGTGTCGCCCGGCGTGGTCGATTCAACTTTCGTACCGGGACGCGGCGCTGACTTCAACGCCAAGGCCGCCGCGACCATCCCGCTGGCACGCATAGGGCACGTGCAGGACATTGCCTCGGCCATTGAGGCTTGCGCCACCACCTTGCGTTTTGCCACCGGCGCGCGCTTCGTGATCGACGGCGGACGAAGTCTTTGATTCATCCAACAAAACGACAGGAGACAAACCATGAAACTGAAACACCAAATGCTTCCCCTGCTGGCATTGCTGCTGGGCATGGCCCAGGCCGGCGCGGCCGACTACCCGGAGCGGCCGATCAAGATCGTTATCTCCTTTCCGCCCGGGGGACCGACCGACAGCAGTATCCGGATCATTGCCGAGAAACTCGGCGAGTTGATGAAGCAACCCATCGTGATCGACAACAAAGGCGGCGCGGGTGGCAACATCGGAACCCAGTTTGTCGCCCATGCCGAGCCCGATGGCTACACCCTGCTCGCCAACTCGGCGGCCTACGCCGTCAATCCGACCATGTACGGCTCGCGTGCCGGCTACGATCCGATCAAGGACTTCATTCCTATCGTCGTCGTCTCGACGCAGCCCAACGTGATTTCGGTGAACGAAAAAATCCCCGTCACCACGCTGGCAGAGCTCAAGACCCTGTCGAAAAACGGCAAGATGTCGTTTTCTTCGCCGGGCAGCGGTACCACGCCGCACCTGACCTGCGAGAACATCTTTCACGCCAAGTGGAATCAGGACATCGTGCACATTCCCTACAAGGGCGCTGGACCGGCTTCGCTCGCAGTGGTTGCAGGAGATACCCCGATCGCCTGCACGGCAGCCTACGGCGTTTTCCAGTTCCACAAGCAGGGCAAGGTCAGGATCCTGGGCATCTCCAGCGAAAAGCGGCTGCCCAATCTGCCGGATGTGCCAACCTTCATCGAACTCGGCTACCCCGACATCAAGGACTACACCTGGACCACGCTGTTTGCACCGGCCGGCACGCCGCCAGCCATCGTGCAGAAGCTTAACGCTGCAGTGAATCAGTTGCTTGCCATCCCCGACCTGAAGGACAGACTCGACAAGGGCGGACTGATTCCGGTGGGCGGCTCCCTGCAGGAAACTTCGACCTACATCGCAGCCGAGGTGAAGCGCTGGGGTCAGGTGGTCAGGGACACTGGCGCCAAGGTCGATTAAGTCTTGAAGGTCACCGCCATCCGGGAAATCAGCGTCCCTATCGGGTCGTCGCTGCG
>NZ_JBMOJE010000312.1:0-2443 GCF_049316945.1 Propionivibrio sp. | reverse complement strand
AATACCACCTCAACACGTCATATGATACGTTTATTTATTTACGCCGCCTTAGCATCTCCTCCGAGTTTGTCGAGCTCATCGAGCAGAACGATGGGCGCACAGCAATCAGAACCGGCAAGGGAGTCGAAAATTTGGCCAGGTTGGGTGTTGCCCCATCGGCTATCAGTGCCAGTCAGAACAAAGCCACCTTGGACAGACCCCATTTGGATTTTTTTGAAAGCCGACCCAGTAATTCCCTTTAAAGCTGAACAGAATGCGGTTTTGCCGATACCTGGAGGGCCCGCCAAAAGCAACGGTGTGGTGCGCCAATCGGATGGATCGCCGGTCATGCAAAGTAGCAGATCGTTGCCGTAGTAATCGATGGCTTCAGCAAAATTTGGAAAGTGGTTTTTTAAAAGAGCGATCGCGGGCCGGAAAGTTTTTAATTTGATATCCGGCACAAGTCGAAAACCACCGCGATGCGCTGCCTTTTTCAGCGCATTTTCGAGCTGCTTTTTTTCCTTGAAAAAACCTGACATACGCTGAACTGCCTCTTCGATCAGCGTTGGGTCAAAGATGGGGATGTCGAGATCGGTCGATTGTTTGACGTACGTAAAATATTTTGGAGTTTCGATCCGGCAGATATGTTCTGGCTCATCCAAAGCCTCTTTAGCGGTCTCAGGCGTTTCTGAAATCCAGTCTGGATCATCAGCTTCAAAATCATCCGTGATCATAGACATACGCCGACCACCGATGCAATATTTACCACGGTCCAGAAGCCAAAGAATAAAGCTTCACTTCCGCTCTTCATGCGTACTGCATGGATGGTGCTTGCCAATGCTGCGATGGACAGCAACACAAAAGCTGGCAGAAGAATGTGCATCAACAATGCCAGGCCGCCCGCGATCGAGCTTGATTTACTCATCACTGGCGCAAAAGATTCAGAAAACATCATAAAAAAACTCCGCGATATCTTTTTCTTACGAAAAGACAAGCACCATGGGTGCAAGCCCGTGTATCGGGCGGCGGAGCTTTTGCTTTTGCTAAAGGGAGGAGTTCCGCGGCCGTTTAACGGAGCGGACGTATGGTGCGGAGGGAGAAGATATGGGTGGAAGTCGTCATGGCCTGAGCATAGTACTTGCAGCGGGAGCAGTTTACAAGTCCTAAGCAATTTTTATTGGAAACGGAATGGCCGAGCGTTGTTCTCCTGCAACGAAAGCTAGCAGTACAATGCAAGGTTAGTATTTAACAGGATTCGTCGATGGCGCGTAGAAAAAAAAAGAATCCGGAATGGACGTGCTATCGCGCCTGCCTTGGCAAGTGAGCAACTTCCTTGGGTTCGTTATATTCGCAGGCATGAAGTGGTACTTCCCGCCATGTGGTCAGCCAACATGTTTCTCAAGCCGATGGCTGCGGCGTTCTCCGGGATCGCTTGGCTTTTTGGGGGCTTTTTCCTGCTGGTCGGTACTGTGGCCTTTGCTGCTCAGAAAATGGCAGCTTCAAAAGCATTGGCTGCCGGGACCAAACTTGTCTTCGGCGGTGGATCCCCAAGTCCTGAACGGCAGCCACTACACCGTGCGAAGCCAGGGCCACAAGGTCGCCGTGAGCCGATTGATATCGGGTGGGGAGTTGCTGACCCAATCAAGCCGGTAGAACGAGTGTCAGGGTTGTACGGAGAACCGTCAGTCGCTGCCAACAATGCCCGGAAGGAATCGAGCATTGAGGCGATGGCAAAGCCCTCTGACGGGTCGATTGAACTGATTCGCAAAATCGAATGGAAACGATTCGAAGACCTCTGCCAGCAGTTCTACGAAACCAAAGGTACCCGCCGAGAAAGCCAAATGATCGCCATCAACAACCGGCAACGCACAAAAAGTGAAACCAATAATGATTCGTTACAACTTGCTTCATTTATATGGTGAAGAACATTCGTAGTTCGCAGTGTTGCAACGAATCTTCTCTATTAATGCATGACAACACATGGACTTCGAATGATTGAAACCGACGAAGACCCAAACCGTTCTCCACTCTCACAGTCAGTGACGCGGGATGGAAAAACCGTAAGCATTGAAATTTACGAGGACGGTGCGGGTGGCTGGCTTTTGGAAGTGGTCGATGAATACGGTAACTCCAACCTTTGGGAATCGTCGTTTTCCACCGACGGAGAGGCGCTCGATGAAGCCTTGAAGACTATCGATGAAGAGGGAATTGAATCGTTGATCGGTTTGCCTGCTGGACTCCGACAAGGGATGTTCGATCAACAGCTTTCGGAAGCAGAACTTGATGAACTTGACGATTTCCTTGCCGAGGAGTCTATACAGGACAAGTCCATGGATGTTGCCACTCTGGACGGGTTTCTGACCGCCATTGCCATTGGGCCGCGTCTTGTTACTCCCTTGGAATGGCTACCCCAATGCTCTCAACGTAACACTCTTTTGTCATTGTAATTATTTGTAAGCATGTG
>NZ_JBMOJE010000311.1:0-2516 GCF_049316945.1 Propionivibrio sp. | reverse complement strand
AAGCCAGCTTTTTGAGTGACCTGTAAGGAGCACATCGTCTGACCGCTATCAGCCCTCTGGAGTCATTCCCGGCCAAATCTCGACTGTCTCCTGACGCTGCGATGCCGAATTCCGTTTTGCTCCATACCAGTCACTTGATCGACCGTCACCAACAGCGCCAAGGTGGCACCCGCCAGAAAAAACTTTCCAAACCACCCGACGCACCTGACGCGCCCGACGCCGCCCATGACCCGCAACGATTCCCGTTGGCCAAAGATGTTCTGGTTCCAGAAATGCAAAAGCCCCACGAAGAACGTAGGGCCTGCACGTATGCCACATTTCTGTAGCTATCGTCGTTACTTGGCAGTAACGTGAACCGGGTTAAGAAACACCGGTCATGGGGTGAGGAGGATTTGAATCGGGTCGATAAGCACCACCTTTCAAAAAGTGCCTTGGTGACGTTACTTGCGTCAGATTGGACTACCTTGCAAGCCCACTATATGCCAACGCTGGAAGATTGCAAGCCCCAAAAGCGATGGTCGCCTATTGGTTTCCGGCGCTACGGCATGAAGGTGGAAGCTGCGTTGGCTTAAGACCTTCACCGTTCGTACAGCTCCAGACAATGTGGCCTGCGGCATCGGCTGTGGGTGTGAAGATGAGTTCGCCTTGCTTGGTACTAACGGTGAGTACCATTTTATTTGGGTCGAGCGACAGCTGAGCACCATCGGCCAATTGCGTACGGATGCCAAGCATGTCTAGCGATTCGGGAGTCTTCTTATTGGTCTCGTAGTAGTTGCCTAGCGCCTCGCGCACGCTCTGCGATCCTATGACGGCCGAGCTGACCTTAGCCTTGACCGTATAGTCTTGGTACGCTGGGAGGGCTACGGCGGCCAGAACACCGACGATGTAAGCCAGTATTAGCAAACCGAAGCCACCGCCCAAACGTCCGGCGTATGGAATGAAAACCGCCAGCAGATAGGCGAAGCCATTGCGCTGAGGCATTGACGCGTTGGTGTCCATCACGCGGGCTGCACGCTTGGTTAGCCAAGGGTAGCCAGCGGTCAGCTCGTGGAATGACATCCAGAAGCCGGATGAATGGCTAGCTTGGCGAAGATAATCTGTGACGTTGAGCTTTTCCCAGCGCACTGCTCCGGCAGACAGCGCTGCCAACGCACGCGCGGCGCCTTCTGGCGACCCGCAGCACGACAGCCCGTGGCGGTCGCAGGTACTCTCGCGGGCACGGGAATAGGCCGCGCCAAGTAGGGGTAGCCACAGCGCAGGCCAGCGCAACATGTGGAGAACTCCCATATGTTTCATGCGCAAGTGACCGAGTTCGTGGCCGATGTAGAAACGCACTCCATCGGTATGTTTGTCCATCGCATCGACTACGTCGGACATCAGTACGACAAAGCGTGCGCCGAGGAACTTGGTGGCAAACGCATTGAGGCCACCATTGCCGTTCAGGATGTATGCCTGCGGGCGCGTCTTCATCTCCAGCCGGTCGCAGCAAGCGGCAAATTGCGCATACAGGTCGGGGAACTGTGCTTCCGATAGCTCGACCCCGTTACCCTTTATGTGGGCTATCAGCGTTGATTGGGCGAACAGATACACCACGAAACCGAACACCAATCCGATCAGTGCAGTACCAAAGGAGCCGACGATTAGGCTTAACCAAATCAGAAGGCCGAGAACCAAGGTGATATTGCCGAGCGTGCGCTCGCGCGGATAAACGAGTTCGTTCATGGTTCAGACTCCCTTCGCAGTGATAGGTTATCGGGCCGGCTTGCAGCTTTTCTTTTTTTCGATTGTGGCGACTGAGATCGCACCTGCATATCCCCCAAATGGGGGATATCGTTGAATATCGGCTCCCGCCAGAAAAACATTCCGAAACTACCCGACGCAATCGACGCACCCGACGCCAGCCCATGCCCTGCCACGGCTTTTTCAACCGGCAACAGGTGGCGACGAGTCGTCGAGTCCGACGGGATCAGCAAGGAGTTTTCCCGCATCAACCGGAAAAACTAGCCCCGGCAGCAAAAGTGGGCCATGGTGCCCCGCGCAGGCCTCGACATGGCCACCCCCTCAGCCGAACCAGGCGACGCTGCCTGGGCCCCGCTATGGGCCAACTCGGGCAACTCTAGCAGCGCCCGCTTCCGGTCCTCCCGTCCCTTACGCTTCAGCCAACGCAGGTGCCGCCGCCATCGCCGCCCTGATTGCCGAAGATGCACCATTGGTCGCATCGTGCAAGGTCTTGGAGGACACACGAATGTACCGATCGGTCGTGACCGGGCTGGCATGTGTCAGCAGCTGCTGGATGACATTTATGGACGTACCTGCATTGGCAAGTGTGGTCGCGAACGTCCGGCGCAACCCATGGATTTTGAACGTCGGCACACCTGCTTTTTTACGCAGCACATCAAAAGGCTTATTGATGTTCACGTACCTTTTCCCAGTCTTCGGATTGACCCAGACAAATTCCGAGTCGCCCCTGGTCACAAGCTGACTCTGTATCGCCTCTGCTGCCATATCGCTCATGG
>NZ_JBMOJE010000310.1:0-2524 GCF_049316945.1 Propionivibrio sp. | reverse complement strand
GCGGACCATTCGGGCAGCGATGCGCCAGAAGCGTCCGTCATGCCCGCATTGGAATACCAATGGGCCAATGGCTGGTTTGTTGGAACCAATCGCGGTGTAGGCTACAACTTTTCAAAGGATCTGACCCTGCAATATGGCCTGGGTCTGGGCGTTGACTTCGGCCGAAAGGAGAGCGCCACCGGACCACTGGCGGGCATGGGCAGCATTGATGCCAAGGTGGAATATGGTGCCTTCTTGAATTACGCACCAGACCGCCATTGGCGACTTTCTTCGTTGCTGCGGTACGGGTCCGGCGACACCGGAGAGGGAGCGTCGGCAAACTTTGGTGCCAACTACGCCATGGACATCGCGCCCCAATGGCGTCTGGATTGGGGTGTCGCCACCACCTGGGCCAATTCGCAGTCCATGCAGCCCAACTTTGGCGTGAATGCAACGCAGTCACAACAGAGCGGCCATTCGGTGTATTCACCAACATCAGGCTTGCGTGATGTGAGTTCGAGTCTGAACCTGAGCTACCAGGTCACACCAAAAATTTCTTTATCCGGTGGCCTCAAAGCAACCAGCTTGATCGGCGACGCAAGGAACAGTCCCATCGTCACGAGCCCACAAACGGTGTCAGGCAGTCTGTCCGTTGGCTACACATTCTGAATCCAGTGATGAAACCAAGATGCAATCGTATTTGAAAGTTCCGCCACTTCTGTGGATCATGCTGGTTGCGGTGGCGGGACGGGCTTGGCTGCTGTTCAGCACTCCCTATATGCCGGGTGTGAACGGTGCCTACTACCTCATCCAGGCCAGGGCTATCCTGGAACGGGGCGTTTTGGGTATACCGGATTTGCCACTGACGTTCTACTTGCAGGCAGGGCTGTCCTGGCTGCTTGCCAGGGCAGGCGGTATGGTGATGACGGATGCCATCATGGTTGCCGTGAAGACCTGCGATGCGGTGCTACCCGTATTGGTCGCCTGGCCGGTGTTTGTGCTGGTGCGGCGTTGGGCGATTGCGAGAGGCCAGGGCGATGCGGTCCCGCTCGCTGCCGCAGCGCTGGCCTGTCTGTCGATGCCGTGGTTCATCGTGGTGGGTGAACTGCAGAAGAACTCGCTGGCGATGGTGTGGTTCGCGCTGCTCGTGACAAATTTGCATGGTTGGCTGCTGCAACCGACTCGCAGGCGCGCATTGGCATTGGTGGCCGTGTTGCTCCTGCTGGGGTTGACACATATTGGCGTGCTGGGTGCCAGTGTGGTGGTAACGGCTGCAACCGCACTGGCATTTCTCCTTCGTCAATCGCAGGGTGTGCGCTGGAAACGGATCCTGCCCATGATGGGCGTGGGGGTTCTGATTCTGCTGGCGACCTCGGCATTGGTGGTCTGGAAATTTGACCCGTCCCGTATCCAGCGCCTGGGTTCAGCGTTCACCGATCCTTTTCAATTCTCCTGGGAGGGACGGCAGCAACCTGGTCAGGGCCGTATGTGGCTCAATCCGGACGGTTTGCTCCCCTTCCTCGGATTTGCGATCGCTATCGCTCCCTCGTTAATCGTCGTCTGGTACAGACGTATTCAGCTCGAAGCGGCCGATTTCGCCGTGGTGACCGGTTGCGCGCTGACCGTTCTCATGATGACCGGTCCGTGGTTCAGCCCGGATAAGTCCATGCGCTTCTACCTGATTGCTTTTCTCCCAGCGATATGGGGCGTGTCTTTTGGTCTGACGCACATGGATAGAAATGCATGGCGGCAGACAGTGCTTGGCGTAATCGTACTCACTGGCCTGGGAGGTTCGGCCTGGATCCTGATCCCGGGCGGAAAGCCGATTCTGGAAGAGGCAACCATGGTGGAGCTGGAGAATCTGGCCTGGCATATACAGGATCGGGACCATACCCTTGTCGTTGCAGATCACGGTGTCGAGTGGTGGAGCGCCTGGTTCCTACACACCCATATTGCCCAGCCCCAGGCGCTTTCCCCGAATGTCTGGGGGCGCTACAAGACCGTCCTGTTCCTGAAAGTAAAGACCGGGGTGGTCAGTCTGTCTGGCCGTGGCGGGTCTCGGCCGAGCCGCATATCAGGTGCGCCGCCCGGTCATCCCATGCCGCTGCCCGGGATTGCGGAGGACTCCGAACTGATTTATGACGGCGCAACCCTGCGGCTTGAAAAATTCCACCATGCGACTCAATTCGCGTCAGCGCGTGTTTCGCCTCCCTGATTGCGTCGATCCGTGCACGCAACCGTCATGGGCAACGTGGCTATTGCAAGGCATCGCCGTGCAAACCACACAATTTCCTCACAATTGCTTTTCACAATCTGTCACAAGACAGCAACAACGAAACTGACCGAAAGAAAAGGAACCCTTCCGTGATAACAAGTTACCAGTCAATTTACCTGCGATTCATCGCGCTAATGATCAGTTTCTTGGGAGCGTGTGGGTGGGCGAGCGGCGCACACAGTTCCCCTGAGTTTGCGTCTACCCAACCGGCGCCGCGCGTCGAGCATTGGCAGAAGCGTGAGGCAGCGATCAATGCCCATTTGCGCAGCA
>NZ_JBMOJE010000309.1:0-2538 GCF_049316945.1 Propionivibrio sp. | reverse complement strand
GCTGGCACCATTAGGCCGCGATTCGGTGGCTCCAATGGGGCGAGATTTGTCAGCGACAATGCGGCGAAGGCCTGTCTGTCCAATCGGCAACTATTTTCAGTTTTTCTTAAGGCCTCCAGCGGGAACAGGTTTTGGCAAGGTTTTCTCGGCTTGCCCCCCGGAACCCCTTGTCAATGCTTGGAGTAGAGTCTTCGCCAAGGCCGCAATCCTCCCCTCATGGAATGCGTCCAATACTATTTTTATCTACCGAAGCTGATTCATGCATCTTGAAATTCAGGCTACTCGCCCCTATCATTAGCACTCGTTGGTTGTGAGTGCTAATAATTCGGTCCGCGAGCGCTCTGCTCGGTTTGGCAGATATTGGCCAGTTTGTCGTTACTTGTTATAAACCCTAGGAGAAACTGCATGAAAATCCGTCCTTTACATGATCGCGTGATCGTCAAACGCCTCGAAGAAGAACGCAAAACCGCTTCCGGTATCGTCATTCCTGATGCCGCCGCTGAAAAGCCTGATCAGGGTGAAATCATCGCCGTCGGCAAGGGCAAGATCCTCGAAAGTGGTGAAGTTCGCCTGCTCGACGTCAAGGTCGGTGACCGCGTCCTGTTCGGCAAGTATTCCGGCCAGACCGTCAAGGTTGATGGTGAAGAACTGCTGGTCATGCGCGAAGAAGACATCATGGGCGTCGTCGAAGCCTGAGCGTAAAACGCCTGGCATCACGATCCGGATTCACCCCACTACAGAATTATTAGGAGTATCTCAATGGCAGCAAAAGACGTTAAATTTGGCGATTCCGCACGCGCCCGCATGGTCGAAGGCGTAAACATCCTGGCCGACGCAGTCAAGATCACGCTCGGCCCGAAGGGTCGCAATGTTGTTCTGGAGCGCTCATATGGCGCCCCGACGGTGACCAAGGACGGCGTATCCGTCGCCAAGGAAATCGAACTGAAGGACAAGTTCGCCAACATGGGCGCGCAGATGGTCAAGGAAGTTGCTTCCAAGACCTCCGACATCGCCGGTGACGGCACCACCACCGCTACCGTTCTGGCTCAGTCGATCGTCCGCGAAGGCATGAAGTACGTGGCCGCCGGCATGAATCCGATGGATCTCAAGCGTGGCATCGACAAGGCGGTTATCGCCACCATCGAAGAGCTGAAGAAGCTGTCGAAGCCGTGCTCGACGAACAAGGAAATCGCCCAGGTGGGTTCGATTTCCGCCAACGCCGACGCCGACATCGGCGATATCATCGCCCGTGCGATGGACAAGGTTGGCAAGGAAGGCGTCATTACCGTTGAAGACGGCAAGTCGCTGAACAATGAGCTTGAAGTCGTTGAAGGCATGCAGTTTGATCGCGGCTACCTCAGCCCCTACTTCATCAACAATCCGGAAAAGCAAAGCGCCATTCTGGACAACCCGTACATCCTGATCTTCGACAAGAAGATCTCGAACATCCGTGATCTGCTGCCCGTACTTGAGCAAGTCGCCAAGGCCGGCCGTCCGTTGCTGATCGTTGCCGAAGATGTCGAAGGCGAAGCGCTGGCAACCCTGGTGGTCAATAACATCCGTGGCATCCTGAAGACCTGTGCCGTCAAGGCTCCTGGCTTCGGCGACCGGCGCAAGGCCATGCTCGAAGACATCGCTGTCCTGACCGGTGGTCAAGTCATTGCTGAAGAAGTCGGCCTGACCCTCGAAAAGGCGACGCTGGCAGAACTCGGCCAGGCCAAGCGCATCGAGATTGGCAAGGAAAACACCACGATCATCGACGGTGCCGGCGATGCCGTTACCATCGAAGGACGCGTCAAGCAGATCCGTGCCCAGATCGAAACTTCGACCAGCGACTACGACAGCGAGAAGCTGCAGGAACGCGTTGCCAAGCTGGCCGGCGGCGTTGCCCTGATCAAGGTGGGTGCGGCGACCGAAGTTGAAATGAAAGAGAAGAAGGCGCGCGTCGAAGACGCTCTGCACGCAACCCGTGCAGCCGTTGAAGAAGGCATTGTCCCCGGCGGTGGTGTTGCTCTGCTGCGTGCCCGCCTGGCGCTGGCTTCGCTGAAGGGTGACAACCATGACCAGGACGCCGGCATCAAGATCGTCCTGCGTGCCATGGAGCAGCCGCTGCGTGAAATCGTCGCCAATGCGGGCGAAGAGCCTTCCGTCGTGGTCAATGCCGTGGTTCAGGGCAGTGGCAACTTCGGCTACAACGCGGCCACCGGCGAGTATGGCGACATGGTCGAAATGGGTGTGCTGGATCCGACCAAGGTAACGCGTACCGCACTGCAAAATGCGGCCTCGATCGCCGGCCTGATGCTGACAACCGACTGCATGGTTGCCGAACTGGTTGAAGACAAACCAGCCGGTGGTATGGGCGGTGGTGGTATGGGCGGCATGGGTGGTATGGGCGGCATGGATATGGGTATGTAACAGGCAGCGGGCAGACAAACAATGCCTGTTTGAGCTTGTCCGCTCGCAAAAACCCCCGCATGGTAATACCCTAGCCGTTACGTTAAGGTGTTGATGAAATGCGGATGGAAGCCGCAACCCATT
>NZ_JBMOJE010000308.1:0-2539 GCF_049316945.1 Propionivibrio sp. | reverse complement strand
ACAATGTAGAAGTCGTTCTCATGCGTGATGATGGTTCTGACGCATGGTTGATGACTGGGTACGAGAAGAATGAAGCTGAAGAAGAGATTCCTTCTGTTGATTCCGGCGAGGGTGGCGGCAGCACCGGAACTACGCTTGCCGGGCCTACACCACCCCGTCCCGGCAAGGGAGCAGAAGGTGAGGAAAGTATAGCTTCTGATGCGCAAACAATCAACAAAGGGGAACCCCCTCCCAAAGACGGCGACCGAAACGCCGAAGGTTTGGTATTCCGCGACGGCAGGTGGCATCGTGAGGATTTTGGCGCGTCAAAACTAGACCAACTCCGCACACTGGTTACCAAGATGGGCGGCATTGACGTAGTAGCTGAAAGGCTGAAGAAAGACCCCGAGCAGGCAGAATTGCTGATCGCCCGCTTCACAGAAGCACTCGGACTTCCGCGAGAATCTGTACTGACCGAATTAGGCTTGAAAACAAAGATAGCCCCTGCAAAAAGTGCGAAGAAGCCATTGCCAGAAGCCATTGCCGCAAGCAATCCGTTATCTGAAGATGATCCTTCCTCGCCTGACTACCGCTACCGGGATACAGGCTACGTTGCTGGCAGTCGCAAGGAGAACGCTGCCATCAGTGCCGCACTCAACTTGCGCGAGGCCAAGAAATCCGGGCGCCGGGTCAATGCTAACGAAGTTGATTGGGAAGCGATTGAAACAAACCCGCGTGAAGCGAAGGAACTGATTACCAAGTCCAGCCTGTTTGGCATTGTCCCGTGGGATGATCTGAAAGCATCCGGCATGGAGCCCGGCGCCGGGTTTCTGATTGACCGGGTGTATTCGGCCATTGGAACCGAGCCAACGGAAGATTCGCCACAAGCCCGTAAAGACTACGCCCTTGGCCTGCAATCATTGCGTGAGCGACTGGAAAAGTGCCGGTCACCCAATGAGGTTGTCGACGTTATCGATGAACTGCGCGACGAGTACGACGGGAAGATGCTGACGGCAGAAGATTCGGTCGAGTTTGAACGCCTGCAACAAGAAGCGAAAGGTCTGCGCACGCGGCTTACGGAATTGAAAGCCGCGCAAGGCGTTCTATATGAAGAGGCTACGCGACTACGCAATGAGTCGTATGCGGCAAACCATGAGGTCGAGAAGAGGCAGCGCCGGGGGTGGAAGGTAGCGACTGAGCTTATCGACATAAAGATTGATGCCGGAGAGGTCGCCGATGCGTCGTGGAAAATATGGTCTGATCTTCTTGAAAAGCAAAGGCCATTGATCGGTGAGATAGAGAACGCCATCAATACGGCGCGGTTCGCCATGAATGGAATTACCGTCAAATCTGTCCTGCGTAACAAGACCGACAATCCGCTGGCTAGGGCATGGGCGGGAATGGGCGAGCGGTTTATTGGCGTGCTCAAGTTCCGGTCAAGCGGATCGTATCGCGGGATGAAGTCGGTCGGGTCTGAAGCCTTCAGGAACCATGCGGCATCGGCAAAGGCGGGAAAGATCAAGGATTGGTCATGGGCTGAAAGCACAGGAGCAACAAGGGCGCCGTCCATCAAAAAAGAGTCGGTGCGCTTCCAGCTTAAAGTAGCGGATCGGTACGAGCGAATCGGTGGCCGGCCTATCGCGCCAGAATCAACCTTGGCACTTAAGGAAGCGTTCAACCTGCGCGACGTTCAATCCGGAAATTGGGTCTTGCGGGATTCGGTATCGGCCAAGTTCCACGTCGAGAATACGGCCGCAGCGTTTTCCGATCTAGCCGATATATTCGGCGTTCCTGATGCCTATGTCTCGCTCAATGGGCGGCTGGCAATGGCTTTTGGTGCGCGAGGGTCAGGCGCAAAAGGATGGGCAGATGGTGCGCCCAAAGCGCATTATGAGCCTGTGCAGCGCGTTATCAACCTCACCAAGATGGGCGGCGGCGGTTCATTGGGCCATGAATGGGCGCATGCCTTGGACAACCTTGTCAAGGAAGCGGCTACCGGCGAGGCATCTAGTTCTGAAGATTTTGCCTCGCAGAACCCGGAAATCTTGCCCCCCGGCGAATTGCGCGATGCGTTTACCGCCGTTCGCAGAGCCCTGCTTGACGGAAACGTAAAGGCGTCTGAGACGCTGTCATATAGCAGCAGAGACGTTGCGATGGCCGACTACAACATCAACGCGGCACGTCCGTCTTCCGTCGCTCAGGCTATCAAGGACGCAGGGAGTTCCAGTGCGGCTATTCAGGCGGTCGATGCGTACTTCAGTGGGCGATCACTAACGCCGAAGGTAAAAAAGAACATTGCCGATTGGCGAAGGATGTCAATTGCCTATTTTGACCGTAACCCCGAAGGCGGCAAGGTAAGCGTCAAGTCCGGGCCGGGCATGTCGCAATTCGCATCCGATGCCGCCGATCTTGATCAGGGAGGAAAATCGTACTGGTCAACGACGCATGAAATGTTTGCGCGTGCATTCCAGTCCTATGTCGAGGACAATCTTTCAGTCATGGGGCGTGTTATGGCCCGCTCAAATCCAGACAAACAAACCCGAGCTGGATGAGGATGAGA
>NZ_JBMOJE010000307.1:0-2550 GCF_049316945.1 Propionivibrio sp. | reverse complement strand
GAATAGGCACTTCCACCTTGGCGAATGTCAGGCATTACCAACTCGGCGCTCTCAGATTGACGCCCTGCCCGACCTCTCCGACGTTCAGGTCATCGTTTATACCGAGTTTCCCGGCCAGGCGCCGCAGGTGGTCGAGGATCAGGTGACCTATCCGCTGACCACGGCCATGCTGTCGGTGCCGAAATCCCGCGTGGTGCGTGGCTTTTCCTTCTTCGGCGCCTCTTTCGTCTACATCATTTTCGAGGACGGAACCGACATCTACTGGGCGCGTTCGCGCGTGCTGGAATACCTCAACTTCGCTTCCGGACGCATGCCCAAGGGCGTGACGCCGCAGATCGGTCCGGATGCCACCGGTGTCGGCTGGGTCTATCAGTACATTCTGCTGGCCAAGGACAAAACGCTGGCCGAACTGCGCAGCATCCAGGACTGGTACGTGCGCTATCAATTGACGAAAGCGCACGGCGTGGCTGAAGTGGCGTCGATTGGCGGCTTTGTGCAGACCTATCAGGTGACGGTCGACCCGGCGAAACTGCGCGCCTACGGCATTCCGCTGATGAAGGTCGCGCAGGTAATCCGCGACTCGAACCGCGATGTCGGCGGCCGCGTGGTGGAAATGGCCGAGACCGAATACATGGTGCGCGGCAAGGGCTATTTGCGCGGCAAGCGCGACATCGAGATGCTCGTCGTCAAAAGCACCAGCGGAAAAGGCGGGGGAACGCCAGTGCTGATCCGCGACATCGCCCGTGTCGAACTCGCCCCCGATGAACGACGCGGCCTGACCGAGCTTAACGGCGAAGGCGAAGTGGTTTCGGGCATCGCCATGGCGCGTTATGGTGAAAATGCGCTGGAGGTAATCAGCAACCTGAAAGCCAAGATTGCCGAAATCGGCCCCGGCCTGCCCGAGGGCGTGACGGTGGAAACGGTCTATGACCGTTCCGAACTCATCCACCGTGCCATCGAAACACTCAAGCGAACCCTGCTTGAGGAATCGATCATCGTCGCGCTGGTGTGCTTCGTGTTTCTGTTGCACGTGCGCAGCGCACTGGTCGCCATCCTGATGTTGCCGGTCGGCATCCTGATCGCCTTCATCGCCATGCGCTTGCTCGGCATGAACTCCAACCTGATGAGCCTGGGCGGTATTGCCATCGCCATCGGCGCCATGATCGACGCCGCCATCGTCATGATCGAGAACGCCCACAAGCATCTGGAACGATTGCCCGAGGGGCATTCGAACAATGAACGCGCCGAGGCCATGCTCGCCGCCTGCAAGGAGGTCGGCCCGGCGCTATTCTTCTCGCTGCTGATCATTACCGTCTCATTCCTGCCGGTGTTCAGCCTGGAAGGCCAGGAGGGCCGGCTCTTTTCGCCGCTGGCCTACACCAAGACCTTTGCCATGGCCGGCGCCGCCATGCTCTCGGTGACGCTGGTTCCGGTGCTGATGCTGCTGTTCATTCGCGGCAAGATCATGGCGGAAGCCAGAAACCCGGTGAATCGCTTCCTGATCTGGGCCTATCGACCGATGATCACCTGGGTCCTGCGCTGGAAGAAAACGACCATCGCCCTGGCGCTGGCAACATTGGCCATCTCGATTTACCCGGCGTCGCGACTGGGCTCGGAGTTCATGCCGACGCTGAACGAAGGCACGCTTTTCTACATGCCGGCCTCGTTGCCCGGCATGACGATCACCAAGGCCGCCGAAATCCTGCAGACGCAGAACAAGATCATCAAGAGTTTCCCGGAAGTCGCATCAGTTTATGGCAAGGCCGGGCGCGCCAATACGGCGACCGACCCGGCGCCGACCGAAATGTTCGAGACGGTCATCAACCTTAAGCCGGAATCCGAATGGCGCCCCGGCATGAACATCGACAAGCTGATTGCCGAACTGGACAAGGCGCTGCAATTCCCCGGCATCTCCAACGCCTGGACGATGCCGATCAAGGCCCGGATAGACATGCTGTCGACCGGCATCCGCACGCCGATCGGCATCAAGGTCTTCGGCAAGGATCTCGACGAAATGGAGAAATTGGCCAGGCAGATCGAGGCCGTGGTGAAGACCGTGCCCGGCACCACCAGCGCCTTTGCCGAACGTATCACCGGCGGTTTCTACCTGAATATCGAACCGGACCGGACACAACTGGCCCGTTACGGCCTATCGGTGGGTGAATTGCAGGATGTCATCGGTACCGCGCTTGGCGGCGAGATGGTGACCACCACCGTCGAAGGCCGCGAGCGTTATGGCGTGACGGTTCGCTATCCGCGCGAACTACGTTCCGACCCGCAGCAGATTGCCCGCGAAGTGCTGATACCGATCATGGACGGGGCCATGATTCCCCTCGGCCAGTTGGCCAAGGTCGAAATCGCCAAGGGCGCGCCGGCGATCCGCACCGAAAACGCCCTGCTCTCGGCCTACATCTATGTCGATATTCGCGAACGCGACATCGGCGGTTACGTCGCCGATGCCAAGAGGGCGGTGGCTGAACAGGTGAAATTCCCGCCCGGCTACTACGTCACCTGGAGCGGCCAGTTCGAGAACATGGAACATGCCATCGA
>NZ_JBMOJE010000306.1:0-2579 GCF_049316945.1 Propionivibrio sp. | reverse complement strand
GATAGACGGCAAAGTGGATGCCATTTCAGCCTATGTCACCAACGAACCATTTTTTCTTGATCGGGTAGGCTTTGCCTATCAGACCTACACGCCACGAGCATCAGGCATCGATTTTTATGGCGACAACTTTTTTACTACTCAATCCGAAATCAAGCGCAATCCAGCCCAGGTTGAAGCTTTTCGCCTGGCCAGTTTGCGTGGCTGGCAGTATGCGATGGCCCATCCGGAAGAAATAGCCGACCTGATCATTGCCAAGTATTCACAGCAGCATCCGCGCGAGTTTTATCTATTCGAGGCGCAACGCATGGCGCAGTTGATGCAAACGGAGCTGATTCAAATCGGTTACATGAACCCCGGGCGCTGGCGGCATATTGCCGATGCTTATGCCGGGCTGGGTCTGTTGCCGCGCGACTTTTCGCTTGACGGCTTTCTGTACGATCCCCAAGCGAGGACCGACTTCGCGCCATTTTATTTACCAGGTGCACTGCTTATCATTGTCAGCGCTACTGCGCTCTACATTTTGCGAAGCAACCGCCGACTGGCCCGAGCGCTGGCGGCCAGTAACGAGGCTCAACTTGCGCTGGGGGTGTCTGAAGTGCGGCACAGGCTGCTGGCCGACCACGCCACTGATGTGATTTGGACCATGAACCTGCAAGGCCGCTTCACCTACGTCAGCCCATCGGTGGAGCGATTGCGCGGCTACACCAGCGCCGAGGTCATGCAGCAAACGATGGAGCAAGCCCTGTGCCCTTCGTCAATACCGATAGCCACCGAATCGCTTGGCAAATCAATCGCAGCCATGTCCGTCGGCTTGCCCTTTATTGACTTTCGAGGCGAGTTGGAGCAGCCCTGTAAAAATGGATCCACGGTGTGGACTGAGGCGATCACCAGTAGCATGCGCGACAGCGATGGTAAATTTATTGGCATCCTGGGCGTTAGCCGCGACATTACTGAGCGCAAACGTCTAGAGCAAGAGGTTCAGCAACTTGCGTTTTATGACCCCTTGACCCATTTGCCCAATCGGCGGCTTTTCAATGACCGGCTGAGTCAAACCCTGGCGCGGGCCAAGCGTGCGCAAACACGCATGGCATTGATGTTTATTGATCTGGACAAGTTCAAGCCGATCAATGACCAATACGGTCATGAAGCGGGTGATTGGGTGCTGCACTCGGTAGCACGGCGCATTGAGAGTTGTCTGCGGTCCTCGGACACGGCGGCCCGCGTCGGTGGTGACGAATTCCTGGTGCTATTACCCGACGTGCAAACTGGCAGTGACGCGCTTGCAGTGGCTGAAAAAATTCGCATCGAACTGGAACGGCCATTTGTCACTCCAAGCAAGTTGTCGCTGCGGGTGTCGTCGAGCATCGGCATCGCAATTTACCCGGACCACGCCAATACCGAACAAGATCTGCTGCGTCTGGGCGACCGTGCCATGTACCAGGCCAAGCGGTCTGGCGGAAATACCGTCGAATTGAGTGCGCTGAGTGACGAGCTAGAGGACACCGATGACATCAACTCTGTTGGTGGGCATTCCGGACAATCAATAGTCAGATTGACCTGGAAGGCGGTTTTTGCCTGTGGTCAGCAAACCATTGACAACGAACACCGCGAGTTGCTCCGGCTGAGTAACGTTCTTTTAGGCAAGGTGGTGATGCGCGACGAGGAACCTGAGCAATTTGATGCTGCGTTCGATGCCCTCCTGGCGCATGTGGTGGAACACTTCGCCCATGAGGAAGCGATCCTTCATGAGCACGCTTACGAACACCTGCAGGAACACGCCCAAATACACCAGTCGCTGGTGGTGCAAGCACTCAAACTTCGCCATCCTGGCAATCAGGCTGCGGGTGTTTCAGTTGGGGGTTTGGTGGACTTTCTGGTGACAGAAGTGGTCGCCCGGCATATGCTCACTGAAGATCGGAAGTTCGCCGCCTTGTTTGCCGATAAAAATAGCTTGTAAGGAGTCATCTCAGAATTAGGGGATGTAAGCCCAACCCCGCCAAATCTTGAGAAGTGTGTAGATGGAGCGACGGAATTTTCTGAGGTTCCGGCTTGGATGAGTGTGATCAAGCAAATTGAGGGACCAATAATCACGCTTCGTGATGGACGGAATCAGGCGAACATTGGCACCGACCTGTGGCAAAACAGCAACTTTCCGCGCCAAGTTAAGTGAACGCCCGCTTTGGAGCGATATCTACAGCCGGATCGCAGCACAAGCCGACGGTCACGGACAACCCTGGAATTTCATCGATTTCTCGAAAGCGGTCATAGCCGGCTCCAGTCCAATTTCGTGATTTCTTCGCCGCCAAAACTCCGAAGCGGTCGTTCGGGGGCGACAATCAGCTTTCGTCTGTGGCGGTCGGCACTGCAGCGTTTGCAGTCATAGTGAATTTGACCTTGAATGACTCCAGAAGACCCTCAGCGGTAGTAGTCGTTACCGATCTGGCTCCTCCCAACCGGCCGTTGGCTGATACAAAGCGACGGTCAGCTTTCTGGTGACCAAATCGTGAAATCGGGCACCCGCGTTTGGCCAGGTGCGGGCATTAGAAGTGGTTGCCCGATACCTGCCATTGGGCAAGCAG
>NZ_JBMOJE010000305.1:0-2585 GCF_049316945.1 Propionivibrio sp. | reverse complement strand
TGGCTCCATTAAGCCGCGATTCAAATGGCTCCATAGGGGCGCGAGATAACACCATGAAGCCACATACTTCGATGTCATCCCTTTCGGCAAACAGGGGGCGTTGCAACGGCAGCATGCTGGCCTGTAGCTGGCGGGCAACGTCGAGTTCCTTGCGCAGATGGATCAATTCGAGTTGTTCACGCTGCGCTGTCAGAGCCAGATCGCTAGTGCGTCGCATGCGTTCGCTGAGCGAAATCCGGAGATTTCTAGCCACGCTGGGCAAGGTCATCAACCGGTTCCAAAACACCTCGGGAGAAAGCTTCAGTACACGTGAATTCGAACGAGCGAGAACCAGTGCCGACACCGGCTTGCCATCAATCGCAGATAGTTCGCCAATGCACTCGCCCGGAGCAATGGGAATGGCATTGTCGGTGCCCGGGGTGCTGTCGAGGTGGACAACGACATCTCCGGAAAACAGGATGAATATATTCTGATTGTGTTCGCCTGGCGTGAGCAACCGGGTGTTGGCCGGCAACTCCATCACCTCGCTGTCCGACAAGGAGAGCAACAGTGCATCAGGGGCCACATCCCGAAACAAGGGAATCCAGGTCAGGCCAAACTGACGACGATCCCGTTTCCGGCGATCCTGTTCGAGTGGAATGACTTTTGTTCGACGATCCTGGTGTCGCTTAAAGCCTGAGGTCCTGACGAGATTCATTCAATAATTATGCATCACACCAGCTGACGCTGAAGGTGAATTCGTTACAGCCGTTCGTATAACGATAGACCAGGGCGTCGGAAAAGCTGCGAATCATCATCAATCCCAAACCGCCAGGTCCAGCCTCGTCCAGGCTGGCTGCCCGAGGTTTGGGTGTGGTGCTTGTGGGGTCAAAAGGCGGTCCGCTATCGATCAATGTCACGGAAGCTTCGCTCAGCCCCCCGTCGTTTCTTACACCTACCCGCAGCAAAACCGGGGCAAGGTCGTCGCTGTCGCCATGAAAAATGAGGTTTGCCAACGCCTCGTTTAGGCAAACGTCGAGCCGTTCCAACTGATTTGAAGGAACGCGCAGTTCACTGCCTATCTGCTCAAGCCAAGCAGAGGCACGACGTACTTCGTTGACTTCCGCACGAATAGAAAGATCCGAACTTGACTGAGAAGTACGTTCGGACATGGCATACATCAGGCAAGGACGCCCTTTTCGGCGGCATCATATTCCAGGTACATGGGGATCAATGCATCGACCCCTGTAGTTTCGAGCGTCTTGGCCACTGTGGCATTGTCGCCAACGAACAGCACCATACGACCGCCACGCTGTTTGAGCGCCTTGGCATTTGTAATGATGGCGCGAATTCCGATCGATGCCAGAAAGCTGACCGCAGTCAAATCGACAACCACGCGCCGCTCTGCGGAACTCGAAAAGGAGGCGAATTTGGTCGCAATCTCATCGGTTCCCATAATGTCGAGACGCCCGGAGATGAAAATGCGGCGGAGACCTTCGTCAATGTCTATAAACTCAATGGCCATAATGAATGCGGTCCTGAAAGAGGGTTCTGGCGATGTGACAGCCCGTATGTGGCTATAGAATACATAATTATTGTGAAACAATTGTGACAATTTTGACAATTATGTCTATTTTGTCGTTGTTTCGGCAACAAGAGCAAGGGCGATTGGCATCAAACTACTGCGTTTTCCGACGATGCCGCTCTGAATCAACCCCAAAAGCATTACCTTCCGTGACCGTTGGTTTAGCAAAACAGGATTTTTACCTACCAGACACGGTAGCCGGACTGCGCCTCTCTTCAATCTCGGTGTGCCGCACCACGCTGACCTCATGTCAATCATGGAATCCGGAAACAACAACTGAAAAAAAGCCGGGAATACCCGGCTTGATGTTTCAGTGGGCCTGACCTTGGTACAGCGTCAGGGATAAGCGCCTTACTGCTACCCTTTGGCAGGACGTCCGGTCTTGATGAGATTCAGCGCCTGCACGGCTGCGGTCAATGCTGCGTCGGACTGGTCGGCAAAACCGATGATGGCCGCTCTCAGCAATTCACTCTTTTTTACAGCCACTCCGTTGGCCAGACAACGCTTTTTCATGGTGGCGAGCAGGCTGTACTCGGACTCGGGCATGGTGAAGCTGTCCCGGATCAGCTTGTCTTTCTTAGGTTTGACGCTCTTCACTGACTTGGCTGCCGGCTTTTCTGCAGTTTTTTCAACCGGGGCTTTTGCCGCTTTCGGAGCCGCTTTGGAAGGTGCGGGGATAACTGCTTTAGGTACCGACTTGGCCGTTGCTTTGGCGGCGGGCTTCAACGCAGATTTTGCGGGAGCTTTCTTTCGGATTTTGCTGAAGATTTTTCGGCGGGAGCATTTTCTTGAACTCCGCCAACATCACTGAATACCGTTGCCGGATCGTTAACTTCTGCCTCATCGGGCGTGGATTTTTTGGTCATCGCTGAACTCCCTTTTTCACCGTAAATGGTATATATAATTTATACTGATTCTTGGTGTTTGGCAAGCCATTGTTCTGCCTGAAGTTTCTCAAACTATTTAAAGCGTGTCCTTCCGGCAAGAGTGCATGATTTTTCTTAACCAGCTTGCTATCGTC
>NZ_JBMOJE010000304.1:0-2595 GCF_049316945.1 Propionivibrio sp. | reverse complement strand
TGATCGAACGCGAAGGCATCACCGTTCATTTCCCGGAAAACCAGACCTGCTGCGGGCAACCCGCCTACTCCAGCGGTTATGCCGACGAAGCGCGTGCGGTGGCGCTGATCCAGATGCAACTCTTCCCCAACGACTGGCCGATAGTGGTTCCTTCCGGCTCCTGCGCCGGCATGATGCGCCACCACTACCCCAAGCTGTTTGACGAAGATCCGCTGCACCAGGCCCAAGCCGAAGCGCTGGCCGAGCGCGTATTCGAACTCTCCGAATTCCTGCTCAACGTACTCAAGGTGCAATGGAAGGACAGCGGAAAACCGGCGACGGTCACCCTGCACACCTCCTGCCATGCCCGTCGCGAAATGGGCACGCATGAGCACGCCCGCGCCCTGCTCGCCCAACTACCCGGGGTTACGGTCGTCACCCAGTCGCACGAGTCGGAATGCTGCGGTTTCGGCGGCACTTTCTCGCTCAAGCACCCGTCGATTTCCTCAGCCATGGCCGGCGACAAGGCGGATGCATTAAAGGAAAACGGCGCCGAAACCTTTATCACGGCGGATTGCGGTTGCATGCTCAACATCAACCATACCCTGCAGAAACGCGGCGACCCTTTCCAGGGAAAACACCTGGCGACCTTTCTTCGTGAGCGCCTGACCACAACCGGAGAAAAAGCATGAGTGCGCGCGACAACATTCTCCAGCGCCTGCGCGCCGCACCACAGGGGAAAACGGTGCTGGCTCCCGACGTGCAGGGATTTCATGACGAAGTACGCAACCGGGTGCCGGCTGAAAACCGCACTGCACGCATCGAGCGCTTCTGCGAAAGAATGGCTTTCTGGCGCGGCGAAGTTGTTCGTGTGACGCCCGGCAACTGGGCGGAAACCCTGCGCGAATTGTGTGTTGCCAAGAAGGTGAATTCTCTGCTCTATGGGGCGAATACGGCCTGTTCGGCAGCGCTGGAAGCCTCTGGCATCAACGGCTTGAAAGCTTACGACCGTCCGCTTGACGAGTGGAAGTCGGCGCTGTTTCGCGATACCGATGCCGGTTTCACCTCGACGCGTGGCGGCATTGCCGAAACCGGTACGCTGATCGTCTGGCCAACTGCCGAGGAACCGCGCTTGATGTCGCTGGTGCCACCGATCCACTTCGCGCTTCTTTATGCCGACACGCTCTACGACACCTTCTTTGAAGCGATGATCGGCCAGGGCTGGTCCACCACCATGCCGACCAATGCCCTGCTCATCTCAGGACCATCCAAGACCGCCGATATCCAGGTGACGCTGGCTTACGGTGCGCACGGCCCGAAAGAGCTGGTCATTCTGCTGCTGGACAATGAGGAGAAATGTTGATGAATGCGCTGATGAAAGCCCCGGATAATAGCCAGACACTCAAGTTCATCCCGGCCAGCGAATTCAGGCAGCGCACCACCGAGGCGGTTTCCGACGCGCATTTGCGCAAGAGCTTTCGCGGCGCGATGGATTTCCTGATGGCCAAGCGGGCGGCGCAGTTTCCCGACCCGGAAGCGCTGGAAGCGCAACGCGGGCTGGCCGAGCACATCCGCAAATACAGCTTGTCGCGCCTGCCCGACCTGCTCGAACAGCTTGAACGCTCGCTCACCGCCAACGGCATTCAGGTGCATTGGGCGGAGAACGGCGAACAGGCCAACGCCATCATCATCGGCATCGCCAAGCAGCATTCGGCCAAGCTGATGGTCAAGGGCAAGTCGATGGTCAGCGAGGAGACCGAACTCAACCACGCCATGGAAGCGGCCGGCATCGAGGCGCTGGAGAGCGACATGGGCGAATACATCGTCCAGCTCGACGGTGAAAAGCCTTCACACATCATCATGCCGGCAATCCACAAGACCAAGCAGCAGATCGCCAGACTGTTTGCCGAGAAGGTGCCGGGCGCTTCCTACACCGAGTCGGTCGATGAACTGATCGGCATCGGCCGCGCCGTGCTGCGCGAGAAATACATGGTCGCCGAAATCGGACTTTCCGGCGTGAATTTCGCGGTAGCCGAAACCGGCACGCTGTGTCTGGTCGAGAACGAAGGCAACGGGCGCATGTGCACCACCGTACCGGAGGTTCATATCGCCATTACCGGTATCGAAAAGGTTGTCGAAAAGCTGGAACATGTGCCGCCGCTGCTCGCTCTGCTGACACGTTCGGCGACCGGCCAGGCGATCACCACCTACTTCAACATGATCAGCGGTCCGCGCAAGCCTGGTGATAAGGACGGCAAGGGCGCCGAACTAGACGGCCCGAAGGAAGTGCATCTGGTACTGCTCGATAACGGCCGTACCCAGGCCTACGCCGACGAACAGATGCGCTCGACGTTGCAGTGCATCCGTTGCGGCGCCTGCATGAACCATTGTCCGGTCTATACGCGCATCGGCGGACATGCCTACGGCACCACCTACCCCGGCCCGATCGGCGAAATAATTTCGCCGCACATGATGGGCTTGGCGGCGACGCATGCGCTACCGACGGCATCGACCCTGTGCGGTGCCTGTGGCGAAGTGTGTCCGGTCAAGATCCCGATCTCCGACCTGCTCGTCCGCCTGCGCGGCGAGGCCACGCACGACGCCCGGCCCGGTCAC
>NZ_JBMOJE010000303.1:0-2615 GCF_049316945.1 Propionivibrio sp. | reverse complement strand
GCAGGGCATGCAGCAGGGCATGCAGCAGGGCATGCAGCAGGGCATGCAGCAGGGCATGCAGCAGGGCGAATCCTTGGCTTTGCAGAAGCTGCTGACCAAGCGCTTTGGCGCCATGCCATCGGATGTTCTGGCAAAGCTCGCTGCGGCCGACGCAGCACAGATTGATGCGTGGCTTGACCTTGTTCTCGATGCACCAAGTCTGGAATCCATGTTCGGCCCTACCACGCACTGAAGCAAAGCGTCTCGCCAAACGAAAAAATCCCGGACTTGATCCGGGTTTGTCACAATCAAGGGGGCCAGGCACGTTAAATCTGCCAAATCTGCTTTGATCCTCAACTTACCGAGGATGCACTAACCTCTAGACACCTACCGGGCTGGTTCGTTGCGAGCCAATGAATACGGCCACCTTCAGGCCACTAGCCCAAGAAGCCAATGTTCATGCCGGTTGCACGGGAACGAAGTCCGTAGGGTGGCTCTGCACCCCAAGGGTATTTCGGGGCACATTCCCTTCGTCCAGATAAGCGTAGCGTATTCACCTTCCTCATCAACTATTACCATCGGTGCCAGTGTTGAGGGAAGGTCGGGTGCTGTATGAAAAAAAACTTAATTGGAGCAGCCTGGGGGTTGTTCAGGAAGTCTGGTCATGATCTGCAGGCCGAGGTCAGGTCTTGAGTTGTGGTAACTTATACGTTACCATATAAAATATGAAGATCAATCAAGCTTGAAGAGTACATTCGGGAAGACGGTGGCAATTCGTACCGGACGTGGTTCAACGGCTTGGATGCGCAAGCCGCAGCCAAGGTGACGGTCGCCAAGACCCGATTGGAGTTGGGCAACACCTTGAACATCGAATGGTTCAGGGGTGTTGGTGAGTGCAAAATCGACTGGGGGCCGGGTTATCGCATCTACTTGGCGAAGGATGGCGAAGCTCTGATCATTCTGTTCGGTGGCAGCACCAAGAAAGGGCAGCAGAAGGCTATCGATCAGGCGGTGGCGCTGCATGAAGAATACAAGGCGAGGAAGAAGGCACTCGCGACAACCAGGAAAGGAAAGAAAACATGACGCTGACTCGTGATTTCAAACAAACCGTCGTCGAGCGCGTCAAACGCGACCCTGACTTCGCCAAGGCGCTTCTCGATGAAGCAGCCACGCTCTTCCTCAGTGGGGAGCCCGATGCGGCTCGCCTCATTCTCCGCGACCTCGTCAATGCGACGGTTGGCTTCGAGAGCCTTGCTGAACTGACCCACAAGCCCAGCAAGAGCCTGCATCGCATGCTGTCTCCGAAGGGCAACCCCAGCATGGACAACCTGGCGGCCATCTTTGGCGCGGTCAGGAATTGGCTCAAGGTGACGTTTGATGTGAGGGTCGTTGAAATAGCAGGCTAGTTCCGGTTCTAACATGCCTGAGATTTTCACAAAGTCTCAGCCCCGCAACTCACAACTCCTTCGGCAACGCAAACGGCACGTTTTCTTCAACACCTTGCAACGGGTGACGTGACTAGCGCTTATCCAGCACTTCGCGCAACACCGACAGAACCGTGCCAGGGAAGGGGCCAGGCACGATTAAAATCCCAGGAGCAGTTGTCGCTTTAAATGTGACCACGGCCCCTTTGCTTTTGTTTCTTCTTTACAAGGTGACCAACTCGATCAAAAATAGGCACTCTAATGACCATTGCGATGGGCCGAACGATGAAAACATCTTCTGTGGCTTATGCCAAGGCGCATTTTTCTGCCGTGTTGGCCGAAGTCGAGGCCGGCGAGGACGATAAGGGCGTTGTTATCACTCGTCGAGGAATGCCTGTAGCGCGTATCGTTCCCGAGCCGCGAGCCGTTGGCTTTGACTGGGCAGCATTGCGCCATTGGGTGTCCGCATCACCTACGCAGGGTCTGACGGTTACCGAAATGCGCGAACGGGATCTGTTGTGATTTACATCGACACCTCAGTATTAGGCGCGATTTTCTTTCGCGAACCTGGGGCGGCCAAGCTTGTGGCGTGCCTCGAAAGCCAGAGCAAAGCACGGCTGATGATTTCGGCCTGGACCTTGACCGAAATGGCCAGCGTCGGCGGCATCAAGCAGCGGTCAGGCGCTATTGATGCCGCTATCCGGCAGAAAGCGCTGGCTAATTTTCAGCGTTTTGCCTCAATGAATCTTGGCATGACGGAAATCGAGCCTGCTGATTTCCGTAGCGCCGCAGTGTTCATTGACGCGCCAACCACCCTGCGTGCGGGAGACGCACTGCATTTGGCGGTAACTCGTCGCCTGGGTGCAAGACTCGCCAGCCTTGACCTCCGGTTGTGCGCCGCAGCCGAGATGCTTGGCCTGGCACGATTTGATCTTGCTGGGTGAAAATCAGAAGAAAAAGGGCCAGGCACGATTAAAATCCGAGACAGACTTCGCCGCGCTAACTGCCGAAACATGAAACCAGGCAGGTAGAATGCGCTGATGGCAAACGATCATGACTCCGGTTACAAATTCCTCTTTTCAACGCCGGAACTGGTGCGCGACCTGATTATCGGGTTTGTTCCGGATGACTGGTTGCACAGCCTTGACTACACGACCCTGGAGAAAGTGCCGGGAAGTTACGTCAGCGAAGATTTCAGCAACCGCGCCGATG
>NZ_JBMOJE010000302.1:0-2621 GCF_049316945.1 Propionivibrio sp. | reverse complement strand
TTTGTCTCCGATAACTAAATTTGAAGACAGACGCTTTAAATTCCAATTAAGACAATAAAAGCTGAATGCCCATTATCTTAATGGCGGCTATTTTCCGCGGCATCATGAGTAATTCTTGAAATTGCCGCTTGCATTTGAATCAATAAATTGTGGTATAAAGTGCCGTAATTTAAATTTATGGAGAAGTTTCGTGGCTCAAACCTATGATGAAATTCTGAAACAAATTGAAGATATAAAGACTGAAGCAGAACAACTGAGGAAGACCGAAGTCTCTGCTGCTGTTGCCGAAGCTAAAGTCATTATCGAGAAATATAAGCTAACCGCCGAAGATCTTGGTTTGGTAAAAAAAGGCAAGAAATCAGCACCGGAAAAAGCACCTGCGGTGGTGAAATACAGAAGTGATTCAAACCCCGCAGACACTTATGGCGGCAAGGGGCCAACCCCTGCATGGCTGAAAGAAATGCTTGCTGAGGGACGGAACAAAGAAGAATTCCGAGTTTAGGATAAGCCTGCCGAGTGTTTTATTTGTTTTTAAAAAGCTCCTTTGCAGGAGCTTTTTTCTTGGCTTTTTCATGGGTATTGATTTTTTCGAGTATTCGCGACAGTTCATCGTGGGTAGTTCGACGTGGATGCTTGCCATCACTGTGGAAAAGAGAATGCTCGAAAGCATCAAGACCGCGAATCGGGCGTATGATTGCATGAAACGTCAATGAGTTTTATTCAATGGAACAACGCGCCCCATCACCGGCCACAGCTTCGCCAAGATTTCAGTTAGAGCCCGGCGGCGTCTATCGCCGCAAAGACCTTGCGACCCAGTCGCGGGCGGTGGATCGTGATTTGCAATTGGCGCTGAGCACGGGTGAATTACACCGTGCCGCCCAGGGCTTGTATTACGCGCCGATCAAGTCCATCTTTGGCGATGTCCCGCCAAACGATCATGCACTGGTTGGCAAATTCCTTGAAGACCGGCATTTCCTTCTGCTCAACCTGAGCTACTACAACGGCCTGCACCTCGGCACGACGCAGCTCTATAACCAAACGCTGGTCTATAATCACAAGCGCCACGGCCAATTCAGACTCGGCAACCGTACCTATGATTTCCGGGTCAAGCATCGTTTCCCTGAAGAATTGAGCATGGAGTTCCTGTGGGTCGATTGCCTGAACAATCTGGACGAGTTGGCAGAGGATCAGGACGCCTTTGTTCGGAATGCCCGCAAGAGCCTGGATCGCTTTGATCGATCCGCCTTGCGCCAGGCGCTGGCCGATTATGGCTCCGCCACAACGCGACGCCTGGTCCGGGACTGGTTCGATGCCTGATTCGCTCCCATTTCTCCACGCCACACCTGAATTCCCGCTCTTGCTCGGGGTGTTGGCCAACCGGGCAAAAATAATTGTCTATATGCATTCATAGGTTGGAATGTATGGCTCACACTAGGAAAACGCATACAAGTCTTTGGTTGAAAATCGGCCCATTGACACGGCAATGCACGCGCATTACCATCGGGCCAGATTCTCCTTTTGCCCGGAGTAAGCCATGCCAACCCTCGAAGTCGAATCCACCCTGACTGACCGCTATCAGACCACGGTGCCGGAAACTGTGCGCCGTGTCCTCCATCTCGGCAAGCGCGACAAAATTCACTACACGATCCGCCCCAGCGGAGAGGTCGTGCTATCGCGTGCAAATTTTTCCGGAGGAGATGATCCCGTGCTTGGCCAATTTTTGACCTTTCTTGCCGGCGACATCGCCAATCATCCGGAGCACTTACAGATTATTGATATCGGACTTGTGCAACACATTCGGTCTTTGGTCGGCAACATTGATGTCGATCTTGATGCCACTCTTTCCACTGATTCCGAATGAGTGCAGGCAAGCCAACGCCCTTGGTCGTTGGCGGTTGGACGGTTTTCGCCCATCCTCTCTTCCTTGCGCAAGTTGAAGCCTTAACGCATAAGGTTAAGGGGTTCAAGAAAAATGACCCAGTCGGTTACGTAAAGAAGAATGCCAGCAAGCAGTTGGCGGCTATTGCCAAACTCGCCTTCGATGTCATCCCACAAGACCCGACGCGGCCAGAATACCGGCAAGGCAATACCCTTGGTGACGACCATAAACACTGGTTCCGGGCCAAGTTTTTCCAACAGTATCGTTTATTTTTCCGTTACCACGCGCCAAGCAAAATAATCGTGCTTGCCTGGGTCAACGACGATGACAGCAAGCGTACCTATGAGAGCAACAACGATGCATATAGGGTGTTCCGCAAGATGCTCGAAAGCGGCCACCCTCCCGATCATTGGGACCAGCTACTGGCCGAGTGCCAGCATATCGTCCAACCAGATTTTTCACAAAACTAAACTGAAGCTGTTTGGTCAGGCTATGTGCATTCCAACCTCGAATGCATCTAGCCAAATAATTAAAATAATGGTGACAATTTAGCCCTTTTGGGCTGACCCTGAAAAGAAAATAATTGGCCAAACAATTGGAGTCGCTCACCGATTGTTTCTACCCATTGACCCTTGTTGCAATAATTCAGACGACAAAAAAATGACTGCGTTGAAAAAAACAAAGCTCACGGTCAGCTTGCATCAGGGTTTCCGTCTAGCCTGCCTAATGATGCTGACTACAT
>NZ_JBMOJE010000301.1:0-2633 GCF_049316945.1 Propionivibrio sp. | reverse complement strand
TCTCTGCAGGAATATCCAGCTCAGGCTCATCTTTCTCCACCTCGTCGGTGTTGGCAGCCTTTTGCACCAATGCCGCAATCTGGGCTTTGAGTTCGGCCTCGGTGGTTTGCATGCGCCCATAGCTCATCGCTTTGTGGCGACTGGCGTTGGCTTTTATCTTGGTACCGTCCACTGCGATAGTGCCCAGCTTGACCAGTCCCATCTCGCGCGCCAAGCGCACCACTTGGACAAACAAATCGGTGAACTCGGCCAAGTGCAGCGCCCGAAAGTCGCGGATGGTGCGGTGGGCGGGGAAGTTGTCGGCACCGAGTACGCGAAAGGCAATGTCCTCGTGCAACTTCTTGGCGATCTTGCGCGAGCTGAATACACCGCTGGCGTAGGCATAGACCAAGACTTTGACCATCATCGAGGGGTGAAAGGGTTGGTTGCGCGGGCCATCCTTGGCGTAGCGCGCATGAAACGCACTCAGATTCAGGCTGTCTACGGTGTCATTTATGAAATACGCCAAGTGGCCTTGGGGTAGCCAGTCTTGTAGCGCACTGGGCAATAGTTGCTGTTGCTCAGGGTGGTAGGGGATGTAGCTTGCACTCATCCTTAGATAACGTTTCACCCCATCAATTCAGCGTCAGGGATTTCCCTTCTTCTGCCGCCCAGACTCCTAGAGGGATACCCCGTCTTCCAAGCAACCCAACGCAGCCGAGCTAAAGGGATACCCCGTCTGTGATTAGCCCAACACCAGCGGCCATAAAAGAAGCCCGCGAGATAGCTGGGATAACTCAGTCAGCGGCGGCATCGCTGGTGTACTCAACTTGTCGAGCCTGCAGCAATGAGAGGCGTGTGACAGGCGCATGCACCCTGCAATGTGGGAGTTTTTAAAAATTAAGTCTGCGCTCATGCCAAAAAGACAAACGGCCACACAAGGTGGCCGCTGCATGCAAGTCTCTCTACCCTTATGGGACTCCCACTCCGGGTGGGACCAAGTTACCTTGGCGGCGCTTTCTTTTGCACTTGCTCAGAAAAGTCTTTCGGGGCTAATTCTAGCTGGACCACCTCCTTTGGACATCCAGCCTTCGCGCACTGGCGAATGCAGTTTGGCGTCGAACCAGGGTGTCAGCTTTTTGTCCATGAGTAGACTTTAACGCCGGCGAGGCGTTATCCTCAATCATGAACGCTCACAATCGTTGCCGCAGTTGCGGTGCTACCAGTTACAAGCCCATCATCTCCCGTGATGAAAAAGGCGGCATGCGTCCGTCTGGTCAATACCGTTGTGTGGGTTGCAATTTGGTGTTCAAGGCGATTGATGAGTGGCGCGTGGGTGGGGATCCTCTGCTGGCCAGACACACAAATTCTTATCAGGAAAGCAGTTTGCGTGAATAGCTGGCACCAGTACGCCGTTGGCCACCTGGCGGATGGCTCGCGTGTCATGCTCGTGCAGGTTTGCGGTGACTTCAAAAGATCAAGGCGTTTTGTTGCTCTGCTGATCTGCCTGGCCGATGGGCTTCATCGGCTTTGGCGCGATGGCCGCAGTCAATTGCTGGCACCTGGCTATGTCTGGCCGCAAACCCAAGAGCCAAACGCTGAATACAGTCTGCGCCCCCATGTCCCCAAATACTGGGGGAAGCAGCATGGCAGCACGACCGTGGTCCAAGAATTGCCGCACTGGCTGCTTCGTTCCAATACCAATAACCTGGCTCGGTTGTTGATCGCCTGGTACCGGGCCAACCATGCTGTGTTTGTGGAACGCGTCAAGCGGATCGATATTGCGCTTCGGCCTTGGCCCGTTCTTCCAGATTCGCCTACCTGGAGCCCGGTTGCCATCACTTTGGTGCCCAATACTGATGTCGTTGTGCGCGCGGTTCACTCTGGCGTGCTGCTGCGGCGACTCAAGCTTGGCCTGGAGCGGATCTACATCTCTGAAATGGCCTCAATTCGGGCCCCCAGCATTAAGGTGACCCTGCTGGCGCTTGCCCACCGATTTGCAGAACGCTTGGTGCTGGTGAAGGCATTGGCGTATGAGCAGTGCTGCGTGGCCCTGAGAATGACCCGTGTAAGTGCTTGCGAGTACCAGTTCATTGGCCAGCAGCTGCAGGACCGGTTTGAGACGGACTACACCCAAAACCCCATTCAGACCATGCTGCGCATGCGCATTGGGGATGTCCCACGCGGAGTCAAAGTGCTTTGGATGAATCAGCTGCAGGTGGACTTCGAGGTGTGGGATGGTCTCGACGTCAATGGCATGCTTGAGATGGAGAAAGTCGCACATGAACGGCGCAACGAGAAAAGCCGGCGCGCAGTTGCTGCGCTGCGGAATGTCAGAGGGACCGGTCAAAATTGATCACAGGTTGTTGTATGGTGTAGTATTGTGTAAGTTACAGTTACATATTACAAAGATACGACCATGGCCATCACCAAAGACGAGGCTGACTCCCCTGCCCCGCTTGAAATATCAATCGCAAAGTCGCCGGCCACTGTTGAGATATCCGCAGCTGCCGCCACTCGCTGTAAACTTTTTGTTGCTTCCATACCGCCCTCAACGGTCAGGTAGTTTTTTATACCTCGCCGGTAATAGGCTAAAAGAGCCCATCCCCTCGAAAAGATGCTATGGATGCCTCCCTGCCTACGGGCAAGGAAAC
>NZ_JBMOJE010000300.1:0-2643 GCF_049316945.1 Propionivibrio sp. | reverse complement strand
AGACCGAACGTAATAGCGCAAACTTGATATGTTTATTTATTTACGCCGCCTAACTGCTTGGCCTTGAACCAGCGAAAGTCACTGTGTCGGCGATTGAGACGCGGTGAAAACTCACGGTCTGTCTTCTTCATCACGTAATTGTGCATGTCACGCTCCATCTGACCAGAGCGAGGTCTTCGGCTGCCCACGGATACCGGATTGCATTATCGCACCGCGTTACGCATGCGAGTTTTTTGCGCTCGTACCCTTACAGACCACCGACAGGGGAATCACTCTGTTGGACAATCATTTCAATTCGGATGTTGCGAACGCTCAGTGGCGCCCGCTGCTAGACTTGCTCGTTAGCCGTCACTGAGCGGACGGTTCGCCATCGCGGCTTAGTGGCGCGCCACTTTTTGAAGCAACCCCTTCTTGATGGCGACCCAGGTGGGTTCGTTGAATCTGGACGGCAGTTGCGTGGCCTTGAACCAGCGGAAGTCGCTGTGTTCGCGGTTGAGGCGGGGTGAAAATTCCCGGTCCGCCTGAATCACGTAATAGTGCATGTCCCGCTCGACGTCACCTGAGCGAAGTCTTCGAGTCGCTGTGTGCAGTTTGGCCAGGTGCCGGAGTTTCACATTCAGGCCAGCCTCCTCGTCCAATTCGCGAACAAGTGCTTCCCTTGGACGTTCGCCATCGTCGATGCGCCCACCGAAGAGGTTCCATGCGCCGCCCTTGTTAACCTTGGACGACCGTTTCCCCATCAGAAATTTACCTGTGGCTGAACAGTAAATAACAGCCCAAGCGCCCGGTTGACTGTGTTCTTTTTGCATGTCTGAGTTTAATGTATAAGTGGAGGTCAAAGTCGGATCAAGTTGCGCGTGCATACGATTTATATCGTTTAATTGTTTCCGTTTAATGACACTGCGTCAGGTTCTTATGGTTTTGCCAGAGGCCTTTTGCTCATCAACGCATTCGCCTCAACATTGGTTGGAGACAAAACCAACAGAGTATCTCTGATGTTTGGCCAGCGATATTAGCGTTGGTGAATGACCACATCTTGGTGCTTGAAAGCGGAGTGGCGTATGCGCTGAGCGGCGCTATTGTGGCTGCGATGGTGACGCAGAGTAGTGACTTTTTCCATTTTATACCTGTCATGGCTCTTAACAGAGAAGTGCTGGTCCGCATGCAAAGCCGGAGATTGCGTTAATTTTTCTACGCAGATTCAAAGTATTTGGTCAATTCAACACGTAACGGTTAAATAACCTTAGTCATTTCCGCTGAGCACTTGCTGGCTGATGATGGTATTCAAGTCCCTTCAGATCGCCCTACGGGATTGCGGCAATACTATTTGCCGCTTTCAAAATCAGCAAACCAGTAAAATGATGCCTGAAGATATGACTTGCTGACTGATCATTGAATGTCTGACCTGTCTCAGGTTTTACGATCGGCTGAACAAACGCCGAAAAGCAAATTTTTCATTTTTTTGATTTAAGGATGGATTGAGCCATGGATTCGAAATCACCTTCGGAAGAGTACGTCGAAAGAGCCAAGCGGTTGAGTAAAGACGAATCTGAACATTTGTTGGCGAGAATGCGGGGGCGATTTTCACGCAAAATGGAGAACAAAAAACTGAGCACGACAAAAGCTATAGCATTGCAGCTTGAGTATGAGGATGAGGGACTGGCGGAATGGCGCAAAAGAATGGCTGAATTAAAAAAGTCGCATGAAGGTGTCGAGGTAGCTGTCGGATCAGGCCACTAATATTCATGCAATTGAGGCCGAATTGGGAGCACGTGAGGCGGCAATGATGCAAATGCTTTGCTGATCAGGATTGAAGCGTACGACGTGGCTTACCAGGCCGGCGGGCGTCCCAATCGCCAGCGTTGCTGGAACGTGATCAGCGCCGATGACTTCTGCACACTCTTGCTGAGGCTTATCCGTACGATAAGCTTGGCAATATTAAACGTCGTATGATTCTGGCGATTGGTGCTGATCATGCATGGATAATAACAAATTGGAGAAGTAGTTCGAATGAACACGGAAGTCGAACTCAAACTGCGCTTGCCCCCCTCTCAGGCCAGACGCTTGCAAGATCACCCGCTGTTATCCGAAACGACGCCACAGAGATATCGGCTACTCAACACTTACTATGACACGCCGGAACAGGATCTGCGGCGGCGGGGCATTGCCCTGCGAATACGACGCAAGGACCGCACCGTCTGGCTGATGACGGTCAAAGGCGGTGATCCCGGGGCGGGGGGCCTGGCGCAGCGTAGCGAGTGGGAAGCACCAACGCAACCTGGCGTATTCGATTTCACTATCGTTACCGATCAGGACTTGCGCGAATTTCTGGAGTTGCACCATGGTCGGCTCCAAGCCGTTTTTTCAACTGATTTCACGCGCACCGCCTGGACGCTGAATCGCGCTGGCGAGCGGATCGAACTGGCACTTGATCGTGGCAAGATCAATGCGCCTGCTGCCGGTGACCGTAGCGAACCAATCAGCGAACCGCTATGCGAAGTCGAATTGGAACTGATCAAAGGTGAGTCGCCTGCTGTGCTCTTTGATCTGGCCATCGAACTGTCTGATAATCTGCATCTCCACCCCGAGTCTTACGTCTCTCTCCCGGAGATATTCACGGGTGTCAAACAACCCGCGTTCAGC
>NZ_JBMOJE010000299.1:0-2651 GCF_049316945.1 Propionivibrio sp. | reverse complement strand
TCTCATCCTCATCCAGCTCGGGTTTGTTTGTCTGGATTTGAGCGGGCCATAACACCGAGATACTCAGCAAGGCGGAGCGTGGCTATATGCTGGCCGACGGTTCGTTCGCTCAACCAGTCAAGGCCATCGGATCGTTGGTGACCAAGGACATGTCACCCGTCGAGGCATTTCGATCGATTGCACTGTCCTGCCTCGTGCAACTTCAACGAAACGAAGCGGGAGCCATTTTTGAAAAAAACCCGGAATATGTCCACCAGGCCCGAGTGGCCATTCGCCGCCTACGTTCGGCCTTCAATCTGTTCTCCCCTGTACTTGCCCCCGCCTTTGTCGAGGATTTTTCACCCCGTTGGCGCGAATTGGCCAGGGGACTGGGGAGCGCGCGGGATTGGGATGTATTCTTGACCGAGACACTGGCGCCGCTTGAAGAGGCGTTCCCAGACGAAGACGATCTGGTGGTTTTGCGGGCCAAAGGTGAGGCGAGTAAGGATGAAGCACAAATCTCGGTAGGAACCACCTTGACTCAGAAGGCGTACAGCCAACTTCTGCTGACCTTCTCGGCCGCGTTGTTCAGTGTCAAGCGGGCCACGATCGACGATTCGAAAAAATTATCGGGGTTAAGTCTGCGCAAGTTTGCCCGGCGTCGGCTGCAAAAAAGAGCGGCAATGGTCGATGGCTTGGTCAGCGAACATGGGAAAATGAATGCCGAACATCGCCATGAGTTACGCATTGCCTTCAAGAAGCTACGGTACGCACTTGACTTTTTTACACCAATTCTCCCGCCCAAGCGCTTGACCGTCTATCAAAATTCCCTGACAACGATTCAGGATCTGCTTGGCACGCTCAACGACCAGACCACTGCCTCGCGGTTGATCGGGAAATTGCATCCGAAAGGCGAGCCAGAGTCCCTGATTCGCGGCTGGATTGCCGGTCGCACACAACTTCTTATTAAGGCGCTGAGTTCCGAACTTTCCAGATTCGTGGCAATCAGAAATCCGTGGCACTGAATTGTGAATGATGGTGCCGAAGTGCAATTAACCTTTCAGAATTTCACCCTATGCTGTGGCGCACCATGGATCTGAAACCCGACCACCATTCCTCTTGCCTGATTTGCGCCAACTTTCTAGCACATGAAAGAGGCATCGGCGCCTGTCACCGCTTTCCCCCCGTTTTTACTGGCGTTGGCACCGAGGTCAATTCACACCACTGGAGGTTCCCTCTGGTGTCGTCCAGTAGTTGGTGCGGCGAATTCCAAGGGGTGGCTCTTACGCCCTCCCCAAATGAAGCCACCCCTGGCAGTGCCAGTTGAATGCCCAATCTCTCAGAGTTCCTTTGTCGTGATCTTCAACGTCAATCAGAAGGAGTCATCCAATGCTCGATCTGCGCCCACTTGACAAAAATGTACCGATCTTTCAACAACTGGCGTCGGATATTTCACCGGTCGTTCTTGTGAATGTGTTTGAAGTCGCTGAACCCGACATTCCAGCCTTACTAAAGGCTTGGGAAAGCGACGCCAACTGGATGAAGCAACAACCTGGTTACATTTCCACCCAGTTGCATCGCGGAATTGCCGGTAGCACGGTGTTTCTCAACTACGCCGTCTGGGAGTCGGTGGCGCACTTCCGTGCCGCGTTCACCCACCCGGATTTCCAGAACGTACTGGAGCAGTATCCAACGTCTGCCGTTGCTTCGCCGCACCTCTTTAGTCGCTTGGCCGTGCCCAACCTCTGTGTTGGTCCGTAATGAGCGAGCGGGAGCGCAAGCGATGACGCAACGAATCCATTTTTGGCCGGCTTGCTAGCGACACTGACGATTGCCAGCTTCTTTTGCGCCACACTATTTTCCGAGCTATTGGGCACTCCGGGCACCATTGCCTTAATAAAAGCCTTTATCGTAATACCTGGACTCTTCATTCTTATACCCGCCATTGCGTTGACGGGTGCCAGTGGATTCGTTTTGTCGAAATCCCGGCAGGGACGAGTCATCGCAGCTAAAAAGAACCGAATGCCATTCATCGTGGCAACTGGGGTTGTTGATCCTTGTCCCATGTGCGATCTTTCTGAATCAGTGGGCGGCGGCGGGCACATTCGATACGACGTTCGATCTGGTGCAGGGATTGGAACTCTTGGCAGGTGCTATCTGGGATTGATGGGGCTGAACATCCGCGATGGGTTGAGTATGTCCGGGCGGCTTCGCAAGTCCTGAACAGATTCACCGTCAGAGTTTCTCAGAATAGAAGGTTGGCAGTCGCCAACAAGCCGAGGAACAAGAAAAGCTTGCGAGCGGAGGCTTTGCCTCAGATAGCTGACCGCCTCGACGACGAGAACCGAACGGCCCTTGTGGGTCGCAAAGAGCCGAAACCTGAACGGCAGGTATCAACCCATTTTGACTACTAAGGGTTGGCTGTCAACCAACCCTTCCGAAAAGATGCTTATTTTTCAAAAAACGTAGGTTCCTGGTGCCACGCCGAGATTGGGATCGATCTCGGCGTCGGCACAGGGCGGTGCTACCAGCGGCCCACACTGCGGAGACAGCCAGGCCAGCCAGTCTTCCCACCAGCTACCTGTTTTTTTGTCGGCACGTACCAGCCAATGATCATAGCTTCAGATTTCTTCTGTTAGGACCCAATTGGTTTGGCACTTTTCACACCAGCG
>NZ_JBMOJE010000298.1:0-2674 GCF_049316945.1 Propionivibrio sp. | reverse complement strand
CTGTTCTGGTTGGCCGATACCCCTCCCGCAAGCAAGTCGCTGTATGAGCGGTTTCTTGATGTTGCCCTTCTGGTTGTTGGTTTGCTCGCTGTGCTTGTCGTTCTTGGCTTGCTGCAGAACCGGAAGCTGGAAGCCCAGGTGACCTCGCAGAAGGCCGAAACACTGAAGTTCTCCGGAATCCTGGCGGACTGCATGAATGGCCTTGCTGTTTATGACCGGTCCAGCAACACGGCGCACTTTTGCGCAAAGGTCATCAGTGTGAGCCTTGCGCCATGAGCCCTTCAACGCACGTCGCCATTTCCGATATCGGAAAGGTGAAGTGTTTCATCAAATTTGCCCTCGATGAACTTGATTTGGAGTTGGACAAATTAACCCTCAAGGATGACGAAAACGCGAAGAAGTCCAGTAGCGAACGGGCATCAATTTTCCGCAAGATCGCCGCGCTTGAAAACATAAGGGATTCGCTGTGAAAAAAACAGAAACGCTTGGCGACAAGGTGGTGTTCACCGCAATGCTAATCGCTACCGCCTGGCTGTTCCTGGACAGCATCAACGGTTTAATTTTTGGAGTGATGAAATGAACGCACCACAAACCATTTTCGCCCCGGACCGCACTACTTACCTTGGTGGCGCTGATGTGGCCGCCGTGCTTGGTGTATCTCCCTGGCTGTCGCCCTTCATGCTGTACCAGAAGAAGATTGGCGCATTTGTGGAAGAAATCACCCCGGCCAAGCAGAAGCTGTTCGACCGAGGGCACCGGTGGGAACCAATCGTCGTTGAAATGCTGGTCGATGAGCTGCGCGAGCGCGGCCATGAAGTTGAAATCGTCGCCCAAAACCAGCGATACCAAGACCCAGAGTACCCGTTTCTGGCGGCTGAAATCGACCTCGAACTGTTGATTGATGGCGAAGAAGTAAATGGCGAGGCTAAGACGGTCAATCCGTTCGCCGCCAAGCTCTGGGGTGATGAGGATTCAGACGATATCCCGATTTATTACCAAGCCCAGGTAATGCACGGGCTGATGATTAAGCCGCGCCGGCGCACCGTGATTGCCGCGCTGACCGGCTTCGATGATAAGCCGCGTGTGCATTGGATCGAGCGCGACGAAGAAACCATCGCCGGTATCCGCAAACAGGAATTGGCGTTCTGGAAGCGCGTGCAGGACCGAGACGCCCCCGATCCGACTGCTGTTGAGGATGTGAAGTGGCTCTACGGCAAAGACAGCGGAACGGTCATGGAGGCAGACGACGAACTGCTTGAGCTCGTGCAGTCGCTGAAAGACTTCAAGGTATCGGCCAAGGCCAGTGACGCCCACATCGAATTGCTCTCCACCCAGATCAAGGCGCGTATCGGCAATGCGGCAACCCTGCTGTACCGAGGATCTCCGATCGCAACTTGGAAGAACAACAAAGATTCGGTCAAGACGGACTGGAAGACGGCCTATCTCGATCTTGGCCCGACGGCTGAGCACGTAGCGAAATTCACCAAAACAACACCGGGCGCCCGCCCTCTGCTTCTCAAATAACAAGGAACCATCATGAGCACAGCCACATTAAAGTCAGTCGCCACCGGAGAGCAACAAGTCCGCGTTGCCGACATGAAGCCCCGTGAGCAAATCGCCTACCTGCTAAAGCAGAAGGCTGGCGAAATTTCCAAGATGCTGCCAAAGCACCTGAACGCCGAACGCCTGCTGAAAGTAGCGCAGATCGCCGCCACCACCACCCCGGCGCTGGCCAAGTGCGATGTTGCCAGCCTGGTTGGAGCTATCGGCCAGTGCGCGCAAATGGGCCTTGAGCCAAACACCGTACTGGGCCATGCCTACCTGGTGCCGTTCAACACCAAGCGCAAGGATGGAAACGGAAACGAGCGATGGGTGAATTCGGTGCAGGTCATCATCGGCTACAAAGGATTGATCGACCTCGCTCGCCGCTCTGGCCAGATCGTCAGCATCGCTGCGCACGAGGTTTGCGTAAACGATAAGTTTGAGCTGGTCTATGGACTTGATGAGAAGTTGAACCACACTCCGGCCCTTGGTGAGCGTGGCGACCTGATCGGTTTCTACTCGGTGGCAAAACTCAAGGACGGCGGCCATTGCTTCGAGTTTATGAGCTTGTACCAAGTCAAGGAAATCATGAAGGCCACCCAGAGCAAGGGAGCCTACGGACCGTGGAAAGAGCACTTCACCGAAATGGGCCGAAAGACGGTGATTCGCCGGCTGGCAAAGTACCTGCCACTGTCGATTGAATTCCAGACCGCCGCCGCGCTTGATGGCATGGCTGAAGTCGGCAAGGATCAGCACACCGACGCAATGGACGGTGATTTTTCAATCATCCCGGATGATTCGCCCTATGCAGCCGAGGTGGATGAGGAAACTGGAGAGATTCGCGGCAAATTGTCCGAGAAAGCCTCGGTAAAGGTTCCTCAATCGACTGGCAAGCGCGACCCGGCTGAGTTCTCCGAGCAAGCGCCATCCGGCGAATGGCGCCCCGACCCGGAGGAAGAAGCCGCGATCCTCGCGCAGGAGCAAGCAGAGGCATCCGGACAGCAGCAGACCACCCGACCGCGCCGTGAGCGTGGAGCGATGAATCTGGAATAACGATCAATGGGGCGGCTTTGCTGCGTCGAGCCAGAGGCAGAGCCAGCGTGAGGTCTCTCACTTTTGCCGCCACACCCAA
>NZ_JBMOJE010000297.1:0-2715 GCF_049316945.1 Propionivibrio sp. | reverse complement strand
TGGCTCCATTAAGCCGCGATTCAAATGGCTCCATAGGGGCGCGAGATAACAGTAACCTCGTCCGCTGCCGTAGCCAGATGAAAAAATCATGGTTTTTTGAGCTGCATTTTGTAAATCATTACCCGCACAATTCATCCATGCTATTGCGCCATCTGCCCATTTCGTCCCGCGCAAATCCTTTGTGGCGGTAGCTGGTGTGATTGCATTTTTTAACGGAACGGTATCAATTGCGTTCGTTGGCGGTCTAATAATCCAATCCGCTAATAGTTGCGAATTAGGCGTTGGGAAAAATGTTTTTTCTCCAATGGCTTGCCCATTTTTATCAAGCACTTCCACAGCAATTTCAGTGACAGGTGTTTTTGTCCGCGAGTTTTGATTCGTTGCCCACATCAGAAAACCAATTGGGAAATCGCCATTAAGCCCATCGAAGGCTTGACTGTGTACAACAAAACCACTCAGGTACTTCGCATTCCATTTTTGGCGGAATATCTCAAGGGTTGGAGCATTCACATATTTTAATTTGCTGAACATTGCCAAAGTTGCTGTGGGCATTTCTTGTGCAATTCGCGCTACAAATTGGGTAAATAATTCGTTGCTGGCTTTGCCGTATTGGCTCATGCAAGCCGATGCGAACTTTGTTTTTGCAACGCCAGCTTTATTCCCTCCACCATCTGTTGACGTGTTACCTGTATTTGTCGCCTCCGCATACGGCGGATTAATCAGCACCAATATCTTTTTGCCGTCAGCAATCGCCGCCCTTAATGCCATAGGGACTTTGTTGCTGACGCTGTAGTCAATTTTTCCTTCAGCGGTGATGTCGTCGTTCAAATAGTCGTACTGAAAATGAGTGGCGGCTACGCACGTTCGACTAGCCTTCATGACATCAATGTCAGCTTTATCAAGAGTGCTCATGTAGATGTTTCGGTGGTTGCTGTGCTTTACCTCCAGGTTGCCCACGCCGCAGCACATATCCCACACGATGTAGTTTTTCTGCCAGTTCTCACCAAGGTTTTTCGCTAACAAGTCATAGGCTTTATCCACTACATGCAGCGGCGTGTAGTACGCACCTTTGAAGCTGCGTTCATCCAATGGCAAAAGACTATCGCGTCTCTCCAAAAGGTATGACCGATGCTCTTCTTCAGGTGGCCGGTGGTAAATGGCCCAGAAATTACGGTAGCCCCTGACGCTAGAAAGCCTGTGGTTTTTTCCATTCAGCTCGAATATTGGCTTATCTCCATCGTGCAGCAGCCGGGCAGGCAAGTCGCTCATGGCAGCTTTTACCCCGTCATGCATGATGTCTGCAAAGAACAGCAAGGCGTAATCTGTTTCGTCAACGCCCTCCAATTCCTTTCCGATCATATCCACCCACCTGTCGAACACCTGCCGCAAGTTGTCAGGCGTGATTGGAGTACGGATGAATTTACCCGCTGTTATGGCGGTTTTTACGGCTTGGAGGAACTCTTTTTCGTGGCTATCCATCTGGTAGACCACGAAGTGAGTTTCAATATATGGCGCGGATTGTGCGGCAATCGCCTTATCTACCTTTGATCCAGACTTAGGCCATTTGATAGCCTTATCGTCCAGAATTGGCAGCGCTTTAACGGTCTCCATGATGGCGGCTTTTTCGCGGTCGATTACGGCCAGGAATGGTGGAATGCTTTCCCCTTTTTCACGGGCATTGCGCACATAAAACAGTAACTGGGTGAACATCAGCACAGTCGAGGTGGACGCCTCTTTTGCTTCAAACCAGATTTCTTCGGTCTGAATGTCGATCAATCCCTTGGTGTACCGCTTGAGATTCAATGCACTGATGTACGCGTCTTTAACGTCTTCTTCTGTTCTTGCCTTGCCAAGCACTGAAGTCAGGCTCATTTATTTTCTCCCCTTCGTTTGTATGCCGCCGCTGCAAGCTTCGTCATGCAGTCAGACGCAGTTCCGGGTGCAAGCCAGAACGTGCCGCCAAGGTCAGCAGCATGTCCAAGCTGAAGTCACCAACCTTACCCTTGATTAGCCGGGAGACGCGAGGCTGGGTTATTCCAAGCTGGCGCGCAGCCTCGGCCTGAGTCCAGCCTCGCGCCTTCAACTGCTGAGCGGTGAGTATCATCACCTCGGTGCGCATCCTCATTACCTCAGCTTCAGCGGGGTCAAATCCAAGATCAACAAAGACGTTTCCACTGCTCTTGGTGACGCTGGTGTCGTTCCAGCGCGGATCGTCAGTCGTTTTCATGGTCAGTCTCCTATCATCTTGTACCGCTTGGCGGCAAGGTCAATGTCGTACTTGGCTGTCTTCTGCGTCTTTTTTTGGAAGGCGTGGAGGACATAGACGGCCTCGGCGAACTTGGCGACGTAGATCACCCGGAACGCCCCGTTGGCGTCCCGGCAGCGAATCTCATACGCGCCAGCGCCCACGTCGGGCATCGGCTTGAAGTCGCTCGGCTCGCCGCCAAACTGGACGGTCATCAACTCGATACCCAGCGCACACCGAGCTTCTGATGGCATCCCGCGAAGGTCTTTCTGGCTGGAACCAAGGAATTCAACGGTCTTCATGCAGTGAATTATTCCATTACTTGTATAAATATGCAAGTTCTTGAATGGCATTCGCCTTGCCTAGCGCCCCATATCGCACCTCCATCAAACCCGGAAAACGCCCCAAATCGCCCGTTTGCGTCCTATCAAAATACGAACTAGTCGGAATTGACCGGCGTTTTGTGTTTT
>NZ_JBMOJE010000296.1:0-2743 GCF_049316945.1 Propionivibrio sp. | reverse complement strand
GGCTAAGTGACTGTTCTATAAGAATAATAACGCCAAGCTAGAAGAGCCGCACCCTATTTATTTGGGCGAACGTCATGATGTATCTCCTTGGTGAAGGGATCCCAAGGATGACACCTGAAAAATAATCACGAGGAAATCCGGCTTTTAACTAAGCCCTGCTTGGGCTTCCTGGGTTTCCTTGACATTATTTTGTCCTGCTGATTACCACGCGCCCTGATGACCGACAACGGCGCTGCCATGCTGGCCGAGGAAACAACCACCGGCCTGGCCGAACTGGGCGTGCTACACCAGACGACACTCCCTTATTCTCCTTATCAAAACGCCAAGCAGGAATCCTTCTGGGGGCGGGTTGAAGGGCGCCTGATGGCCATGCTCGAAGGCGAACCCAACCTCACCCTCGATGCGCTCAATCTGGCGACGCAAGCCTGGTGCGAGCAGGAGTACCACCGCACGCGCCACTCGGAAATCGATGCCACACCGCTGGCTCACTATCTTGCCGGTCCGAACGTCGCGCGTCCCTGCCCGACCAGTGCCGTGCTCGCGGCGGCCTTCCGCATTGAAGTGCGACGTCGGCAGCGGCGCTCCGACGGCACCATCAGCCTCGAAGGGGCGCGTTACGAGATACCGTCCCGCTATCGGCACCTTGAACACGTCGATCTGCGCTATCCGCGCTGGGATCTGTCCCGGGTCGATCTGGTCGATGCGCGTACCGGCGCCATCCTGTGCGCGGTCACCAGCACCGGTTGGCTGCGATACACCAGCGGATTGCGAACCACTTGACGCACCGCGGGCAGTTCGATCAGGCCCTGGCGATGCAGCATCAGCATCATTCCGCGGCACACCATGTCGCGCAGCGCGCCATTGGCCTGAACCCAATTCCACGCCTCACACAACTTCTTGGATAAACCCCATCGGCTGGCTTCTGGGTGCTCGGCGATGATCGCACGAATGAACACGACGTCAGCTTCGCTGATAACACGGTGCCGATAGGTCAGCTTTGTTTGCATGCGCCGCAGATTAATAGAACTCGGACCAGAACGTAAGTGCTCAATGCAAACTAACTCTTCACCGACTGCTGTCTCCAACAGCCGCTACCGCAAAATTCAAGCAAGTTTGCAGGAGGGACACGGTCAAGTGGTCGTGGAATAAATGGGCCGGGGTCATCGGCCCGTTTTATGCCGCGAAAGCCACTTGACGCCCTGGAAGCCGCTGACGCTATCGGTAGTTGCCGGGGATGGTTTTATTATCCCCGGCGGCTGCCTCATGGCGAATGCGGGGACTGGGGCAGCGCCCCAGGGTTTAGCAGCGGTGGCGCCATCAAGAGGCTGGCGAACGTTTCGAACGTGGCATGGCAGACGCCGCAGGCAACGAAGGTACCGTCGGCCGTGGTTTGCGTCGCGCCTGGCCGTCGAGCGCGATGCGATGCGCCCCATTCAGGAGAAAACCTGACGCCGTTTCGCTTAAATTCTTTGCCAAACAACCATCACTGAACGTGTACATCAGCCCATCAAATTACCTGATCACACTCATACAACGATGGCGCTGAATTTTTCAAGGGTACGCCTTTTCGTATCGGGTGTTTTCATGAGTGAGATTAATTGTGTCAGTTTGAGCAATTTTAGAAAGCTCTTGGGTGGTTCGGTTATTCGACCTAATTACTATTTAGGTTTGGTTCGTACCATTTGCATGGCTAATTCATGGGGCGGTATGCCAATAATTGTATCTGCTACGCTGCCTCGTCCGTTGTCTCGGGTGTTTTCATGAGGCCGCTTTTTGTTGGTTCTTCTTTTAATAATGTTTATTCGGTTCGGCTATTTTCTGTAGCTGCTGAATTGATGTATTGCAATCGGTGGCGCAAATTCGGACGCGGTTTTGATGTTCCTTGTTTTGCTATGTTTTATCGGGTGGTTCTGTAATGTCTACCCTCGTCCAGTTTGATTCGTGGCTAAAAGCCAATGCTGCTCATTTGCAGAGTTCAGTCAGTGTGTACCCTTGTATGGGTACACTTGCGGAAACCATGCAAGTCAAGTTGTGTTTTGAAGAATCGCAGCGTTTTCTATCCGCTTCTAGTCTGCTTGCGGAATTCCAGAAAGCGTTTCGTTAATGGGTGCGGCGCGGTCTGTCTTGGCAGTCTGCGCCGTTCGCGTTTCGGGGTCGGTTGCATGAATTTAAATATCGGTCTTGATGTATTTGAAGAATGGCTAGATGCTATGGCTAAACAACATTTTGTTACCGCTATGTCTTTTCCTGCTGAACCAGATTTTTATCAATCTATTAAAATTGATCGTTGTTTTGATTCAATAACCCGGATTTATGCGGTTTCTAAACTAGTTGCTGAGTTCAAGGTGGGAGCGGCTTGATGGTTCCCAGTTGCCTTGTCTGTATTTCAGCCAGAAAACCGTTCATGTCGGCTGCGGGGCAGGTTCAATGCCATTTAACCCGCAAAATTGTGACTGTCACAGAATCATGTTCCTGCTTCGTTTGGTTGGGTCAAGCTCGAGCGGATTACCTTGCTCGAAGTCACCAATTAGACGGCCCCCCCCCTTATAACAATAGGGGGCTACGTATCAAACTGATACAAATTGCTCCGCTAGCCTTGGAAAATGATCCGCTATGACTACGTTTATTGACGGGATCATTCTGAGTCAAAAACACAGCATTGACGCATGAACACCTCGGCAAACCCCGATGACATATTTTTGCTCCGCATTGTCTGGTTGCGGCCACAAAGCATTCGATGCCG
>NZ_JBMOJE010000295.1:0-2747 GCF_049316945.1 Propionivibrio sp. | reverse complement strand
GTGGGTGCAGCCCCGTCCAAACCCTTGTTCTGAGGCAGTTCGCCGTTCAGGCGAATAGACGATCACTTCCCACACCATCAATGCATCATCACCCTGAGCACGCCCCACAGCGCGCCAAGCCCGAGTCCGGCAAAGGCCAGGAAGGAGAGGACGAATCCCCCGCTCCGCCGGGCCGGATCGCTCTGATAAGCCAGCGCATACCAGAGGCGGGCGACAAGCCAGACAAGGCCCATCACCCCAGCACCACGGTCGTCGATATATCCCGCGTACAGCCAGAGAACCGGCAACATCAGCGCGGCGCTTTCAAGGGTGTTCATCTGGATGCGGAAGGCGCGCTCGAACACCTCATGCCCAGTCACGGCCGGTGCCTTGATGCCGTAACGCACCCGGGCCCGACCGACATTCAGCGCCGTGAGGAACATCAGCAGAACGACCAGCAGGGTAATGAGGGATGCCAGGGGAAGGGAAGTCATGGTGCGCTCCTTGAATGAGTTGATGACGACGAACTATAGCCCGGGTCATTCAGCGCATACAATGTTTCCCTGTTTCCGGAGAGACCATGTCCGATCCAAGAACGCCTGTCCGCGTCATCGTGGCTTTGCTCAAGCCCTACCGCAAGCGTGTGATCCTCGCCGCCATTGCGCTGGTGGTCGCGGCTCTGGCCATGCTCGGCGTCGGCCAGGGCTTGCGCGCCGTGATCGATCGTGGCTTTGCCGCCGGCGATCCGGCCTGGCTGGATCGCACCCTGCTGGCCATGTTCGGCGTCATCGCCCTGCTCGCGGCGGCCACCTACACGCGCTTTTACAATGTCTCGTGGCTCGGTGAGCGGGTCACCGCCGATTTGCGCCGGCGCGTTTTTGACCACCTGCTGTCGCTACCGCCTTCTTATTTCGAAGAGGGCCGCACCGGTGCCGTGATTTCGCGCCTCACCGCCGATACGACATTGATCGAAAATGCCGTCGGCTCCAGCCTTTCCATCGCCCTGCGCAACCTCTTGATCCTGACCGGCGGGCTGGTTATGCTGTTTACCACCAATCTGAAGCTAACACTGATGGTCGTCGCCGGCGTGCCGCTGGTGGTGGTCCCCATCGTGCTGTTTGGCCGGCGCGTGCGGCGCTTTGCGCGCATCAGCCAGGATCGGGTGGCCGATCTGGGCAACCGCATCGACGAGACCATCCACGAGATTCGCATCGTCCAGGCCTATGGCCACGAAGACGCCGACCGGCGCGATTTCGCAACGCTGGTTGAAAGCGGTTTTTCCACCTCCCTGGCGCGCATCCGCAACCGGGCCACGCTGGTGGCGGCGGTCATGCTTCTGGTGTTTGGCGCCATCTCACTGATCCTGTGGGTTGGCGGCCATGACGTGCTGGCCGGCCGCATCAGTCCCGGACAGCTTTCCGCTTTCGTCTTTTATGCGGCTCTGGTGGCCGGATCGGTCGGTGCGCTTTCCGAATCCTGGGGCGATTTGCAGCGCGCCGCTGGGGCCACCGAACGTCTGCTGGAACTGCTCGCAGCGCAACCCGATGTGGGCCAGCCGACTCACCCGTTGCCCCTGCCATTGAAACCGCACGGCGAAATTGTTATCGCGGACGTGAATTTCCGCTACCCGTCACGGCCCGACACGCCGGCCCTGGCCAACTTCAGCCTTAACGTGTCGCCGGGTGAAAGCGTGGCGCTGGTCGGCCCCTCGGGAGCGGGTAAATCCACGGTTTTCCAGTTGCTGCTGCGTTTTTACGATCCACAGTCGGGACAGCTCAGTCTCGACGGCGTACCTCTGTCAGCCGCTGATCCGCTGGCGGTGCGCCGCTGCATCGCCCTGGTGCCCCAGGAAGCAGTGATCTTTGCTACCAGCGTGCTGGAAAACGTCCGCTACGCCCGCCCCGATGCCCGCTCCGAGGAAGTTCGCGCGGCCTGCGTGGCTGCTCATGCCGATGACTTCGTAAGCAAGTTGCCACAAGGCTATGAGACCGACCTTGGCGAACGCGGAGTGCGTCTTTCCGGCGGTCAGCGCCAACGCATCGCCATCGCCCGCGCCCTGCTCGCCGACCGCCCGATCCTGCTGCTTGACGAAGCCACCTCGGCCCTCGACGCCGAAAGCGAGCGCCTGGTCCAGGGGGCATTGGAGAGGTTGATGAAGAACCGCACCACGCTGGTCATTGCCCATCGACTGGCCACCGTTCAGCGGGCCGACCGCATCGTGGTCATGGAACATGGTTGCATCGTCGAGACCGGTAGCCACGAGGAACTCGTACGACAGGATGGTCTCTATGCCCATCTGGCGCGGCTACAATTCGCGTCCTGAGCGGCGTTGTTGCATAAATCAGAAATAGGCGAACGGCTTGTTGTTTGCGCGAGTCAGATTGACCATCATGAGCGTTGTTGTTTGTCCAGACTAAAGCATCTTCGAACCTGAGTCAGCCAGAAAATCGCATGAAAATGGCTGGTCAGTGTAATCCGCGCATGATGGTCAATTTTGAACGCGCAGCAACATGCATTCAATCGCTCCGACCTGCATTCCATCAGTACGAACCAGCAATAGCTGCAACTGACCGGCACCCGATGGAGACCCGCGCCGCGCGGCGTGAACGCTCCTCATGTGTCACGACTGGTCTAATTGTTCACGTTCTGCACTGGCAATGCGTACAATTTTGCACGATACTGTATCAATAGTATGATTATTTACACTGTTGATCACTACTGTCCGGTTAAACGAGAGAGCAAATTGCTGAAAGCCTTGAATGACGGTC
>NZ_JBMOJE010000294.1:0-2758 GCF_049316945.1 Propionivibrio sp. | reverse complement strand
ACCGCACGCACGGTTCGGAGGGAGGGGAGGGCGAGCGTCCTTCTCTACCCCTATCGGTCTTGGATGCTTGTGCCAATTAATTCACAGCCTCTCAGTCGAACACTCCCTTGTCCAGCTTGATGGCCACTTCCGGCGTGGCCTGCTCGAAGCTCAGGATGCGTTTGCCTTTATGTTCCTTCAGGAAATCTTCGGCATCGCTGCGGCTTTCGAGCGGCACGAACTCATGCCCCATCGGGCCGAGCACGTCGGAACCCATGACGTAGAAGGCTTTACGCGCATCGATGCGGGTCAGCCCGTAAAACTCGGTAACCCAGATCCCGGAAATTTCGGCCGCCTTGTGTCCGGGGGCGTACTTCGGCAGGTCGCCGAGATACTTGAACATGTCCTTGGCCCCATCGAAAAAGTGGGGGTGACCGTCCTTGTAAATGACGATGGCCATCCAGTTCGGATACTTGGCAACGAGCATCCCGCACACCGGGCACAGATACTTGTTGCCCGGTTTCGGGAAGTCCGGCGTTGCCGCGTGCAGCCAGCTGGAAAGTGGTATTGCCACGGCGCCAAGCACCTTCAGAAAGCGGCGACGGTGCATGCTTAGCCCTTATGCATCATGTGTTTTTGACGCTCTGCGCGCATCTTGCGGATCATTGACGCGTCTTGCGCCATGTCGGTGTAAGCCGCCAGCAGGGCTTTGTCGAAATTGCCGAGTTCGCCGCCATTGGCGGCCATCGCTGCTTTTGCGGCTTCATCAGTGCTGTAGGCAACCTTGCTGCGCTTGGTCATGACACCTTTGATCTGGCTGCCGATCAGGAAGGTCGCTTTATCGACATTGACCAGCGGCTTGATTAGATCGGCCGAGGCATTGTCGCCGACCCACATGGCCTTGGGTTCGCGGTCGATGTTCACGGCCAGGCTGATTGACGCGCAATGCAGCGAGCAGGTGCCGTCCGGCAGGTCGTCGCTGAATTGAATCAGCATGCGCGAGTGGTGGAACATCTTGCGATCCATGCCGCAGTACGGGCACTTCGGAAACTTCTCGATATCGTTTTCCTGCGGCTTGGCATCAGCCGATTTTTTTGGTGTGAATTGGGCCGGCGTGCCATCGCTAGTGCAGGCTTGCTGGGCGTGTGCTGAGCTGGCGATAAGCGTGCCGGCGGTGCTGGCCATCGAGAGTTTAAGCAGGTCACGGCGATTCATGGTGTGGCTCCTTAGTGTGGAAGTCGCGTTAGCGACTCTTGAACCTCCCCTCGCCCTTCGGGAGAGGGGTCGGGGGTGAGGGAAACGGGCCGAATGATGCTTCGGCGATCTTTCTGGATAGTAAACTTTTCGAATGGATGCGGCGTGCGGCAAATTGTCGCAGGGGTGGAAGCCAACCAAGCAGGCGCTGCATCAACGTGTAGTAGCGAACTCCCTGCCAGAGCGTTGAAATACCGAGGATGATGACGAAAATAGCCGCTCCCTTGAGCAGCCAGCCGCGCGTTTTTACGCCGAGTTTGCCGAACAGGAAACTGGCCGAGAGCATCGAGGGCAGGGTGCCGGCACCGAACGCCAGCATCAGCAGCCCGCCTTCCAGCAGCGAGGGCGCGGTGGTGGCTTTTACCGCCATGGCCATCGTCATCGAGCACGGCATCAGGCCGTTGATCGCGCCGCCGATCATTGCGCCGAGCAGCGGCCCGCGTTGCGTGGCGGCGACAAACTGCCGGCGCAGCCAGGCCAGCGGCGCAAAGCGAAGCGTGTTGCGTATCGGCGAAACGCCGAGCAGGTCAAGGCCGAGCAGGATGACGACGAGGCCGGCGACGATTTGCAGCAGGCCCTGTAACTGGCCGAAAGCGCCGGTCTGCACCAGCACCGTGCCGAGCCCGGCAGCGATCAGGCCGATCAAGGCATAAACGCCGACGCGGGTGAGATGGTAGGCGAGGTAGGGCGTGAAGTTTTTGGCACCGAGCTTCATGAAGAAGCCAGAGACCAGCCCACCGCACATGCCCAAGCAATGCCCGCTGCCGAGCACGCCGGTCATGAAGGCCAGGCCGTAGGAGAACTCGGCGAGCATCTGGTGTTGGCTGTGATCCATCGTTTTCCCCTGATTAGCGCCAAGCCTCAGCTGTTGCAAACTCCCCTCTCCCACAAGTGGGCGAGGGGGAAAACCCGGCTAGTTGGTTATCGAAGGCTATCGAAGTAACGATGCTCTGAAATCCCTATGGATAGGCTATCTACAGCCATAGTGTCTGCAAACAAAACAAATACGCCATTCTTCAGGCATGCATTCTGTAGAACACCGAACGACGGGCATCCCAAGGCTATTGCCATGAAAAGTCCGCAGCATGACAAGGCGCCATCATCGCTCAGCGCTTCTGCAGACGCAGCGAGTTGGTTACCACCGATACCGAGGAGAGCGCCATCGCCGCTGAGGCGATCATCGGGTTCAGCCGCCCGGCGGCGGCAATCGGGATCGCCACCACGTTGTAGCCAAGCGCCCAGAAGAGATTCTGGCGGATGACTTTCATCGTTTGTCGTGACAGCTGAATGGCCGAGGCGACGCGCGAAATGTCGCCGCCGACCAGCGTGATGTCGGCCGATTCCACAGCAATATCCGCACCGCCGCCAATGGCAAAGCCGACATCGGCGGCCATCAGTGCCGGGGCGTCGTTGATGCCGTCGCCGATCATGCCGACGCGTTTGCCTTGCGCCTGCAAGTCGCGAATCACTTCCAGCTTCAGATTTCTTCTGTTAGGACCCAATTGGTTTGGCACTTTTCACACCA
>NZ_JBMOJE010000293.1:0-2774 GCF_049316945.1 Propionivibrio sp. | reverse complement strand
GGATCGGGACGAATAAGTCGTTGATTTAGCTTGGGGTAGCTGCTACATAATGCCGTAAATACCCCGAGAAAAGCATGCGCGAACACATCATCCGCACTGTCGATGCGCTACCCGCCACGGGCAGCAGCGGCTATTGTCGAACACATGAACTGAATATCCTGCTGCTCGCCGCGCTCTATGCGGTCAGCCGCGTTCTCAGCCGCTCGCTGGCCTTCAATGAAAGTCTGCGCGACGTGCTGCGCATCCTGCACGACGAAGCCGGGCTGACCTGCGGCATGATCGGCATCGTTGATCCGAATTCCGGCAATCTGGCAGCGCACTTGCTGCACCACCAGTCAGCGGTCAGCGATGTTCAGTATGAGCCGGGCGAAGGCATCCTCGGCCTGATGCTGGAAAAACCGCGCACCATGATGTTCACCCGCATCGCCGATGAGCCGCGCTTTCTCAACCGCCTTGAAATCTATCAGCCGGAGTTGCCCTTTATCGCCGTGCCGATCAAGGTTGGTGGCAACCTGCAGGGGATTCTTGCCGTACAACCCGGCGCGCCGGACGATGGCCTGCTCGAAGAACGCGCACAGTTCGTCGAAATGGTCGCCAACCTGATCGGCCAGAGCCTGCGCCTGTCGCTCGAAGTCGAGCAGGAAAAATCGACGCTGGTCGAGGAGCGCGACCTGCTCCGGCGCACCGTCCGTCACCAGTTCGGATTCGACAGCATGGTCGGCCGCTCGGCGACCATGCGCCGCGTTTTCGACCAGGCACGCCTGGTCGCCAAGTGGAACACGACAGTGCTGATTCGCGGTGAAACCGGCACCGGCAAGGAGCTGATCGCCAACGCCATCCACTACAACTCGCCGCGCGCACGCAACGCGATGGTCCGCCTCAACTGTGCCGCATTGCCGGAAAACCTGCTGGAATCCGAACTCTTCGGGCACGAACGCGGCGCCTTTACCGGTGCTGTCGAGGCACGTAAAGGGCGTTTCGAACAGGCGCACGGCGGCACCCTGTTTCTCGATGAGATCGGTGATATCTCGTCACCATTCCAGGCCAAATTGCTGCGCGTTCTGCAGGAAGGCGAATTCGAACGCGTCGGTGGCAGCCGGACGATCAAGGTCGATGTGCGCTTCATCGCCGCCACCCATCGCGACCTGGAAACCGCCGTCGATATGGGCGACTTCCGCGAAGACCTGTTCTATCGCCTGAATGTCATGCCGCTGTTCCTGCCGCCGCTGCGCGAGCGGATCGAAGACATCCCGGAAATCGCCCGCCATCTGCTCAGCAAGATCGGCGCCAGCCAGAAGCGCAAGCTGACCCTGAGCGATATGGCCCAGCGCCGGCTGGCCAGCCACACCTGGCCGGGCAATGTGCGCGAGCTTGAAAATTGCCTGGAACGTGCCGCCGTTCTCTCGGAAGACGGCCATATCGATGTCGATCTGATCCGCTTCCCCAGTGCCCGCGAGCGCACCGCTCACCGCCCGCAGCGGGGAGCGGCGCCAGCGGCACTCAACCCGGTCTACAGCCCGATCCCGGAAGTCGATATCGACGACCCGAATCTCTCGGAAAAAGAGCGCGTCATCACCGCCCTGGAACAGGCCGGCTGGGTGCAGGCCAAGGCCGCCCGCATCCTCGGCATGACGCCGCGCCAGATCGCTTACCGGATACAAACGCTGAACATCGAGGTCAAGCAGTTCTGAGTATTGCCTGGAGGGGCTTGCGGTAAGATAAGCGACCCGAAGGAGACTTTGATGAATGCCCTTTCTGCGCTGAAAGCTGTTCCGCTCTATGAGCAACTGTGCAACTTGCCCGAAAATCTGACCGGCGAAATCATCAACGGCCAATTGCACAGCCAGCCGCGACCGAGTGGTCGCCATGGCCTGGCTGAGCGGGCGCTGAGTTTTGACCTCTGCGGGCCTTACGACTTCGGTCGCAACGGCCCCGGCGGCTGGTGGATCATCCCGGAACCGGAAGTGCATTTCGTGCGCGATACCGAGGTGGCAGTTCCCGACCTTGCGGGCTGGCGGCGCGCACGCATGCCGCAGGTGCCCGACGACCACCGCTTTGAAGTCGTGCCCGACTGGGTCTGCGAAATCCTCTCGCCTTCCACCGCGCGCAAGGACCGTATCGTCAAGCTGCCTTTCTATGCCAGTTACGGTGTCGCCTACGCCTGGCTGGTCGACCCGGAGGCGCGCACGCTGGAAGCCTACGCACTGAGCCAGGGCCACTGGATGCTGATCGCCGCCCTGCAGGATGACGCCCCTGTGCGCGTCGCACCTTTCGACGCCGTCGAGTTTTGCCTGGGCGACCTGTGGGGGTGATTTTCTGCAAGCAAGGCTGCAGGGCTTATGGATAAAGGATCTTCAAGATACACACCTGAAGATGGTTGTATTCATTGGCTGTGCGGTGTGAGTGGCTGTAGATCGCCTGTTTGCGGCTATTCCAGAGGTTGTAATAATTTTCACCCTCAGAGAATCAAAGGAGAAAGAGAACTGCAAATGTTTGTCGATCTACCGCCGGATGTGCCCGATGCGAAGCCGATGATTGTCTTGGCGCAAAGTCAGCAGATTCAGCAATCCACAAAAGCAAGGCAGCCCGGTAGGGTGCGCAAATTCTTTTCTTTGCGCACGCGGAATCCCCTCGCGCCGACGTGCTGGATCCGCCGGGTGGTGCGCAACGCTTCGCGTTTCACACCCTACCAAACCGCACGCGGCGCAGAATCAAAGGGAGAATCAAAGCCCGGTAGGGTGCGCAAATTCTTTTCTTTGCGCACGCGGAATCCC
>NZ_JBMOJE010000292.1:0-2786 GCF_049316945.1 Propionivibrio sp. | reverse complement strand
AATTCGGGGTTGTAGTGAAACACGGGGTTGCGGGCGACGCCTTTGACCTTCCAGACGCCCAGCGGGAGCGGATCATGTTTGCTGCCGGTAGTGGCAGGAAACTGGGCAACGATTTTGCCGCCTGCATCGACCAGGGACAAAGTGTGGTCCGACTGATCAACGATCACTTTGACGGCTTTCGGAAATTCGCTGCTGGTCGCGACATTGGGAACGACGATTTCTTCGCCCGCACGGTCAAAATCCTTGCCGGGATTGAGTTGCGCAAGTAGCTTGGGACTTGCATGAAACTTCTCACTGAGCGCTTCTTTGGCGGATGTATAACCGAGTGTCTTCATCTTGGCTTTGTCCACCCATTCGGTTGGGATCGGATTAAACGGTCCTGCAACGTCCGCCTCCGGGATCGTATAAGAAACCAGGATGGGTGCGGTGTCGGTATTCAACACATCCCAGGTAGGCGCATCGACGATGCCGCTGGCTGGCAAACCATTCGCTGTCTGGTAACCGCTGATCGCGGTGCGTAGATTTTGTCCGTAAGCAGCATCGATCTCACCGGAGGAAAAATGCGCCCTGTCCAGCAAAACTTGGGCTCGCAACACGACGCTGCCTTTGCTTTTTCGGGTTATCGATTGGGCGCGTTCAGTTTCACTGAGCGAATCGGGGGCTAATAGTTGAGCCGCCATCAATGAAGTACCCGCTGTGCAGGCGATGAGAATTGCGAAGAAATGCTGCGTTTTCATACTTGTTTCTGTCCCTGATGGCCACCCAATTTCCCCCACCTGTGGCCACCTGAAATTCCCCCACCCGGTTGTGGAGCCGAGGTGCGCTTAATCGCCGCATCTACGCCTCTGGTTTGTGCTCGCTACGCGAGGGGAACCGTTATCAAGAAGGGGCAATGGCAGCGGCTCGGAAAACGCACATTCTCGCCTTCGCCCCTGGGGGAATTTCAAGTGGCCATCGGGGCTGTAGAGTAAATTCTCAGAATAGTCGTGGCTGATGTGGCCGTCTGTGCGCTGGCGAACCAGGGATTTCAAGCGGAAAGCCTTACAGGTTTTGACCGCCACCAGCGATGCCGCCTTACCACGCCAGTGTCGGCAATCCACTGCACTGTCAACATCTCGAAGTAGGCGTCATCCTCTTCGAATCGCCGCTTCATGGTGACTTTCAGGCTGTCGCGTGCGTAGCACATCAAGTCAATGGGCATACCGACGGAGAGGTTTCTGAGCATCGTCGAGTCGAAGGACACCAGCACGCGCTTGGTGGCGTCTGCCACCCTCGGCGAGCTCCGGCGTCAGGGTGAAGTCACGCTTTGATTTGTACACCTGCAGGGGATGATGCACCCGCTCAAGCGACGGTGTGGGCATACGGTCCATGCTCAGGCCATTGCGCCGTCCTGGCGGATCACACTTATCTCCCCATCCGCTTCGAGGTACATCAGCTTCACAGATGCGATGTCTTCGACTCCTTCTTGCCGGATCTTCGCGTTCAACTCCTCGTCGGTGATGAATTCACGGCGCATGTTCTTGCGCAGAAGCTTGCCATTGCGCACCAGGCACAATCGTGGCGCAGCAGTAAAGCGCTGGACAAGCGTAAACTTGAAGCTCATGAAGTCGAGCATGTAGCTCCAGAAGACGAGCGTGCCGATCAGCACCATCCCATCGATGGCTGAGGTGGCGCTGCCGATCATGCCGTTCTGCGCTGCATCACCGAGGATCACCACGAACAGGAAGTCGCTGAGACCGAGGGCACCCACGTCACGCCGCAGGACGAAGCGGAAGACGACGAAAAGAAACCAATACATCAGCGTGCCGCGCAGCATCAACTCCAGCGGCGAGACCGTGAAAGTCAGGACACTTGGAAGATCGAAACTAGAAAGGCTCATGGAATATCCGGCGCCAGGTAGTGCGCGCAGATCGATAGACCCGCGCCAGTGAAATATATCCCTACTATTGCAATGGAGTCTGTGCGTCAACAGACACAGCGCCAGCAACTGTTGTTCCACAGCTATCGGGTTGGCAGTCTGTTGCTGACGCAGGCGCTTCAGATCAGCGCGGTTGTATGACTACAAATCCCTTGGAACTTCATGCCGCCAAAAACCTTGCTTTCCCAGGTGCGACATGTAAGCGGTTTAGTCCACCGCTGCTCAAAGGCGGATAGGCGAAGAAAATGGCTTCCCCGTGTTGCAATGAATTTGCGCCATTGTCTACGGCGGGAAGCTAAGTCCCCAAGCCCATCCACACCCGGTACACACGCAGCCACGATTTATGCAAATCCTTTAGTATGGCGCAAATTCAATGCAACGCGGGGCTTGCCGATTCCTGGGTCAGCTTTCTGATTTCTTGGGCAGAAATCGATTGACCCTTTTACTCAAGCGAGCCCACCCGTTATGTGCACGTTGGCGACCACAACGCACGGCGGCTGATCGGTCTCGGAAATGATGAAACCGGCTTGCCCGGAAGTGGCCACTGGTGGACGTCCGCTTGCGCTGCGTTGCCGACTGCTACGCAAAAAAGCAGTTGCCGCCATCGAATGACAGCTTTCCGGTTCTGGCGATGGTCGAATACCCAAATTGGACCAGCGTCGGCAATGTCCGCTTTGGAGCAACCGCCTCGATTCCAGGGTTGACCACGACCGACCGCTTGCGCTGCATTGCAGGTATAGGTTTTTCTCCATTGCTGACCTTTAACTTTGATTGGCAGCTTCCGAGAAAAGTAGCGGTCGGCAGCAGAAAGATCCACAGGCGACATTCGACTTCCCGAACTAATTGCTCCAAAGTTGACATTGGCATC
>NZ_JBMOJE010000291.1:0-2818 GCF_049316945.1 Propionivibrio sp. | reverse complement strand
TCAAGGCCGTGGGTGCCGGCATGATTGACTTTGCCCTGCACCACGCCAGCAACATTCATTGGCAAGCGCTGGATATGAACAAAGCCACGCGGGCGGCGCAAAAGCAGCAAACACCGCGCTGCATTTGGTTTACCGGTTTGTCGGGTTCGGGCAAATCGACCATTGCCAATGCTCTGGAGAAGCGCCTGCATGCGGAAGGCCGCCACACCTATTTGCTGGATGGTGACAACGTGCGCCATGGTCTGAACCGCAACTTGGGCTTTACCGAAGCCGACCGGGTAGAAAACATACGCCGGGTGGCGGAGGTGGCCCGGCTGATGGTGGATGCCGGGCTGATTGTGTTGGTGAGCTTGATTTCGCCGTTTGAGTCTGAGCGACGCAAGGCACGCCAACTATTTGACGCAGGTGAATTTGTGGAGGTGTTTGTCGATACCCCGCTTGAAGAATGCGAACGCCATGACGTGAAGGGCTTGTATGCCAAAGCCCGCCAAGGTGAGTTGAAAAACTTCACCGGCATTGACAGCCCGTATGAGGTGCCCAGGCAGGCAGACATGCATTTGCTGACCAGTCAACTGTCGCTGGCTCAGTGCGTTGACCACTTGATGGCCGGCTTGAACGGTCACAGACGGTGCGAAGCTGGCAACTACCCATGATTTGGGTGATAACTTTCGCTTGTTTCCTTGATGACCACCGGCATGGTGGCCGCCATTGTCTAGGCTAAAACCTCATTGGAAAGCCCAGTCCGAAGTCGCACGAGTCCACCGCCGACGCCTGGTGCATGGATTTGGCAAACGCATCAAAAACAGTAGCAAGCCAAAAATAAGCGAATTTACAAAAGTGGCCTAAGATAATCGGCATTATCTTAAAGGGGTATCCATTTGAGTGCTGTGATTTGTAGGGATGCAATTTCCACACAAACGTCTACTTCCAGTCTTCAACCGGGGCGCGATGAGCCTCTCAGGTATGCAGATTTTTGAGCGTGGCTTCCGAACAATGCTGCATGTCTCGACTAAATCCAGTTTCCAAACCCACAAAGCCATTGCCACCCATCAATCATCAGCCGCACACATCATCATTTGCCGGGACATCCCATCTACACCCATGGCGGAACATGGACTCCAGTGTTTACAGCACTCACATGGATACCCCTTTTATCTTATGGCTATTGGTTGTCAAAAAAAGATCAGCTCAGCAGTGTCATGCCGGCCTCGCGCACAGCCCCGGCATCAAAGCTTACGGTCATGCTGCACCCCTGTGCCTGGGCCAACGCAACGATTAAAAAATCAGCAAAACCGACGCTGCCATGCTTTGCAGCAGCGAGTTTTCGGGTCGTAGTCAGCACCAGCTCGCGCTGTTCAACTTGAAACTGCGCGGCGTGAAGAAAATCATCTACCGTAGTGACCAACTCAGACTCGGATGCCTGGTAGAGCCGCTTGAGCACCCAACAAACTTCAACCAAAACCACCAGGCTGATAAATCCGGGGTGGCTGGCCGTCAATTCACACTCAATCAAACGGGTGGCAATGGCCGACTGCTTGACATCATCTTGTGCCAAATAGCGCACCAGCACGTTGGTGTCGAGGCCAATCACGCCAAACCCTGGTTGAGTACCACTTGACGTTCGCTCGACTCGGCAGCAATGGCCTCATCCATCATGGCCAAACTGACCGGAGTCGATGCTCTTCCAGAAAAACGGCCTTTGAGTGTCGGCTCTGAGGCGCGCATCGGCACGACCTTCAGGCCGTCTTGATCGAGCACAAAATCAAGCTTGTCACCCATGTGCAGTCCCAGAGCCGTGCGAACGGCCAGCGGAATGGTGACTTGACCCTTGCTGGAGAGTGTGGCGGTTGGCATATCTAATCCTTACTAATGGTAAGAAACTGTAATGCATTCTGGAAAGTTTGACAAGAGATAGCGTGATGACTGCCCACCATGACTCAATGCGCCCATCCCCCGCAAATCGGCTACTTTGTAAAGACAACCGCGTGAAGCAACGACCATCCGAGACGGTGTTCTCATTCGTTTGGCGTTCCAAAGCCCTTGCGCATTTGCCTTGTCCGCTTGACCTGATCGGTGTGAAGGTAACACATGAAGATAATCCGGTCGTTTGAGTTCAGCGATGACAGTTGGCGGCAAAGTATGCTGACTCGGTGTTCTGGGACCAACGCCACGCAACCTGGGTAAGGGGATATTCTTGACTGATAGTCCTCGACCATCAATGGTTGGCACGGCTCACTATTGCAGCCGTTGACAATCAGGGAATGAGGCGAGTTCCAGCAAGTGCCGTATGCCAATAAGTTCACCGCAGCGGCGGCACAGGCGATTTATTTCCCGGTTGCGCTGAAAAGTCGCTGGTGGAGATCGGTAGCGCACAGATGGCGTAGCAGTCTGGCGCTATATTGGCCCATGAAATACGCGCTTTGTTTGCTCCCGCTAGTTTTGTTGTGCAGCGCCTGCTCATCCATGCTGCCCAAGTCACACACCGAGTCCACCTCGTTTGCCAGCTATGAAGAGGCTCGTGATGCCATCGAAAAGCTCGAACCCATGAAGAGCGACAAGACCACGTTGGAGAAAAACGGTTTCAATCCGGCGACGCACCCCAATACCAAAATCCTGACGCATTCAGACGTGGTACGGCTGTTTGTTCCCACATCGCTACTCAAACGCGAAGACCTTGACCCCGGCGTTTTGGCCTGTCTGGAATCACGTGACGCTTGCCATGGGCTGGAAATTACTGGCGCAAAGATTGCCAGGGTGCGCACAGGCAATTTTCTGGCCGATTTCAGCAACTTTCACCGTCGCACCGAAACCACGGGTT
>NZ_JBMOJE010000290.1:0-2827 GCF_049316945.1 Propionivibrio sp. | reverse complement strand
GAATGTGTTTGCACAACCAGACTTTGTGGTTAAATTCGAAAACACAGTTTCAAGCAATATTTGATTCGTTCATTCGGAAAGAATGTCATGGCCAAGCCGACAATACTGAAAGAAACCGATGCGACTGCTGCCGCGCCGAGCGGGTCAAAGCCCTCCGCCAGGCCGGTCAAGCGCGTAAAACCAGTCGCCAGGAACGCTTTCCGCGACGGGGTTTGTCCTTTCCCGATCGTCGCCATTGGTGCCTCGGCGGGCGGCCTTGAAGCGCTTGAACAGTTCTTTGGCCAACTGCCGGCGAACTGTGAGCTGGCTATCATTGTCATTCAGCATCTCGATCCCAACTACAAGGGCATGATGCCCGAGTTGCTGCAGCGTACCACCGCCATGCCGGTGGCGCAGGCGAAAGACCGCATGAAGGTCAAGTCGGGCTGCGTTTATGTGATTCCGCCCAACCGCGATCTGTCGATTCTGCACGGCAGCCTCTTCCTGCTCGAACCGGCGGCGCCGCGTGGTCTGCGCCTGCCGATCGACTTTTTCTTCCGCGCGCTGGCCGAAGACCAGGGCGCCAACGCCGTCGGCATCATCCTCTCCGGCATGGGTTCGGACGGCAGCCTCGGCCTGCGCGCCATCAAGGAGCAGGGCGGCCTGGTCCTGGCGCAGGACCCGGCCTCGGCCAAGTACGACAGCATGCCGCGCCGAGCCATCGACACCTGCCTGGTCGACATCACCGCCCCGGCGCAAGAGTTGCCGCTGCGCCTCCTTGATTGCCTTAAACATAGCCTGCCTGCCGCCACCGGTGTGCGGGAGCAAGCACTGGAAGCGGAGTCGACGGCGCAGAAGAGCGCCTTCGAGAAGATATGCATCCTGCTGCGGGCGCGCACCAGCCACGATTTCTCGCTGTACAAGAAGAGTACCGTCTACCGGCGCATCGAGCGGCGCATGACCATCCACCTGATCGACAACATTGCCGACTACGGGCGTTACCTGCGCGAGAACCCGCAGGAAGTGGATCTGCTGTTCAGGGAACTGCTGATCGGCGTCACCCGCTTCTTCCGCGACCCGGAGTCCTGGGCCTGCCTGCAGGAAAAGGTTCTGCCCGAAGTGCTCGCCGCCTACCCCGCAGGCGGCGCGCTGCGTGCCTGGGTGGCCGGCTGTTCGACTGGCGAAGAGGCCTATTCGCTGGCCATGGCATTTCGCGAGGTGCAGGAAAAGGTGAATCCACCTTGGCGCTGCACGCTGCAGATCTTCGCCACCGACCTCGACCCGGATGCCATCGAGAAGGCGCGCCAGGGCTTCTACCCGGCCAATATCGCCGCCGACGTTTCGGAGGGACGCCTGAAGCGTTTCTTTGTTGAAGAAGCCAACGGCTACCGGGTCGGCAAGGAGATCCGCGAGATGGTGGTGTTCGCGCAGCAGAACCTGATCATGGACCCGCCGTTCACCAAGCTGGATATCCTCACCTGCCGCAACCTGCTGATCTATCTTGGCAGCGAACTGCAGAAGAAACTGCTGCCACTCTTCCACTACAGCCTCAAGCCGGGTGGCATCCTGATGCTGGGCAATGCCGAGTCGATCGGTGGCTTCAGCGATCTGTTCGCTCTGGTTGCTGGCAAGGAACGTCTGTTCCGGCGCACCTCCAGCCCGCTTGGCACCCTGGATCTTGATTTCCCTACCCGCTTTCTCCCGACAAAAACCGACGCACTGTGGGCCGCCAAGCCCGATATGGTCAGCGCCAATCTGGAGAGCCTGGCCGACAAGGTATTGCTGCAGCAGTTTTCTCCAGCCGCCGTGCTGGTCAACGGCGATGGCGACCTGCTCTACATCAGCGGCCGTACCGGCAAGTATCTGGAACCCGCGGCCGGCAAGGTAAACTGGAACATTCATGCCATGGCGCGCGACGGGCTGCGCCAGGAGTTGGGCGTCGCCCTGCCGGTCGCGCTGCGTTCCGGCGAGCGCGTGGTCTGCGACAATATCTGCATCGGCACCAACGGCGGCACACAGACCGTCAACCTCGTGGTGCAGCCACTCGCCGAGCCGGAAGCCCTGCGCGGCATGGCCATGGTGGTAATCACCGATGTTGACGCCGCGCCGCAGGTGGAGGATGCCGGCGACGGCAAGCCTGGTCCGCGTCACAGCCAGCGCGAGGCGAAACTGGTGCAGGCACTGGCGCACGCGCAACAGGGAATGCAGGGCCTGCGCGAGGAAATGCAGAGCTCGCAGGAAGAACTCAAGTCGGCCAGCGAGGAAATGCAATCGACCAATGAGGAACTGCAGTCGACCAACGAGGAGCTGACCACCTCCAAGGAGGAAATGCAGTCCCTTAACGAGGAACTGCAGACGGTGAACATCGAGCTGCAATCGAAGGTGGACGAGTTGTCGGCAGCCAACAATGACATGAAGAACCTGCTCAACAGCACCGATATGGCCACCATCTTTCTCGACAAGGCGCTGCACGTGCGGCGCTTCACCAGCCAGGCGACACGGCTGTTCAAGCTTATTCCGGGCGATGTCGACCGGCCCTTGTCGGACATCGCCACCGACCTGGATGATCCCGGGCTGCTGGCTGAAGCCGAAGAAGTGCTGCGCACGCTGGCTTTCTCGGACAAGGAAGCCGCCGCCAGCGGCGGGCGCTGGTTCCAGGTGAAGATCATGCCTTATCGCACCCTGGAAAACGTCATCGACGGCGTCGTCGTCACGTTCAACGACATTACCCGCGCCAAGACCCTGGAAACGCAATTGCGCGAGCTGGCCAACCAGCAAAAGCAGGCGTGATCAAGGCAAGGCAACGTCGTCATTCCGGCCCTTGGGGTGCAGAGCCTGTTCGTTAATT
>NZ_JBMOJE010000289.1:0-2839 GCF_049316945.1 Propionivibrio sp. | reverse complement strand
TGGCGGAGATCCTGCAGAAGGAAGCCATCAATGCCGAGCCCGCCGCGCTGCGCCTGCTCGGGCAAGCGGCGCGCGGCAGCATGCGTGATGGCCTGTCGCTGCTGGACCAGGCGATCGCCTACAGTGCCGGCAGCGTCAGCGACTGGGTCACGAAGGCAATCCGCAAGGTCAGACCACCTGATCTCGGTGATTTTACGATGACCCCAATTTGAAGATCATGCGCAGATCGGTACGGGGAAAGAGGGTTTCGGTGGCGGAAAGCTCATCGCAGAGTTTGGTGATCACAGCGTCGGTATGAGATCGCGCGCTGTGATGCAAACGCACCGTTAGCGTCTTCGCGTCATAGTCTGGCAAGAGGTCTGCTTCGACCGTGTACAGAGCACAGAGTAACGCCCGTGCCTGATCAGGTTTTGGCAGGGTTTCGCGTACGATATTGGCCATAGCCGACTCGGCACGGTAGGCGACAATCTTGATCGTATCGAGGAAATGCTTGCTCAAGGTGCCCAGTTTTTTAAATCGGTCTGCTTCGGGCAACTCCTGAATTTTTATGTAGTGCGCCGTCTCTTTTCTGTCCGCCTTAAGCTTGACGACATCCGCCTTGAGCCCCTCGATCTGCTCATGGAGAGCGGACTTCTCGGCAACAAAGGGAACCACCTGTTCGGGATCGATCGTCAGTTCGAGATTGAGCGCGCCAAATTGGGCGAGCAAGCGACTCAGGCGAGCATTGGCGCTGCGCACTTGGCTGTCGAGTTGCCGATAGGCCGGATTGACGAGCTTGATCGGGTCAGTAATCTCTTCGGTGCTGTAGTCCGCTAACCTATCCAGGCCAAAGTTTAGACGGCCATAGCGAAAGAAGTTTTCTTGAGACCATCGGGCAAACATTCGTGCTCCCAGAATGACACTGGTCGTATGGTAATCGGTGCTCAAAATGGCGGTTTGATGGCCTCGATCGGTGAGTTTGCGAATTTCACGCAGCCACAGCCCATTGGGAAGACGTGTGCCCCGTTCGGCCAGACGCATGGAAATGACTTGATTATTCACCAGGGTCACGGCCTGGCTCTGGAACTCGTCCTCGGCCCAGTCTGCACCGGGATACTTGTGATAGCTCAGGCAAGCGATCCCTTTCTCAAGCAGACGTTGAAAGAAATCGGGGCTATAGCCTTCGCGGTCGAAGACCAGAACCAGACGATGTCGTGGGTGCAAGCCTGGTGCGTTCTCCGGCATTTCGTTGGCTTCAGGTACTTCAAGTGCTTCAGGTGCGTTCTCCGGCATTTCGTTGGCTTCAGGTGCTTCATGTGCTTCAGGTACTTCAGATGCTTCAAGTGCTTCAGATGCGGGTTTGGCAAGAGCCGGATGTCGTACTTCCAGACGGGGCAAAATCTCTTCTTCAATGGAGCGGATCAGGCCGGGATCAACCACTTGATTGATGACCATGAAGGGCTGACCGTCCATGGCGTTAACCCAGTAGTCGACCGTGGCGCGCAGACAGAGCTTCTCCCGCGCCACATAATGCTTGGGTAGCCGGGTCTGCTGACCATGATAGACGCGGACATGGCCGTCGATATAGAGCACGTGGGCCTGTTCGGGCGCTCCCTCCATCCAGCGTTGGCACAGGGCGGCGCTCCATTCCAGGGGGTGGCCGACCGCACTCATCAGGTGTATTTTTTTGCGCAGGGTGCGTACTTCCGGCGCCCGATCCAGCCCCAGCAGTTTGCCCCATTCGCCAGGCGCACAGTTACGCAAGACTTCGATTGACTGCATGCGACAAAGCGCCATGAAGGCGAGCAGCATCAATAGGCTGTCAGGGGCGTAGTATCCCGCAGGGAGCGTGAAAAACCTCTCCGTGCCCTCAAGCAGTCCCATCGCCAGTAGCGCCGGCAAGGCACAGAGTACGCCGCCATTGGGTACGTCCAGAGCGGCTTCAAATCGTGGCGCAGCAGCACCTAGCGCACCCACGCTGGCGGCTAGTCGGCCGACGATGTCGTGCGCGGCCACGCCCATCGGGGCGGCGGCATCAAGCGTTGTTCGTTCGCTTTTGCTGCTTATCCATGCATCAGGGTCTTTTTTTTTTACGACATGTACACGACCTGACCGCACCGCCTTATCCAGAGTGTCACTTTTCAGTTCCAGCCGTGCGGCGACGTCCTTTACACTCAGTCCATCATCCAGTAATCGCTGTGCTTCGGCGAGCACCGGCTCGGTCAATACCGCCGCCCCGCGCGTTTTCCTCTCGACATAAAATGCACGTGGCCCACCTTCCCGATAGCGCTTGACAGCGCGCTTGATCGTCACCAGGGGGATGCCGAACGCCCGGGCGATTTGGGACTGTTTGGCGTGTCCGCTGACGAAGAACTGACTGGTAATCATTCTGAAGGATGCCAGGTCGTCCAGCGCATGCGTAAACACCGGCAGACTGCCGTGAAAGTACGTGATTTGGTCTTTTTCACGCGTAAATCCCAAACTGTTAGTGATCTGGGTAACACCCTGTGGAAACATGGGCAAATGAAGTTGCTGCATTTTGTATTGCCTCGCGACGGTGGCTTCGGGCGCACAACCCGACCAATACCGGTATCTTCCCAAAATCCGGAGCGTCGGTGTGCCTTTCTTGCACTTTGCCACGGTTCCATCAGATAAGCGCTTGTTACTTATTGGCTTTTTTAGGTGTTTCCAAAACCATGAAAAATTCCGGGATCAGGTGGTCTGTATCTTCTTCGCGTGATTTATTTTACAAACTTCGATGAATACAAAAAAAACTGCCAGAACTGTTCCGCAAGTCTATCTGATCGATGACGATCCTGTAGCCCTGTTCCTGCTCGTCGATCTGGCGGAATCAGTCGGT
>NZ_JBMOJE010000288.1:0-2875 GCF_049316945.1 Propionivibrio sp. | reverse complement strand
AATCTATATGCCTGCACCCGACCACCATAGGCGCCATGACGGGCAGCATTGGCAACGCCGCAGCCCTTACGGCGACCGCGATGGCATCGCCAATGTCTACGATTCGGGTGGACCGCGCAATCAGTGGCGTCAATCGCGCCTTTATGGTCCTTACGGTGATTTTGATCGAGATGGTGTAAGAAACAAATGGGACCGCGATGTTGACGGCGACGGCATTCCCAACCGCTACGACCGCGTCCCGCACAATCCAAACCGCAGGTAGCCGCAATTTGCTGCCCACCCCTGGTTATGCAACCCCAATCTGACCCAGGAACTGAACCGAGTCCTGCGGTTTGTGCCACATTTATTTTGCAATTGATTTAACCCATTGTTTCATATGTGTTTTGTTGCAATTAGAGGTAGCAAAAGTTGAATAGTTCCACTTTTATCGACACGTTTGTGCCAACTTTATTTTCCTCTACGTCAGGGGCATCAAAAAACCCGACAACCCTGTCACCACCACCCTAAGAAAAACGATACGCTGGAAAGACTTCAACATAGCTGTCTCCTATATATATCTGATCAAAAACTATAGAGGCTGATGCTAAACGAAAAGAACACCTCGACGCGCCCCGTCGCTTGACCTAAATCAGCGGCATCAAAGTTTCTTTGACAATTGTCAATCGATCAACACCAAGACGGTCATGACCAACCTGGCAAGATCGCTGCCACACGTCTTCAGTGGGCTCACCACTGCACCAACTGCACCTCACCCTTACCACCAGCCAGCACCGCCTGCTGGCCGGGTAGAGCCAGTATGGTGGGCCGCAAATCGTGGGCAAAGGCGATTCGCTCCAATTCCTGGCCGCTGGCGACATCCAGCACATGCAGCACTTGGTTCATGTCCAGGCAAAACAACTTGTTCTCAAAGCTTACCAACTCAGCCATCATCGGCCCCCAGTTGGCTGCGCTGTTGCCGTAGCGTGTGGTCTGGTGGCGCCAGCGCACATTGCCCGTCATCACGTCAATGGCATATCGAGCCGGTAGGAGACCACAGGTAGGCGCTGCCACCCGCCACATGGTGCGAATTGATGAAGTTACCCGCCTTGAATTTCCACAGAATCTTGCCGCTGTCCACGGCAATGCCATAGAGCAACTCGGTGTAGGTGCCGGCCACCAGCACTTGCCCAGACACATACATCTGGCGGATGTACTGCCACTCACGGCTGTCATCAAGCCTCCATTTGAGCGCACCGTCAGCTAAGCTCAGGGCATACAACACACCATTTTGGACTTTGAACAAAATGACGATTGATTCGCTTGTTTTTAAAAATGTATTTGAAATCAATGGGTTACAACAGGCCAATTTTCAGACATTGACAAAACCAAAAAAAATATACCTATATAAATCAATGTGTTACAAAAGATCAGCGAACCGACGGTTCATTTTGTTCAAAGTCCAAGGTTGATTGACACTTGAAAAATTAGCTAAAAAAGCCCAATTTTTGGCTCAAATGTGTAAACCAACTTATCTATAAATCAAGGTTAGCTAAACGTATGCGTAAGTGCATTGGATACGCCCGCGTTTCGACCAATGACCAGAACCTGGATCTACAGTGAGATGCACTCAGGCTGAACCACCATTTAGAAGAAACCGCCTCAGGCAAGTCGGCCACGCGCATTGAACTGGGCATCATGGCTAGAAACTCTGTGGGACTTTGGTGTCGTTTGTTTAAACTCACCTCATGAGTGTCCATCGCCTACTCCCAAAACTGACTACCAACCGCCAGTTTGTTAACGACTTCCTGGGGGCAAAGGCACCGTGCTTTGCGCTTGGCATGGTTGAAGAGCGCCAACAGACCCTTGGCTTGTTGGCGCTCAGGCCACCCAAGGCCATACCGCAAGACGTTATGGATCCTGGCTTTAATTTCGGCCACACCTTACTGGGCAATGCTGATTTTGAGGTGGTGCATTTTGCCTTTGAGTTCTACGGTTTCGCCACCTACAACGTCCTGCTCAATCCCAGCAACCCTCTGGTGCGGGCCGTTCTGGCCAAGATGATCGACCGCAGTGAATACTTCTTTTTGGCGGTCATGCCGGACCAAGGCGTGACAGCCTTTCGCTCCGACATTGGTCAGAAAAATTTGACAGTTCTGAAAGACAACTGGGCCCGTATTCAAGGCTCAACCACCAACGATGTTCAGTACCAAAAAGCGTTGAGAGAATTTCAGGAACATCCGTATCCACCTGGGCAAATATTGTCATGGGTGTGCCGTGAAAAATTGGAGTACCTTGATCTGACCAAAGACCGCATGGACCTGACACCCTCGGCACCGCAAGGTACGCCTAGTCCTGACGGAGAACAACTGGCAATCGCCAAATTGCTGGATGACAAGGTCAACCAGTTCACGCAAACGGGCGGCAACGACAATTTGATGCTGTTGACCAATATGGCACCATACATGCCGCTGTTTCATCGACTGATGGAGATTTCTGGTGAGGGTGAGATAGACAAACTTTGTGTCACCTACCTTGGGCTGTACCGCTACGCCAAGGTGCTTGAGCGGCTGGCGATGGGTATTCGCTCTGGGGAAGTTAAGGTGCCGCGCTGAGCCTCTTGCTGTGGCACATGTGAAAAGTCGTCGAATTGCAGCTTCGCTTCCGCTGGGTCTACGCACTTCTCAAGATTTCGCGGGGTTGGGCGTACAAGCCCTTACTGAGTTTTTGTCGGTGGTACGGCATGACAGAGGTGATTGAGCGGTAGGCGCATCATGCCACCGACACTTTTGAAGTGGTAAGCTCATCTTTACAAGTAATTATCTATATGGAATAATTATTTTCATTGGATAAAATAGGATAACGATGAGCCATCCAAATCTTTACCACCGCAGCGGCT
>NZ_JBMOJE010000287.1:0-2885 GCF_049316945.1 Propionivibrio sp. | reverse complement strand
GGTGGCTCCATTAAGCCGCGATTCAAATGGCTCCATAGGGGCGCGAGATAACATGTGCACCGCATGAAATGGCGATCTGCATGTGGCCTGCCACACAGGCTGCGTATTTCGCTGAAAGCAGCCACTCGTTCCGATTTTTCTCCGTAATAATGAGGAATCCACGACTCTGCTCCAGCATTCTGGCCGACATCTGTGAGCAAAAGGTTGCCCGGCCGGATCCGCATTTCAAACCGCATGATAGAATTCAACGCTTTTTCCGGAAGCGGCGGAGAGCCAAATGAACAATCTCACCCAAGGTGATCGTGTTTTTCATCCAAACAAGAAGGGCTGGGGGCTCGGGAAAGTGCTCAGCGTAACCCCCGACAATATTGATGTTTTCTTTGTCGGCACCGGTTCAAAGCGCCTTTCAAAATCTTTTGTGAAGCTTGAAATTGCCGAAGGAGCCGCGGCAAAGCATCGACTCCTGGATAATCTGGGCGAAGCATCTCAACTTGGTAGCGCGGACTATGTCTCGCTATCTATGGCCATTGAACGATTCCTGGCAATCTACCCTGACGGCTTTGCCACGCCCAGTTTTCTCAAGAACGAGCGCGAGGCCAACGTGCGGGCGCACCAGTTCTGTATTCAGTTGCTGGGCGAGAAGGAAATTTCCGAACTTATCGCAGAGCATCGCTATCAGGATGTCTGTGATAGGGCACGGCACGTCGAATCGATGACGAATCTGCTGACCAAGAGTGAAAAGACGCTTTTATACGCCGCGCTGGATCTACCCGAGAACCAAAAGATTTTCGCGGTGGGTTTGGCCGACCTGCTTTATGGGACTGATTCAGAGGAATATCGCTTCAAGCTCTTCGTTCGTGTCCTTGATCTTTTGGAAATCAACCGCTGGCAGTACGCCACACTTTTCGGATTCATCCGGTTTCCGCTGGTAAAAGCCTTTATCAAACCCACCGTGATTCAGAATGTGACCAAAGCGCTTTGCTGGCGAATCAACTACAAACCCGAAGCCAACTGGGGAAGCTATGCGGCGGTTTTGCGGCTCTACAACCATCTGCGTACGAGTCTTGTCGAAGAAGGCTTGATCCCAAGGGATATGATCGATGTGCATTCCTTCATCGGGTCGGTCGGTAAAAAATAAACCGGGACATTCTCTCTATATTGCCACGCTACGGCGAGACAGCCCATTTTCCGCAGGGAAAACATGAACGCACAAGCATTGGCTGAAAAAATAAACAAGCTCGGTTTTACCCCGATTGCCTTGAGCGAACCAACGAAAAGGGAGGACGGGATGATCGTGATCACGAAGGGCGTCCATGTCCAAGTCCCGCTACGTGGCGATGAACCCAACGTGGTTCGCGAGAGCAGCAAGGGAGAATTTGAGTTTTACGATGCGCAAAAAACCATCGGACGCCTGATAGACGATCTCAAATCCGCGCTGCAGGATGAAAAGGCCATGGCACCCCTGAGAAATAGTGACTGACGGGGCGCCGCGCGCTTACATTGTTGAATAAACTCACGGCCAATACCAGCCCTTCAAGAACGCGCTCAAAAGCAGTCCTTGAGGTGATCTGTGCAACCTGGCCGCGCGTGGCGCCACCGCGCTCCCCGGGCCTTGGGTGGTCATGATTGCGCAGCGGGCTGCAACATCGCCATCACCTCCGGTTGAACACGCTCAAACTCGGCAAGTACATCGGGCGGCACCCTGTCGTTATCGACGAACTTCTCAACGCCTGTCGCCGAAGAACGCGGCACGGCATCCTCAAGGACCAGATCGAACTCTTTATCCAGACTGACCGTAAACAACCAGTCGGTTTTTCCGTCCAGATTGATGCGTACGGCCACGTCTCTATAGTCTTCTGCGTCGTTGGAAACAGTGACTTGTGTTTTCTTGGCCATGATGTGGCATCCTTTCGCCTAGCGGCATGTATCGAAACCTTAATTTACCTGACCATACTTTAAACGCTTCTGATCAGGCAGGAATTCGCCATGAGCAAACCCTTGACATGAGTCTCTTGGAGTCCTCTCTTGGAGTCTTAATTGCTGCAACGTATTCCACTATATGATTGAATCGCCTTTGGCATGACAAACTCGATGGAGCACCCTTGAATACCTGTATCCAACAGACCAGCCGCAAGGCGCAAATCGACGCTGTTCTTCTTAAATTTCCAGGCGTCAGCGCAAGAAAAATTAGCGACCTTGACGCCTACTTCGTCAACGACAAGATGTTCGCCTGTATCAGCGGAAACGGCGTTGGGCTCCGTGTGCCTGCCTCCTTCGCGACCGAGTTGCAATTCTCAAGAAGCAACGTCGTTCCATTTCAACCCAAGGGAATGGCAAGTACGAGGGAGTGGATTCAAATCGATCGGGCCGACGCAGCAGACTACGAGCACGACCTCGAATTGTTCCGGGCCTCGCTTGAGTTCGTGAAAGGTGCCCGGACCCGGTAAATTCGCAGCACCGCGAATGCCTACCTGCTGTTTCGCCGGACTTCAGCCTTGGGTGGTCAGCACTCCCTCGGCTTTCTCGTAGGTTACATCAGATACTAAAGTCATGGGGTCAGGCGGTTGACGGCCAGAAGCGGACGGTGGCAGCACTGAAAAAACGGGGTCTTGAGCGTCATCTATGCACCTCAGAGCGGACTGATGACGTCTCGCTATTATCAGAATGAATTACGCTAGAAAACACGCTCAAGATCGGAGAGTACCTCGGGCGGCACCCTGCCGTTATATATAAACTTCTCGGCGCCTGTCGCCGAAGAACGAGGCACGGCATCCTCAAGGTGTTGTTTGCGCGAGTCAGATTGACCATCATGCGCGTTGTTGTTTGATCAGACTAAGGCGGCGTAAATAAATAAACGTATCATATGACGTGTTGAGGTGGTATTC
>NZ_JBMOJE010000286.1:0-2897 GCF_049316945.1 Propionivibrio sp. | reverse complement strand
TATGGAGAAGGTTTTGGAAATTGGTATGCTATGAATTTAGGTGCGATTGCCCTGCAAGTCAATGCGTTGTTGCGAGAGCAGTTTAGCTGCCGGAAAAGTTGATGGAATCATGTCGAGATACTGCCGAGAAAGAGGGGGGTCGCTAGTATCAACGGATATGCGATGAATGATGAACTTTGAGCGCGCACGCGCAAAACATAGGTCAATTTTCTATATGTCTTAATTGGTATAAGCAACGGATTTCTTACGCGCCGGTCAGTTAAAAGTGTTACCCGGGTTTGAACCACGTCGAGTTCTTCCTGTTTAGTATGGCGCAAATTCAATGAAACGCGGGGAAGCCGGTTTCATCATTTCCGAGACCGATCAGCCGCCGTTCGTGTCGGTCGCCTTGGTGCCCAGAAGAGTCGCATGATATATGCATCGCCATCGACCGGTTCTAGGCACCCAGCGGTCATCGCACATACTTAACTCTGAAGTACAAACTGTTCGAACCCAACCAAAGGCAAAGGCTTGCTGAACAAATACCCTTGATAAGCATGGCAGCCCGAATGGGCTAGAAACGCCCGTTGCGCTTCTGTTTCGACACCCTCGGCAATTACGCCCAGCCCCAGGTTCTGAGCCAACGAGATAATTGTCTTGGCAATGGAGGCATCATTTGGATCTACCAGTACGTCACGGACAAAGGACTGGTCAATCTTCAACTGATCCAGTGGCAGCTGCTTCAGATAGGACAGGGAAGAGTATCCGGTGCCGAAGTCATCCAGCGAGAAACCCACGCCTGCATCCTTCAGCGCGACAATTTTCTTGATCACCTCTTCAACATTGGATATCAGGAGACTTTCCGTCAGTTCCAACTTCAGCCGCTGCGGATTCGCACCGGTGTCTTTGAGTACCGCGAGCACCTGATCGACAAATCGAGATTCGCGAAACTGATGAGCGCTGACATTTATTGCGACGGTAAGATGGGCGGTCTCCGGTCGATTCGCCCACAGGGCCAACTGGGTGCAAGCAGTTTCCAGCACCCATTGGCCCAACGGCAGGATCAGTCTGGTTTCTTCAGCTAGGGGAATAAACTCGGCTGGTGACACCAAGCCACGTTCTGGATGCTGCCAGCGCACCAGCGCTTCGGACCCGGTCAAACGCCCGTTGCCGTCGACCTGGGCTTGGTAATAAACCAGGAATTGTTTCTCTATCAACGCCCCGCGCAATCCAGCCTCTAGTGCGGCTCGGGACGTGACCACGGCCTGCATCTCAGGATCAAAGAACCGCATCGTATTGCGGCCGGCGGCCTTGGCCTGATACATGGCCAGATCGGCCCTTTTCAGCAGCTCGTCGATACTGCCGTGACGATCCGTGAATAGAGTAACGCCTATGCTTGGGGTATTGCGATACTCGTAGTCGGCGAGCTGATAGGTCTGGTTGAGCGTAGCGAGAACTTTTTCACCGACGGTCTCGGCTTGTTTAGCGGCGCTCTGCGAATCCTCGCTAAGATCTTCCAGCATCACCACGAATTCGTCGCCCCCCAAACGGGCAACCGTATCGCCCTCCCGTACGCAACTGGTCAGGCGCTGAGCGACTTCTTGCAGCAATAGGTCGCCGATGTCGTGGCCACGCGTGTCGTTCAGGGTCTTGAAGTTGTCCAGATCGATGAACAGCAGTGCGCCATATCGTTCGCTTCTTGTGCTGGTAGCCATGGCCTTTTTCACCCGATCAAGTAGCAGTCGGCGATTGGGCAGGCCGGTCAGCGGGTCATAGAAGGCGAGATTGTGAATGGCCTCTTCCGCGATTTTGCGATCGGTTATGTCGTATAGAACGACGAGATGAGTTCCCTTGGCACTGGCAGCTAGGGTTGTGGCGCTGATCATTAAGGTACGTTCCGAGCCGTCTTTGCATAGAACCTTGGCCTCAACCGGAACAAAGGGCACGTTGAATTGTTGAGCTTCGTCAAAATGCCTCTGCCACTTGTCGGCAATGGACTGTCGGTATTTCAGGTCTGGATATGCACGCGGCCACCAATGTTCAATAGTGGGAATGTCCTCAGTGGTATACCCGATCGACTGCGTGAAGGCCTGATTGAGGTATGTAATATTGCCTTTGTCATCGTTCAGTGCAAGAGCCACCGGAGTCGCCTCGATGATGGCTCGGAATCTCGACTCGCTCTCTAATAGAGCCAATTCGGTGGCCTTGCGCTCCGTAATGTCAGTTATGACTCCAACGATGCCAGCGGGTTTTCCTCGACCATCAGTGAAACGTGCTTTGTGGAATATCACGGAGTGAGTAGTGCCATCACCATGCAATACCTCGCTCTCGTAGGTTTGTTTGCCGATGGAATCGGTCAACAGATCTAAGTCCCGATCTTTGTAGGTCGCCGCAAACGAAAGTGGTGAAACATCGAACACGGACTTCCCAAGAATGTGCTCTCTGGGCTTGCCTAAGAAAGCAGTAAACGCAGTGTTACATCCTGTGTAGCGTCCTGACGTATCTTTATGAAAGACCGGCAGTGGCATTGCTTCAGTCATTGACTCGCTGAACGCCAGGGTATTCTTTAGATCCCGTTCCCACCTGTTACGTTCGGTCACATCCACCAACATCGTCACCAACGATGGCTCTCCACTCAGCTCCACGACACGGCCAGATACTTCAATCTCCCCGACTTCACCATCTCGGCGGTGAAAGTCGAGTGGAAAACGGTCAACTTGTCCGCACTTTCTCAGTTCCTGAACGAGTCTATCGCGCTGTGCCAGGTTCGCATAGGTGCCCAGCTCAGCTACGGTCCGTCCAATCGCCTCAACGCGCTCTAGTAGTAAGTTCCATTAAATCGAATGGAAACAAGCGATAATCACGGGAATTCATTTCCAACCTTCAAGGCGGCAATTATGGCGAGAAAATCAATGCGG
>NZ_JBMOJE010000285.1:0-2907 GCF_049316945.1 Propionivibrio sp. | reverse complement strand
CCCAATAGCGAATTCTGGCACAGCCTACTGACCCGAAGCGCGAATGTCTAAACTAAAGCTATCTGCATTAGACTTTATTGGAAACCTACCAAGAGTTGTATGGAAAACAACAAGTTAGAAGTCTTCAAGAATTGGTTTCCAATAAAGTCTATTGAAACGGGGTTAAAGTGTTACCCGGGATTGAACCACGCCCAAATTTATAACTATCGTGTCGTTTTTAAGCATGGGTAGATTCATGGCAAACTCTTTTCCCCCGGCCACCTTCATGCGCATGGCGGATGACGTGCCGCACAAGCGGCCTGCCAAACTGGGGCGCTTTGAACTCAAAAGCCTGTTAGGGCAGGGTACACAGGCGCAGGTCTGGCTGGCATTCGACCCTCGGCTTGAACGTGAAGTCGCCGTCAAGCTGATGCGACCAGTCCAGGGCTCGAATGCCTCGGCCCTGGACCAGTGGCTGCAAAAAGCACGCTCAGTCGGCAGCCTCAGACACGCCAATATTGTTACGGTGTTTGAAGCCGATGTGCAGGATCAGCAGCTTTGCCTGGTGCTTGAGTATGTGCCGGGCCGCACACTGGCGCAGTTGCTGATGGTTCAAGGGGCCATGTCTGCCTTGCAAGCAGCCGCCTTGATGCAAGAAGTGCTGAGTGCCTTGGTGGCAGCCCATGCCAGTGGCGTAATACACCGCGACCTGAAACCCTCCAATGTGCTGATAGATGGTGCCGGTCGGGCGCGGGTGATGGACTTCTACATTCCCGCCCAAATCGTATTGGAGCAGGCGGGTGCCCCCGGTGCGGCAGGGACACTGCCCTACATGGCCCCCGAAGCGCTTCGGGGCGAGGCCTTTTCACCCTTGATGGATGTGTACTCGGTCGGGCTGATGCTCGCGGAGCTGGTCTGGGGCAAGCCGCTTCGGGCCGGGCAGAATGTGCAGCGCAGCATGCAACCAGCGGTGCCTCAAGCCTTGGAGCTGCCGCCAGAGCTGCAAGCGCGTCTGGATGACCGGCTGCGCCCGATTGTGTTGCGCGCCCTTGCCTTGGATCCACGGCAACGCCATCCCAACGCCCAGGTATTTCTGGATGCGCTGCGCGAATGGTCAAGTAAAAACCAGCTCGCACAAGGTCTGGCGGAGTCCGCCCAGGCAGGCCACCAAAACAGCACACTCGAATTCTTGATGCGCCGCATGCGCGGCAACAGCGACTTTCCGGCACTCTCGGAGTCGATCGGTCGCATCCAGCGCATGGCATCGTCCGAGAAGGAGAGCATCAGCAGCATAACCAATGAAATTCTGAAGGATGTGGCGCTGACCAACAAGCTGCTGCGCCTGGTCAACAGCGCCCACTATGCACACTCAAGCAGCATCGGCACGGTATCCCGGGCGGTCAGCCTGGTAGGCTTCAATGGCATTCGCAACATGGCGTTTAGCCTGGTGTTGCTGGAGCACATGCATGACAAACCCAATGTCCAATTGCTCAAGGAAGAGTTTTTGGGCGCGCTGATGGCCGGCACCATTGCTTCCGAGTTGAGCAGTACCACGGTTGAACGTGAAGATGCTTTTATTGGCGCGTTGTTTCAGAACCTGGGGCGCATGGTGTCACAGTTTTATTTTCCGGCCGAAGTGGCCAGCATACGCAAACTCATGACAACACCGCCCTATCCGATGAGTGAAGCATCTGCGTCGGCCCGGGTATTGGGTCTGAATTTTGAATCATTGGGACTAGGGGTTGCCAGGGCCTGGGACTTGCCCAAGAGCATTCAGCATTGCATCATTGGGCCAGCCAGTGACCCGCCAAACCAGATTTCCAACGATGTGCAGAATCGCCTGCGCTGGTGTTCGCGCGCTGCCAATGAGATGGCCGATACCATGCTGCGCGCCGATGCCCAAGAGGTTGACCAACGCCTGGCACAGTCAGCCAGGCGCTACGCCCGGGTGCTGGGCCTGAGTGCCGAGCAGATCAAGAGTGCCACCCTGGCTGCGCGCAAAAAGCTGCTTGAACTGGTGGATGCCATGGAAATCACGGTTCGGCAAGATTCTCTGGCCTCGTACCTGCTTAAAGACTCCCATGACGCAACCCAGGCGCACCTGAAATACGCCAACGAGGATGAGGAAGTTCTAGCCGAAACCGAACTACAGGCCACCCGGATGCTGCCGGTCGGCCAACCCATAGCCATAAAAAAGGAACATGCAGCGCAGACGCTGGCAGCGGGCATACAAGACATCGTCAATGTCATGGTGGAGGATTTCAAGTTGAGTGACGTGTTGCGCATGATCCTTGAAGCCATGTTTCGCGCGTTTGACTTTCACCGCATTGTCTTTTGCATGCGCGACACCAAAACCGATACATTGACTGGCCGGTTTGGTCTGGGCGCTGGCATTGAGGGTGTGGTAAAAATGTTTTGTGTGCCGCTTAACGCACAGGGCACGTCAGATCTGTTTGCCACCATTTGCAGTAAGGGAACCGATACCCTAATCAGCGATGCCAGCGACCCCCGTATCGCCCAGCGCCTGCCAGCCTGGTATCGCAGAAGCTACGCTGCACCGACTTTTTTGATCTTGCCGCTGCTGCTCAAAGGTCGACCGTTTGGGCTGATCTATGCTGACAAGGCTGAAAAAGGCGGCCTGGTGTTAGATGAAAAAGAACTGGCAATGCTGCGAACGCTGCGCAACCAAGCGGTGATGGCGTTTCGGCAATCAAGCTAGTTTTTCAGGGTAACCTTTTAGTCCGTTCTCTGTACCTTCTCAAAAACTCAGGGTGAAGCACCAGAATTTGCTGCGTTGCGAATCAGCGTAGCCAGTGGAGGAATGGCGTTGGTCAAGGAGACGCGATCTTGCAGGTACGCCCAAAAAGGGGCGACCTCAAGAAACGGAAAATTTTGTACGTTAAGCCATTGAAGTCTAAGGATTGCGGA
>NZ_JBMOJE010000284.1:0-2949 GCF_049316945.1 Propionivibrio sp. | reverse complement strand
AAATGCAGAGCCCGGTATCCAGATTCGTCCATCTGATCAAGATGTTAAAAGACCTATTTCATCAACGAACTGGCTCTGCATTTCCTTCGGTCAGATTCCGGGTCAAGCCCGGAATGAGCGCGAAGCCTGGCCTCGGGCCACGGTAAATCAATGGGTTAGCGGTAGAACAAATTTACCCTGCGGGGGCTTGTAATTTGTTTGCATTGGTTGATCCAGCCTTGAACCGCTTCAGCTTGAACAGCCACGCCCACAATTTGTCCCGCGTCGCTGACGCCCATCAACACGGCGCCTCCTTGGGTGTTGGCAAACACGGTGAGTGTCTCAATCACTTCTTTTTGGAAGCTGCTTTTGAATTCAATAAACGTACTTTCGCCCTGGCGGATAGCTTCCAGCAGTGAGGCTGCGGAGTTTGGGGCGGTTTTCATTCGACGACCTCCCAGTGCCCGCCTTTGGCGGGGCCGACGCGGCGCAGTTTGCCTTCAGCACGCAGTTTGCGAATAGCCCGCTCAATGGCACTGTCTGACTTGCCAAGTTGCAGAGCTAGCTCGGGGATTGCAGTGCTTGGCGCTTCTGCAAGCTGGCGAAGGATCATATCTGGCGTTTTCCCCAGCGTTTTCCCCAGCGTTTTCCCCGGCGTTTGCTTCGAAGTACCTTCTTTTTTTGAACGAGCCAAGGAAGCGGGCAGGTCAAAAGTCATGGTCACAACGTCGTCGCTAGCCGTGCTTCTTGACGAGTTCGTCGCGTTCGGCGCTCTTCAGGTCTTCGCGGACCATTTCGGCGACCAGTTCATCGAAGGTTGTTTTTGGCGTCCAGCCGAGTATTTCTCTGGCTTTGGTTGGGTCGCCGAGCAGGGTTTCGACTTCGGTGGGGCGGAAGTAGCGGACATCCACCTTGACGATGACTCGTTCGGCTGCTTGTGCTGCTCCCTCTCCCCCGGCCCCTTGTCCCGCTTGCGGGAGAGGGGAGGAGGACGGCTTGTTCTTCTACGCCGGTGCCTTCCCAGCGAAGTTGCATGCCGATTTCCTTGGCGGCGGCGTTGACGAAGTCGCGAACGCTGTATTGCACGCCGGTGGCGATGACGAAGTCTTCGGGTTTGTCATGCTGGAGCATGAGCCATTGCGCTTCGACGTAGTCGCGGGCATGGCCCCAGTCGCGCAGGGAATCCATGTTGCCGAGGTAGAGGCAGTCTTGCAGGTTGAGTTTGATGCGCGCCAGGGCGCGGGTTATCTTGCGTGTGACGAAGGTTTCGCCACGCACCGGGGATTCGTGGTTGAAGAGGATGCCGTTGCAGGCGAAGAGGCCGTAGGCTTCGCTGTAGTTGACGGTGATCCAGTAGGCGTACATTTTGGCGACGGCGTAGGGGCTGCGCGGGTAGAAGGGGGTGGTTTCTTTCTGCGGCGTTTCCTGCACAAGGCCGAAGAGTTCGGAGGTGCTGGCTTGGTAGAAGCGGGTTTTCTTTTCGAGGCCGAGGATGCGGATGGCTTCGAGAATGCGCAGGGTGCCGATGCCGTCGGCGTTGGCGGTGTATTCGGGCGTTTCGAAGCTGACGGCGACATGGCTCATGGCCGCGAGGTTGTAGATCTCGTCGGGCTGGACCAGCTGGATGATGCGGATCAGGTTGGTGGAGTCGGTGAGGTCGCCATAGTGCAGGACGAAGTTCTTGTTCTCGACGTGCGGGTCCTGGTACAGATGGTCGATGCGGTCGGTGTTGAAGAGCGAGGCGCGGCGCTTGATTCCATGCACGACGTAGCCCTTTTTGAGCAGGAATTCGGCAAGGTAGGCGCCGTCTTGGCCGGTGATGCCGGTTATTAACGCAGTTTTATTCATTCTTTATCTCCTGTAGTTTTTTTCAAGCCGACCGATGTCGTCGCATTCCGAAAACTCTCGGATTGAAATAAAACCATTTTTGGAATAATTCGACCAGGATTTTTCAGCAGGAGGTTGTTTTCACGCACAGTTTGATCCCCTGAGTTTTAGTAATGCGTGCTATCGGGGAAGCATCAAATGGCTGTCGGACAATCAGATCCACCGGCATCTCCAGACCTTCCTCAAGGCCAATTTTACAGAGCATTTCGTTCAGTAAAGGGTAGGGGTCTGCTTCGACATAGAGATCAACATCCCCCCTTTTTTGTTATCGATAACACGTGAGCCAAACAGCCAGATGGCTGCGGTATCACCTAAATACTGGTGTATTTGCCTGCCGATGATTTGTGTTTGATCCGGCCTAATGCGCACTCGATTGATTACTCTTTAAAAGCTGTTAAGCCGCTGGCAGCACGTTCATGAAAGAGGCTCTTGACGACCTTCGCCCGATGTTTGCCAGGGCCTACTCGGACTTTGACTCGGAACTGGTGGAATTCGACGGAGAGGATGGGGGGAGCGAGGCAGATGCTCATGCTGGATAGCGGCGGATTGTGTTGCCAGCATAGTCAACCACTTTGGGCACGGCTGCCAACAGCGCTGGGGCCATGGCCGCCACAGCGGTATAGATTTCTTGCATCTTCTCGGTCGCGTATTCATGGGCAATCAGGTTTCTCAACTCGCGGATCTTGATCAGTTCAGCGGCGTTCGCCCAACCTCGTTTTTCTGCGCGGTAGATACGGTCGAGCAGGGTGCCACCTCCCGTCAATTCAATCTCATCAACCAGGCGGAAGATGCGTTGAATGAGCAAATCGGCCAAACGGGCAAAGCGACTCGTAAGGGACTCAAGGCGCTCAAGTTGTTCTGGCGGCATTTCTTCCTGGCCAATCAGATTAAGGCATCGATCCATTGAATACTCAAGGTAACCGGCGGCGAGTTGCAGTCCAGCAACTTCTTCTTGTAGCAGTTCAATTTTCTCCCGCGTCATAAGCGCACGCCCTCTTTCATGACCATTCTAGGAAAAGGTCGCGTGGTAAGTAATAGCGCATAACCGAAGTGGAACGAATCTTGCTGCACGGGGTTAAATCC
>NZ_JBMOJE010000283.1:0-2982 GCF_049316945.1 Propionivibrio sp. | reverse complement strand
GCGGCAGTTCAACGCAAAACCGGCTGCCCAGGCCTTCACCCGCCGAGGCAACCGATATCTTGCCGCCATGGTGTTCGGCGATCTTGCGGCACAGTGCCAATCCTATCCCGGTGCCTTCGTAGACGGCGCGCGACTGCAGCCGCTGAAACACCTGGAAAAGCCGGCCGCTCTGCTCGGGAAGGATGCCGATGCCGTTGTCGGCGACGCACAGGCGCCAGTACGCCCCGGCAACTTCGCTGCTCACCGTGATCTGCGGCTGGCGTCCGGCGACTCTGAACTTGAGGGCATTGCCGATCAGGTTCTGCAGCAGGCGCAGCATCTCGTCCGGGCTGACCAGAAGACGCGGCCAAAGGCCTTCGATGTGCACTTCGGCCTGCGCTTCGGCGATCGCCGGTCGCAGGTAGAGCAGGGCTTCGTCGAGCAGCGAGCGGCTTTCGATCCATGCCGGGGGCTCGCCCTTGCGGCCAATGCGCGAGTAGTCGAGCAGACCAAGCAGCATCTGGTCGAGGCGCTTGGCGCCGTCGATGGCAAAGTTGAAATACTCGCGTTTCTCACTGTCGAGTTGATCGGCGAGACTCATCTCAAGCAGTTTCAGGTAGCTGGAGATCATGCGTAGCGGCTGGCGCATGTCGTGTGAAATGCTGTAGCTGAACTGTTCGAGTTCGCTGTTCGAACGTAGCAGTTCGGTTTCAATGACCTTGCGCTCGCTGATGTCCATGTGCGTGCCGACAACCCGCAGCGGCGCGCCCGCCTGATCTCGCTCGACGACCAGCCCGCGATCCAGTATCCACACCCAGTGGCCGTCCTTGTGGCGTAGCCGGTGCTCGCACTCGTAGGCCGGAGTCTCGCCTTTCAGGTGGGCTTGCAGCGCGGCTTTGACGGCCGCCTGATCGTCCGGGTGCGTCAGCAGGTTCCAGCTATCGACTTGCGGCTTGATCTCCTCAAGTCGGTAGCCGAGCATCGAGCACCAGCGTTCGTTGAAAACCACCTCGCCGCTCGGCACATCCCAGTCCCAAAAGCCCAGATCGCCGCCGCGCAAGGCCAGTTCCATGCGCTTCAGATTCACCTCGTCGCGCTGGCGAACAACCTCCAGGCGCTGATTGACGTTGGCGAATTCACTGGCGAAGCGTTGCAGGTTGCTCTGGTCGCGCGCCATTTCCCGATGCAGGGTGACCACGCGTTCGCCGGCGATCAGCCGGCCGAGCAGCACATTGGCGCTGATCGGTTTCGAAAGAAAATCGTCGGCCCCGGCGGCAAAGGCTTCGACCAGGCGCGATTCCTGGTCGAGGCTGGTCAGCAGCAGAATGTAAATGGCGCGCCCGCTCGCCGTTTCACGCAGCGTGCGGATCAGTTCGACGCCGTCCATTTTCGGCATCAGCCAATCGACAATCATCAGATCGGGATGTTCGCTGCGCGCCAGTTCCAGCCCCTGCTCGCCGTTCTCGGCCTCGAGGCACTGATAGCCGGCCTTGCTCAGCAGCGCCTTGAGGATGGCGCGGATGACGCGGTCGTCGTCAACCACCAGCACGCGAAAAGCACCATCCGCGGCGGCCCGGGGCAATCCTTCGAAGTGCTCGAAGGACGGTGCCGACGGTGCGTTCAGCAACTCGATAAAGGGCGGCACGGCTTGTGACGGGACTTCGAGCAGCCGACACCAGTCGCTCCAGTCGCGCACGATGCCGTCGCAAAGAGTGGTCAGATCACCGGGGGCGATGGACAGCCTGCCGCCGAACAGGAAGAGGCTGGCCATCATGGCGCGCCGCTGTTCCTTGGCGGCCAGGCAGACATCGGCGATCATCGAGGCCAGCATCAGCATCAGCAGCAAACGCTCGGCGCGCAATCCGCAAGCCAGGCTGGCAGGTTCCGGTTGCTCATGATGGCTGACCGGCTCGATCAGGCTGGCCGGAAAGCCCCAGTCGGCGAGCAGGGCGGCGGTCAGGTCGTCATGGTCGAATTCGAAAGACTGTTGTTCCAGTGCCAGGAGATCGCTGCCGGGAAGCGCGGCGCTTTGCAGCAGGCGCGCGTAATCTTCGGGGAACAGACTGGCCAGCCCCAGTTCGCCAACGCGGGACAGCAAGCCGAGGGTGAACGCTTCGTCATTTTGCATGAGGCGGGTGAAGGCGGCCAGCGACTGCATGGCGACGGCCCGGGCCAGGTTGCGCGACCAGAATGCGGGGTAGTCGAAGGCCCGGCAGCCACGCGCGCGCTTGTCGCTCATCAGTGAGAAACCCAGCGCCAAACCGCGCACGGTGGTCAGGCCGAGGATGGCGATCGTATCCTTGATGGCCAGGATCGGCCGCGCGCCCGGCATGCGGTAGGCGTTGGCCAGCTTGAGCAGGTGCGCGACCAGTGCCGGGTCAGCCTGGATGGCCCGCGCCAGTTGGGCGGATGAGACATCCTCCTGACGCGTCAATTGCACCACGGCCAGCGCCGGGCCTTTCGGCGAGGGCAGCAGTCCGGTGGATTTGAGCGTTTCGAAACGCGCTTCGAGTTTTGGATTCATCCCAGAAAACTCTGTTTAACCACGGCGGCACGGCGAACACAGCGTAAAAACAATGGCTTGCAATATTTTCATGATTCACCCTTTGGGTGAGCCATTAAATCCTGAAAAACTGTGGCTTTTCGCCGTGTCCGCCGTGTCGCCGTGGTTTGAACTGCGGTTTTTAGGTTCATGAGGGTTTCTCAACAGGGATGGCAAACAGGCGGCACTCAACAGCATCGCTGAAAGCCGCATGAACAGGCGTTATGCAGAGTAGCAAGGCGCAAAGCATCAGGATACGCCACTCTACAGGAATATGACTTGCAGAGGGCCTGTTCATGCGGGATGCAGGGGATGCATTGCGGATAAAGCCGCGCCCATGGCTCCCCTCGCCCGCTCGCGGGAGAGCCGGGGGAGAGGGCGATTGAGCGCTTGTCGTGGCGAAAACCACCCTCTCCCCGACCCTCTCCCACAAGTGGGCGAGGGGGAAAAGCGGGGCGTGG
>NZ_JBMOJE010000282.1:0-3027 GCF_049316945.1 Propionivibrio sp. | reverse complement strand
ACAGGCAACTCACTTCAGACGGCAACTGCCCATAACTGGGAACTGTGCATAAGGGTCTTTATGCAGAGATGTGCATAAAGACCCTCAGCCGACCTTCGACTTTCGGAACTGCTTCCTCCAAACCGGGCATTCGCTTATAAAGACCGACGGTCGGCTATGTGGCGAACATTTCATCAAGGTGGGCACCTCCAATTGGCCAAGTCCCGACATTGGGGCGAGCTGCCCGATTGCAGCCAACCGGTGAACCGAATTCCCAATACCTGGTATTCAGTCTGTAACGGCGGAATGCGGCCACGGTAAGTTCCTGAGCAGCAGAAGCGACCGTCCTCGAACGGAAGGTAGTGGAAATTCCCGCATAAGTTCTGCACAGTCGCGGCGCATAAAGTAGCTCAACCGCTTTGGCACCGATAGCACCCATTGGCGCTCCGGCAGGCGTGCCAGGCCGTGGTCCGTCAGGTGCGCGACAGTCGCCATCATGCGCCGCGTGTTGCAAAAGGGGCAGACAACCCGGCCTTTGCACGAATAGATGACGAAGTTTTCGTGTACACAATTTTCACACCACGCTAGGGGAAAGCCGAGTGCAATGAACGTTTAGCTTCGACGTTGTTAGACTTTCTGCTGCTCATCGTGAGCAGTTTGTCACACACTCAACGAAATCGAAGGAATTTTATGAATACCATCAGTCGAATCGCGCTTGTTGGCAGCATGACCGCTTTGCTGTCTGCTTGTGCCACGATGGGCCTTGACAAAAAGGCAACGCAAGTGGACTGGAGCAAGGGGTCCGTGGTTGTTACGTCGGTCGATTTAAAAAATGAATTTAAACCCAACTACAACCCAAACTGGCTTGCAATCAGCATCGAAAAGGCCAAAGGGGAAGGTTCGACTGGCGGAGGAACGGCCTGGGAGACGGTAGCGGAGGGAAAAACCAGCGTCATCCTGACGCACCAACTCCCCCCCGGCAAGTACTCCATCAAGTCACTCCAAGGTCGGGCAGGACAATTTCCGTTCATGGGGAGCATGAGCTTTTCGGTCGATGCTCCGTTTGAAGTGCCGCCTAAGTCGGTGATTTACCTGGGTCACATCGCAATGACCAACAAAGAAAAGGTGAATCCCGACGACCAGGCCAGTGGCGCACCTATTCCAATCATTGATCAGGCAGTCACCGGGTTTGGCAACGGCACGCTTCAAGTAACCCTCATAGATCGCTATGATCAAGATGTTGCCGCATTGAAAAACGACTACCCCGCATTGCGGGATATGTCCATTAGTAGGACACCACTGGCACGAATGGAACTTGACCGGAGTAGCGGTAGCAGTGCACCAAAGGTGATCGTAAAGCCCTGAACCCAACTCGCAAACGCGAACGCAGGCGCTGTCGGCACACTGCACGGTGATTAATAGCCTGCCACCGCATTCAGTGCTTGCAACTCCGCACCACGCAACCAGGCAGGGGCTGTACCCCACCCACAGAGGTAATCGATGAATATGGCGTGGCCCTGGACCACAACCCAAGTGATGGGTGCGGCCTTTGCGTGTTTTGGTGGATATTTTTTCTTGCATGGCCTGTTGCGATTTTTTCGACGCAATCCCGAGCAACTCTGGCACCAGGTGCCGGGCAAGATCGTCATCTCAGAAATCGAATTCACCCGTGAAATTTACCGCGCCAAGATCCGTTACCGCTACATGTTTCAAGGAATGCCGTATGAAGGCGACGGCATTGCTCCGATTCAAGCCTGGTCCTCTTTTCGAGCTACCGCGGCACACTTTGTTGGCAAGTACCCGGTGGGTATGGATGTGACGGTATTTGTCAATCCATCAAATCCCGGTGGCTCGGTCTTGGAGCCACAGCAGCAGCCGATCGCCGCCATCACCGACATGCTGCAGGGCATTGCCATGGGCATGTGTGGGTTTTTGGGTTGGCTAATCAGCGGCCCGTAGGGTCACTTCGATATAGGCATACGTAACTCAAAACACCATAGTCAATCCGTCCATATCAACAACACACTCGATCGTCCCACAGTAGTGGCAGGGTGACTCCGGGGTGTCGAAGCTCTTGGTGAAAATCGACAAAATCTGTGAACTGTTACGTGGAAACGACGCCTTGTACAGTTTGACCTCAGATGCTTGGTCGCTCAGTGCTTGGACCACATCCCAGTCAACGCCGGCGACGAGGGATAGCAACAGGACTGAGCCTGCACTCGCGCGCATCTATCAGTCGCTGGGCATTAGCGATGCACCCGGAGGCACGAAAAATCTGTCTGACTCGGAAAACACAAGAGGTTAGAGGGAGCGCCGGTACTTGAACTTAGCCTTTGTTCCGGACGACTCGGTCGCGAAGATATCTCCATCCTTGGCAGAGGGATCGGCTAGGGTCATCAGTGGGCTGCCGCCAGGCTGTTCTGAAATGATCAAAAGCTTGCCCTCGACCCTCCAGTAAAGGAGGGGCGCCACTACCGAGCCATTTGGCTGGATGAACGACGCGGCGACATGACCCTGATTGTTGAAGCGGAACTCGTGGCTCGGTGCGGGTTCGATTCGTATGAGGGTGTGGGATTCGTTGCCAATTGCGGACCATTCGATCGGGCCATCTGGCAATTGGGTGCAGCCACTCGTCAAGACCATAACGCCGAAAGATAGCACGGCAAAAAGGCTCTGGCAGTTTGGTTTAGCGGTAGCTTGCATGCGATGCCTAACATTCTAGGTAAGTAATGTAGCCAGTCGTCTATTCTAGACGGGCCAAGTTAGATGAAAAAACAAGCTGGATAAAGTGAATGCCTTTGACCTGGGCCAATGAGGCCCTACGGCATTCCCGTACATCCTTGACTTGAGTATCGGTTACCGCATAAAGCAGAGGGGTATCCAGTGGGCTCCACAGGTGGCAGAATTGACAGATGGACGCGTCAAGAACTATGCCTTTATTCAAAGGTTCTTAAATATCTGTATAAATCAATAAGTTAGAACTTTCTCTCCATCATCGATCTCTTTTCTGGATTGGTGTGTAAGGACATGCCTTAGGTCCCATCAAAA
>NZ_JBMOJE010000281.1:0-3049 GCF_049316945.1 Propionivibrio sp. | reverse complement strand
ACGCCCGGGTGAAGATGGCACGGTTCAGAGTCGAGTGCACCATCGCCGCGCCTTCAACCAACCAATTGAGCCTGTTGATCTGAAATGGCAGCGAAACCAAAATTAACCCCAGAGCAGTGGGCTGAAGTCCGCGCCGCATGGGAGTCTGATCCACGAGAGGGTTATTCTTGGCTGGTCGAACAGCTTGGATTGGCGGTGTCGGTTCCAGGGGTACGTAAGACGGCTTTAAAAGAGGGCTGGAAGAAGCCGGGGGGAGGAGCTTCAGAGAGCTTTTTTCCGGGATTACCCAAGGTTTCTCCAAAGGTTTCTCATGGAGCAAAGAAACCATCAGAGAAACCTTCGAAGAAACCATGCGAAACCATGCAGGGAGAGGCTGTTATCAAGCATGTTATCGAAAGCACGGTAGGCCGGCCAACAAAATACAAACCTGAATTTGCAGAGCGGGCTTACAAGCTTTGCTTACTTGGAATGACCGATTCCGAACTGGCCAATCATTTTGAAGTTTGCGAGAGCACGATTTACGAGTGGAAGAATGGGTTCCCGGAATTTTCAGAGTCGCTTACAAGCGGCAAAGAAGATGCCGACGGGAATGTAGCCAGAAGCCTTTACCAGCGCGCCACCGGGTACTCGCACCCCGACGTCAGTGTGAATGTCGTGAATGGTGAGGTGATCCTGACTAATCTGACCAAGCATTACCCTCCTGAAACTGGGGCGGCCAAGCTGTGGCTCATCAACCGCCAGCCGCGTAAATGGAAGGATCGGGTCGAAATAAAGGAGGACATTAATTTGAACGTCTTCCCTGAACGCGAGGTGCTTGACGCTATTTATTCGAAGGCGCTTGAAACGGCTGCGTCCCGTGATGCATTCTTGGCAGGCCGACGAGAGCGGCTTGGTATCGTCATTGAAAGCGGGTCGATTGATGACTAAGCCGCTGCTTTTGCCTGAAGACCCGCGATGGGCGCCGTTCTGTGAGCGATACGCCGGGAGCGCAGAACAGTTTTCTATTGAGGTGCAGGGAATCATCCCGTCTTCACAGCAGCGGGAATTGTTTGGAAGCGTGTCAAAGTCTCGATCGCGCACATCCGTTTCGTCTGGTCATGGAACTGGGAAAACCGCCGGTCTAGCCAATATCGTGCTTTGGCACCTTCTGTGCTACCCAATGTCAGTAACGCTATTGACGGCGAACGACATGGACCAACTCAAGGCCACGCTATGGAAAGAGATTGGTGTCGCCCTGGAGCGCATCCGGCGCGGACCGCATAGCTGGATTGCTGAACACGTTGAGATTTTAGCCAATGCCACGTGCCGTGTTATTGGGTTTGAGTTAGTGTGGTTTGTCGAAAGCAAGACGGCCAACGAGAAAACAGCAAACAAGATGGCCGGCCGGCATGGCGAGTGGCTTCTGGTTATCGGGGATGAGGCATCAACCTTGCCAGACAATGTGCTGACGACGCTAACTGGAGCCCTGACCGAGCAGCACAACCGGATGCTTCTGACCAGCCAGCCAACTCGCAACGCTGGATTTTTCTGGCGCACGCACAACGAACTGGCGACGCGCAACGGCGGGGAGTGGACGCCGTTGGTGTTTGACTCGTTCGACTCACCTTTCGTGAGTGATGATTCCCTTTTGGAGTTGTGGAATTCCTACGACGACGACGAGCGCAACGTTCGAATTATGGGGATATTCCCGCAGGACTCGTCAAAACACATGATGAGCCTGAAAGTGGCTGAGGCTATGTTTCGCCGAGGCCGGATTATCGATGACAACGAGAACTTCGGTTGGTTTGTCCTTGGCGATATTGCTTCTGGCGAGGGGTTGCGGGATAAATCAGCCTGTGTAATAGCGCGCGTGATTGGGTATGGCGACATGGGGCCCGAGGCCAGGCGCGTGGAGATTATTGAAGTGCCGATCCTGACCAACAAGATTCGCTCGAACATGTTTGCGAAGTCGTTGGCAGATGAGGGATCTGAACTTGAGAACGTTACCTACGTGATCGACTCTGGCGGACTGGGGATAAACGTATGCCAAGACCTCGAAGACATGGGAAAGGTCGTGCACCGGGTTAATTGGGGAAACCCATGCTTTAAAAAGCGGAACAGCGACAGGTATCTGAATCTACGCGCTCAAGCGATGCACCAGGCGGCCAGGGCAGCAAAGGAGGGCCGGTTATCGGTGCTGACACAGAACTACCGAAATGTTCTGCTGACTCAATCCTCACGCATTCCAAAGAGCTTCACGGACAAAGGAAGGGTTCGCGTCCCTCCGAAAGGGTCTGTAGAGTGGGACGGATTAAGCAGCCCTGACTTGTGGGATGCTATTTGCTTTTCGATGCTTGATAACCTGAGCTACATCGTATGCGAAGGGTGGGTTAGATCGTCAGGCGGAGTATTGGAATCGGCGATGGCCAGGGCGGAAAGCTTGTTTTCGGATGTTTAAGGGAAAACAGCGAAAGAAACGATCTCCAATAGTGCAAATATGGCGCGAACAATCAAGGAGTAATCACCATGGAAACGCCAGTCATTAAATACAATTTGCGTGATCGCGGCAGAAAGCATGTCGGGCCGGAGCGCAACTTCAACATCAAAGCCATTTGCGACGCCATCAACAGCCCGGCCTGCCAAGAGCGCGTAAGCACACGTGGTATGACTGGATTTTACGGACATATGCCGCGTATCAGATTTGGAATGAATCCAGTTGAAGGCGTTCTGGACAACGGGAAGTACGTCCCAATTGAGCCAGCATTCGTTACCACCTACCTGAAAGCCGACTACGAAGGAAATGTAGAGCATAAGGCCGAGTTCCTGGACACCGCCGCTGGCCGCCTTGCATCAAAGCTGTTCGATAGCAAGATGGGTGGATTCTCTACCGCCATTGACACGAGCAAGCCTGAGTTTTTCGGAATGGATTTCGTTCTCGAACCAAATTTCGTCAACAACTCCTACCGAGGCGTGGTACTTGATGACGTGATGGGAGGCGGTGATCCTGGCGAACTTACCTACGACGACGTCTACGCGGCTGAGAAAGACGAACAGACGCAAGCGATGACGA
>NZ_JBMOJE010000280.1:0-3058 GCF_049316945.1 Propionivibrio sp. | reverse complement strand
AATTATTGGAAAAAAAAGGCAGGGAACTGTTTGGTAGAGATCAGGTTCTCTGATGATATTGATCAATTGGACATTTCTGGCGCGTCGCAGTTCAGTGCCCGATTGCCTGGAGTCGCCAAGCGGCCAGCAGCGGAGGCGTCGGCCGGACGATCATGAAACCACTAACGGGCATGGCTTTGAAAGGCGCCCAACATTATGAAAGTCATGCCCTTTTCCCTCACCCCCGACCCCTCTGATGGAACTACTAGCCACTCGACTAAGCTGCCAAAAGACGGCAGCCAAGTCGCTGGTTATCCCAGAGGGCGAGGGGAGGTTCGAGAGTCGCTCGCGCGACTTTCACGCTAGACAGACTGCTGACCGTCCGCTCCCAGCGCACCCGGCTTTATACCCACTTCTCAATGGTTTCGGCCAATTCAGTCTCCTGCACCGGCAGGGTAAATTTGTTCTAACGGGCATGACTTTGCAAGGCGCCCCAAATTATGAAAGTCCCGCCCGTTTCCCTCACCCCCGACCCCTCTGATGGAACTACTAGCCACTCGACTAAGCTGCCAAAAGACGGCAGCCAAGTCGCTGGTTATCCCAGAGGGCGAGGGGAGGTTCGAGAGTCGCTGGCGCGACTTTCACGCTAACGGTATTTGGGGAGACGCACCAGTTTGATCCAGTAATCGCCAAGTTGGCCGATGACTGCGATGAACTGCGCAATATCAATCGGTTTGGTGATAAAGCCGGCGGCGCCCAGATTGTAGGAAGCGACGATGTCGCGTTCGGATTCTGAGGTCGTCAAAATCACTACCGGAATGCCGCACAGGGCCTCGTCTTTCTTGAGCGCGGCCAAGAATTCACGGCCATTCATGCGCGGCATGTTCAGATCGAGCAGAATCAGATCCGGGCGCGGCGCAGCAGAAAATCGCGGGCCTTCATGGCGCAGGAATTCGAGTGCCTCGCGGCCATCGACCACGTGCTGCAGGTCGGCCAGGATGTGGTTCTCGGTCAGGGCGGCCTTGACCAGGTGGGCGTCGGCCGCCTCGTCTTCGACGAGCAGGATGACGAACGGTTTCAATTCACTGTTTGATATCGAGTTCACGGGATTTCCTCACTAGGCAATTCAAATACGACGCTACAACCGCCGCCGGGCGTTTCTTCGATCCAGGTGCGCCCGCCACAACTTTCGGCAATGCGCCGCATGATGGCCAAGCCGATGCCGGTGCTTTCCGTGCCACCGCTTGAGCTCAATCGCTCGAATATGCGGAACACCCGCTCGCGGTATTGCGCCTCGATGCCGGGGCCGTTGTCGCTGACCCGGTAGCGTACGCGAGAATCCTGGCGCTCGCCATCGATGCTGATTCGTAGCGTGGGCGTTTTCTCCTCATTTTCGCCCGGCCGCCGCTTGGCGAGGCACCCATGAATCAGGGCGTTGTCCAGCACCACCTTGAACAGGTCGGCCAGTCGCGGGGCGTCGATCCATGCTGCTGGCAGATTGCCGACAGCGATTTCTGCGTCAGCGGTGCTGATTTGATCCTTTGCTCTTTCCAGTATGCGTGCGACGGTCTGGCGCGCATCGACCAGATCGACCTTGCCGCGCGGCTGGTCAGCGGCCAGATAACGCTCGATGTCGCGCAGCAGATTCTTCATGTAGCGCGCCTGCTGGTCGATGACGGTGAGCGACAGCTGCGCTTCCGGATCGTCGAGACGGCCGGCCAGATGAGTGCTCAAGCGGTCGGCGTAGCTGGCCAGGCGGCGGGCCGGCTCCTGCAAATGGTGGGCCGTGACTTCGGCAAAGCGCTGCAGATCCCGGTTGGCCAGCGTCAGCGCTTCGCCGGCCAGGGCCGACTTGCTCGCTTCGCGCTGCAATTGGTCATTGGCTACTTTTTGGGCGCGCCAGGAGACATCGCGCTCGGCCACGGCCATGGCCAGGATCAGTCCGGTCGCGCTGATGGCCATGGTGAACAACTGGATTTCGAGAATCCGCAAGCTCTGTGCCGTGGCGCCCGGGACGCGCAGCCAGCCGATCAGCGCGGCGATGGCGAAAGCATCGATCAGCAGCGCCAGCGTGACGGTGGTCAGCGCATCGAAACGCAGCGCCGCCCAGATGATCAGCGGGAACGAGGCGATCACCAGAAATTCGCTGTGCGTGATGCTGTTGGCGACGAGCAGGAGGCTGAAGGCCAGCGTCGTCAGCGCCAGGGCCAGCGCCTCCAGCGGGCGGGTACGCAAGGCCCCGCCTTGATTGTGCTGCCACAGAACGATGAGCATCGGCGCCAGCATGGCGGCACCAACCGCATCGCCGACATACCAGGAGACGAAAACCGCCGGCATGGCGGCCGCCGGGATCATGCCGTTGAGCCACAGTCCGGCGACGCCGACGCCGGCACTCAGCGTCGGCGTCAGCAGGGCGCCGACGCAGATCAGCAGCACCGTGTCGGTGAGGTCGCGCAGATCCGCCGGCTGACCGCCACGCCAGCGGCGGACGATGAGCAGCGCAGCCATCGCCGGCAGCGGGTTGCCCACAGCGGTGGCCAGCGCGAAGCCGAGCGGGGCGCCGGTCGAGGCGGTGGCGACGAAAGCGCCAACGCACAGACCGGGCCAGATGCGCGCACCGAACAGATAGGCGGCGGCCAGGGCGATCCCGGTCGGCGGCCAGAGCAGGGTGACATTGCCTTCGACCATGCCGCCCAGCCATAGCCCGAAAGCACCCGCGGCCGAATAAACCATGGCCACGGCCAGGTTGAGGACGATCAGGCGTGCGCGGCTGAAGGGCAGGGAGACCGGCATCAGGAAATGTCCTCTCCAGGCGTTTTTCCACAAGTTCTGATGGGGTGAAAAAAAATGCCTGAACACCCACCGCAGAGCCGCAAGGGTGACCGAAGGAAATGCAGAGCCGCAGAAGTTTCGCAGAGAAAACCTTGAACAACAATGGGGTTCCTCTGCGTTTTCTTTGCCACTTTGCGTCTCTGCGGTGGATTTTTGATATTTCCACAAACTCTGTGACTCATGCGACCTCCTGCGGCAGTTCAACGCAAAACCGGCTGCCCAGGCCTTCACCCGCCGAGGCAACCGA
>NZ_JBMOJE010000279.1:0-3070 GCF_049316945.1 Propionivibrio sp. | reverse complement strand
CCAAACTAATTTCCTGAAAATACTGAATAAATACGGCCTGGATCAGGAAGTCTGAACCTGGTTTGGTTCACCCGTGGCGCGCGCACCAAACTCCAGTTGGATCGTTGGGGAGGAATAGCCTGTCCCGGTTTTGACCGCTGGATACGCCAGAACTAATTTGTCGCTTTCCTTGCCTGCCAAAGTCAGAGTGGCTTCAAGGCCAGCCTTCACCATCGCGGCCTCAATGACCGGCCTTACCGTGGTCTCAATCCAGGTGGGCAAGCGATGACGTACCGCGCTGCTGATCTTTTTCTCTTGGCTTGATGAAGCAGGGATGGGGTTTCCTTGCTGCAAAAGGTCGGCCGCCAGTTCGCGGATGTCGTAGGTGAGATCCACATCCTCGGAAAATCGATCAATGATGCGATAAACCTTGGACAGCGACGTTCCGCCCTTGAAAGTGAGTTTACTGGCCAACGTTGATTCGTAGATAGCGGATAGTGCCCACACGACCCAAATATCTTTTTCGAGCAAGTGCGCTGGCCGCCCTGTTCGGGCAGACGCATATTCCAAGGCTTCAGCCTGATCAACTCGGCTGAGAGAGAACCATGACTCAGCCATGTGTCATACCTTCGCTGACCACTTTAGCCATCCAGCTCGGCAACATGGCTCGTGCACTGCCCACAGCCGCCCATTCGGGTTCAGACAGTTTTGTGCGGAGCAGTTTGATCGCCGCTGGTGCAGCCTCAGGACCCAGCCAATCGAGCGCACGAATCGCCATGCCAGCCGGACGTTTGCCCAGCAATAATTGCCAGCGATTGCCGTGCTTGAGCTCAACGCAACGATTACCCAGTTGCAGTTTGCGGGATGGGCCAGAGGTAAAAAACACTTCGCGCGTTGGCACCTGAGTGGTCAAACCCAGCGCATTGGCTTCAGCCGCACCATTGGCCACGACCGTTTCACCACCACGCGCTTCAATGGCCTGCACCACTGACTCAGTGGAGGGGGGGCGAACGCCGAATCGACCTTGGTAAGGTGCGACGTAGGCACCACGACTCACGCGCATCAATTGGCCTTCAAGAGCCAATCGAGACAAGGTTTTGTCCACAGCAGCACGCGAACCCAGATGCAGAAATTCTTTGGGCGACAGCAAGCCACCCTCGGGCATGGTGCGGGCGGCAGACAAAATATTTTCGGCAAGATGGCTCATGGTGGCGACTCCTTTGTCAGAAGTATATTCTGTTATCTGACAAATCGCAAATTAGATGGGCGGCTTAAAGGCGTAGGCGCAGGGAGGAATTCCCTCCGCCTACCAATGCTGAAATAAAACTTGATTGATTCGTCCGCGCGCAAACCCTTTGTTTATGCGGGTCTACGAATTTCCTTTGCGGACTTCGGCCCCTTTTTGGGCTCAGACAGAACAGAGACTATTGGTGAGAGCAGAAAGTGGTCTAAAACGGATCGGCTGGTCGGCTGGCGAAGTCCGCAGGTTTCCGCACGAACCCCCGCGTGTTTGCGGGATTCCGCAAAGAAAATGCCCAACGGAGAACCGTTGGGCATCAATTTTTGGTGGAGGCGGGGGCTACCGGACGAACTGTATCAACACATTGATAACAAATACAAAACACAATATCGTAATTGCTGCGTACCCGGATACGTACCCTGTTTGTGCATTTGCTAACGAGTTCGATCCCGAAAATCGCTGCGGTAACGAGTTCGATCCCGAAATCTTTTATGCTGACGGCAGCTTCGATGTGCCGTGTTGCAATTTTGCAACATGTTTTCTGGTACACAAGAAAAATAGATTTTTATTTTCTTAAACCAGTTAAACGGCGCTATACCCCTTTAGAAACACGCAGCGGTTTGCCCGCTCTGCTGCGTTTAGGAAAATTATTTTGTATTGGCCGCGCTGGTTTTTCGGCATGAGGACATATCCGAGGGTCGTATCAAGTAGTGCCTAAGGATTGTTATGAACCCCAAATTACCCGCTTCACTTTTGCGTCTTCCGCAAGTACTTGCACTCATCCCCGTTTGCCGGGCAACGTGGTACAACGGCGTCAAATCTGGCCGCTATCCAGCCTCAGTAGCCCTTGGTCCGCGCTGCGTAGCGTGGCGATCGGCCGACATTGATCAAATCGTCAAGTCCGGAACGCTGAACTAAGCGAATCTCTCAAAAGACGCGTCAGCATAACGCTACGTCATGACAAAAAAGGAGGCTAATCATGCCCCATGAACCATCCATTACAAATCTACACGCAAAGCCAAACTTAAAATCCGCAGATCGTCAGCAGATCATGCGCGCCCGGTTTTCCGATCCATTCAGCGGTGTTGAGGACGCGAAACGGGTGCGCACGAACACTACAAAAGCAGTGTCTGCAATCAAGGAAATCCTTGGCGTGCTAAAAAATCTGACCTTCGATCAGCGACTGGTCATGGCGGATGATTGGACACTGCTAACGCAGGCTGCGAATCTTCTTAGCGGTTACAGCCGAGATGTGGCTGCGGCACAAAAAAGTGTGGCGTGTGAAAGGGCATCGAGAGAAAAGTCCCGCAAGGAAGAGTATCAAGCTCGAATCGCAAGGATGGTTATACGAATTTTTGGTATGGCGCCCGAGCCTCTGGTGGTCAAGGGAATGGCCGCAGATCTTCTCAAATTCCAGTTTGCTATCGTACCTTGGGCACAGCAACTCCACCATGTGGATGAGGCATTCATTTCCATTCATACGGGCGGGGTTTATGACGCGTTGAGATTTGGTAACGTTACAGAAATTGCGCTCGCCGTTGCCGAAGAGTGTGCTCGATTGCCAGTGTGTGGAAAATCTTCTTGGCACAAAGGTCTGAGTCAGTGGGAGGGCGGCTGGGAAGATTTTATTGCATGGCACACATCAAACACCACCAATCAGATTGGAGCGTTAATCACGATTGATCAGAGAAGCGGTGGTGTGCCACCTAGTTGCGAATCACAAAACCAGCCCGCAACGTCTAAAGCCTAAAGCAATAAAACGTTTTTACACTACATCCATGTGGCCGATTTTGCCATTTGACAAATCTCGCCCCATTGGAGCCACCGAATCGCGGCCTAATGGTGCCAGCG
>NZ_JBMOJE010000278.1:0-3083 GCF_049316945.1 Propionivibrio sp. | reverse complement strand
GTCGAGCCAGAGGCAGAGCCAGCGTGAGGTCTCTCACTTTTGCCGCCACACCCAATACACAAATTTTTTAAACGTAACACAACAGGAGCAGCCTCATGGGAAAGCCGATTAACGAGAACATCCGCGATGTGCGGGTCGAGAACGAAGACGGGGATTTGATTCCGATTCTGGATCATGCCGGCGCAAAGTTCTCCGAGCTAATCAACGCCGTCATGCAGAACAACAAGGCCGGCACGCTGACCTTGAAAATCAGCATTAAGCCGAGTACAGCCGGTGCGCTGGCGGTTCGTGCCGACGTATCCACTGTCAAGCCCAAGGGTCTTCCGCCTGAATCGCTGTTGTGGGCTACCCCGGAAGGCAACCTGATCGCCGAAGACCCGCGCCAAACGAAGCTTGACCTCAAGCCGGTAGCCGCCGAACCGAAGCGCGAACTGAAAACCGTCGCCGCATAACCTTCCACTAACGAAAGAAAACAACCATGACCGAAGCACAAACAATCCTCGACGCCGGTGCCTCCGTTGTCGAAATACGCGATGTCGGCGGCATCAAGTTCGCCATTGCGCCCGATAGTTATAGCGTCATAAACCTCGAAAAGCACATGCCCTCCCCGGTGCGCAATCGTGGGGCCATTGTTACCAGCGACTCGCCGAGTTTCATTGATTACCTGAACAAGTATCAACACCAGGATGCGTCAAAAATCTATGCCGAAATCGACAGCGATAAAAGCCACTGCAAACTAGTCGCGGTTCTTGATGACCATACGAAATCGCTTCCGGGTTGGCGCGAGCATACCTGCACATTTTCACCAAAACAGGCCGTTGAATGGACTCGCTGGATTGGAAAGAATCAGGTAAAGATGACGCAGTCGGACTTTGCTTCGTGGCTTGAAGACAACCTTCCGGATATTGCCACGGTAGCGGGAATGCCGACCGGAGCCGAGATTCTGTCTATGGCACTCGGTTTCGAGGCTAACAGTGACAAAAAACTTCGCAGCAAGGTAAATCTTCAATCGGGTGGATTCACCTTCGAGTTTGTCAGCAAAGAAGATGAGCGAACCCGCGCAACCATGCAGGTATTCGAGCGTTTCACTATCGGAATACCTGTCTTTGATGGAAGCGCCAACGCCTACCCTCTTGAATCTCGCTTGAAGTACCGCGAGAAGGACGGCGTTATCACATTCTGGTACGAACTTATCCGGCCAGACCGCGTATTCAAGACCGCTGTTACTGATGAAGTTAACACCATTAAGCGAGATACCAACCTACTGCTTATTTACGGATCGCCCGGACTGTAATTATATCAACCAACGACCGGCCATCACGGCGGTCGGAACAGGGATCAACCATCATGAAGCTCACCGCCATTCAAGCGAATAACTTCCTCGGCGCGCGCGCCGTCGATGTTCGCCTGGTCAAACCGATCGCTTTATTCGCCGGAGCCAACGGTTCCGGTAAGTCATCTCTGCAAGAATCTGTGCGGATGGCACTGACTGGAGAGTCGGTTCGTGTCAGCCTGAAGAAAGACTACAAGCAGCTCGTCAGCGAAGGGGCGGATGTCGGCTATGCCGTAGTCGATTACGATGCCGGCGACCGGGCGGCCATCACTCTGCCGAATGGCGCGCACGAATTCACCAACGACTGCCAGCCACCATCCAGCCTCGCCTTTGTCCTCGATGCGCAACGCTTCGCCAGACTTCCGGATAACGAGCGCCGCGCTTTCCTGTTTGGCCTGATGGGCCTGAAGACAGATGGCGAATCGGTAACGCCCCGCTTGATTGCCAAAGGCTGCAACGCCTCAAAGGTCGAGCAGATCACCCCCTACCTGCGCGCCGGGTTTGATAGCGCCCAGAAGGAAGCGCAAGCCAAAGCGCGTGAATCCAAGGCCGCATGGAAGGCCGCAACCGGTGGAGAGGCTTACGGCTCAGTCAAGGCGGCAACGTGGAAGGCAGAGAAGCCAGCCGGGGTAGCAGGGAACGCCGAGGCGATGCGGGTGATGATGGCCGGTATTGAGGGCGAACTGGAGGCGGGAACGCTTCGCCTTGGTGAGTTGGCAAGCTGGGAGAAGAAGTGCAAAGAGCAATCCGGGCGTCTCGCTGAGCTGAGAGCAACGGCTGGGAAGTTCGCACGGATTCAGGGAAAGCTGAATAGTGATGAGGCTGAACTGAAGGTGTGGGCGGCCAAGGTCGAGGAAACAACGGCCAAGGCCAGCGGCGTAGCGAGCAAGCCGACGACATTCCCGTGCCCTTGCTGCGGCGTCATCCTGACACACCGGTTAGTGGATGGCTTGGCGATTGAGTATGTCGAGCCGGAAAGCAAGGCCGATCCTGAAGCCGTCGCCAACCTTCCCGAATACCAGAAAGCCCTGAAGCTTTTCGAGAACTCGGTGGCCAACGGGAAGCGCGATCTTCTGTCCGCCGAATCTGCCGCGCGCGCTATTGCCGAGATTGAAGCCGCTGGCCTGATCGAGATACCAGGTGAGGATGAAGTAATCGCCCTCAAATCCTTGATTGACGGCCTGAAGCAGCGCCGGACGATCCACCTGGCAGATATGCGAGCCCACGAGGATTCGGTTCGCCATTCCGCAGAATCCGACAAGCGTACTGCAGACGCCCAGCAGCATCATGAGAGCGTGCAGCAGTGGGATGCAATCGCGGATGCGCTGGCTCCGAGCGGTATCCCTGGTGAAATGCTGGCCGAAGCATTGGGGCCGATCAATGACCGGCTGAGCATATCGAGCATGGCCTCGGAATGGTTGCGCGTGGCAATCCACCCCGACATGCAGATTACCTACGGCGAGCGCGACTTTTCGCTCCTGTCAGAGTCTGAAAAATGGCGTGCTGACGCGATGATTGCTGAATCGGTGTCGTTCCTGTCTGGCGTGAGACTGCTTGTTTTAGACAGGGTCGATGTGCTTGATATGACCGGGCGCGAGGATCTGCTGTACTGGCTCGATGCACTGGCGGAAGAGGGGCAACTGGATAGCTGCTTGCTCTTTGGCACGCTGAAATCACTTCCATCAAACCTGCCTACGAACATTCAATCGGTATGGATCGAAAACGGTACCACCAATAAACTCAAGGAAGC
>NZ_JBMOJE010000277.1:0-3105 GCF_049316945.1 Propionivibrio sp. | reverse complement strand
CCGGTTTCCGGGCGCAGCGTGGCATAGTCCAGCAGTTCCGTGATGCCGGGCGGCGAAAACACTTCCAGCAACTCGCGTACCAGATCAGCGCGCGAGAAAAGGAATTTGTAGCCGGTGTCGTGAAGGTGTGTCATTGAGCGGATTGTAGAGCCTGAGCAAGGGGCGTGCAAATCAGGCTTTGTCCGACAGCGCTGACGCATGAGCACCCCCGGTAAACACTGATGACATATTTTTCATCATGCCCAAAGTTGCGAAAAAATTTTTGGAGTCAAAGGGGCCAAGGTCGATTTTTCGTTGGATCACGGAAGACTTTGTCTCTTTGGCGAACAAACCTTGTCGGACTAAAGTCCGATCCACAAAGAACCGTGCTGGCCGAACGTGTGAAAACCGTGGCCGGGTTTTTGTAGGAGCGCAGATATTCTGCGCAATGGGTTGATTCGGCGCGGGTCGTCAGTCTCGTCTTGTCCGGCGCGTTGGCTTGATTCATCTGGAGTAGAAAATGCGGCAAATTTTACCGCAGGCAAAACATCAACAGAGCCGAATAGCTGCGCCTACCGGGGGAGCCTGAGTGGGCGTTGTCGCATCTGGGGCTCAATTCGATGTGTGCAGCAACCCGGTCAGCAACGGCGCGCGGGGTTCGACAAACGGGTTGGCCACTGTGACCCCTCGCCAGGTGAAGCCATTGTGGAAATCTTCCGAGAGCAGAAGTCGGCAGTGGTTCTCTGCGGCGATAGCTAAAATCAAGGCGTCCCACATCGGAAGTTGGTGATCGACGGTCAAGTCCAGTGCTGCCTGGAATGCAAACCAGGTGGAGTCCGCCACTTCAAAGCTGTCTGCCCACCCCAGTACAGCCTCGCGCGCCTGCGAAGGGGTGCGCTTGGCTTTGCCAGTCAGGACGCGCGACAACTCGCCTAAGGTCTGGGCGGGCAGTACAACCTCGGCGCTGTGCAATTGCTCAACCAACTGCAATGCCATGCTGCAGCGTAGCTTATCGCCCAAGCCTTCCGCGTAGGCCAGGATGTTGGTGTCGAGGGCAACTCTCATCCATCAGCCCTCGTACAGTTCATTACGTGTCCAGTTCCGAGCACCCGAGGGATTTTGCTGACGAAGCCGTCCGAGCAAAATGAGCTTTGCCGCTTCGCGCTCACCATCGCCAGAGCGAGCAGGTGCGATGGTAGCAACGGGCTTGCCACGCGAAAGAACAGTAATGATCTCGCCCGTTGCAACATCACGTAGCAGGTTGGAGAAGTGGCGGTTGGCGTCGCCAGCAGATATGGTTCTCATTTCAAGCCCCTAATTGTAGTGTTCAGCACTACATTATCGTCAGCCTGTGATATTCGTCAAGTTTTTGTGTGGCGGCACTTGTGGTCGCGAGTGTCAGAGTCCTTCCATGAAACTGCTCATCACTCGCCCGGTGGGGCCCTGCCCAATGAGGTATGAGCCTGAACGAGGGCTGTATTTCCATCGAGAAAAATCAAAGGGAGAAATCAAAGGGGCCAGGGTCGATTTCCCGATTGGTTTATCTTGTTGCAGCCCGGTAGGGTGCGCAAATGCTTTTCTTTGCGCAGGCGAATCCTCTCGTGCCGACGTGCTTGATTCGCCTGGTGGTGCGCAACGCGTTGCGTTTCTCACCCTACAAACCCCGCGTGGGCACATGGCGGTGATGTCTGCACTTTTTTTGTAGGATCGCAGATATCTGCGCGATGGGTTGATTCGGCACGACCGTAATCGCCCAGCAAGCTGAGCTCCTACAAAGGCCGTCGGGCACCGAATGGTGTGCTGGGGAACCGCATGTTCATTGGCTTGTAGCCCGGCATGGTGGGTAAACTATTTTTTTGCGCACGCGGAATCTTCGCGCATCGACGTGCTTGGCCCGACTGATGGTGCGCAACGCGATGCGTTTCTCACCCTGCAAAACTGGATAATTCTTGATTTCGGTCTTAATGCTGTTTGGGCGGGAAGATCGCCGCCAGATCGGCAGCGTCAAGCACCAGGTCAAGCCAAGCTTCGATTTGTTCCGGTCCAGCAGCGCTAATCTGCGCTGCAACCTCTGCCGGAAGCGGACCAAAACGTTTGTTCAGCAGGCGCTGCAGAACAAGCGCTTCGGCTTCAAATTTGCCAAGCAGGACGCCTTCGGCGATGGCATTGGCTCTGATTCGATCAAGATTCGTTTCCAGCATTTCGGTTCCTTTCAGAAGGTCATCCACATCCGGGATGAGCAGGTCGGGCATCTTGCGACTTAGGCGGTAGCCCATCCACTGCATCACGGCTTTGTCTATCGTTTGCTTGTAGGGCGATTGAGCAACCGACTGGCCCAGATAGCGGATCGCCCGCTTTACTTCTTCGGTGTCGCGGGCGTGCTCCATGCGGAAGATTGCCGCCATTACTCTATGCAGTCCTTCCAGATGTTCGACGCTGAAGCGGCCTTCATCGAGCAACCAGAACTTCAGCTTCGGCTGAAATTCGGTCAGCACCGCCGGGTGGGGCTGTATCAGGTCGAACACTTCCGGGCTGTGGTTCCAGCGCGCATCGCCGTTGTAAATGACGATCGGTAGCACCGGCGGCAAGCCGTCGGCGAGGTCGATGGCCTTGCTGCGTACCAGATGGTCGTAGAGCGCGGCGACGTATTGCATCATCCGCACCGGCATGCCCTTGTCGATGGAGGACTGGAACTCCAGCAGCAGGTAAAGGTAGATGCGCTGCCCTTGCAACTTGATGGACCACACCACGTCGTCTTCGCGTTTCCTCATCGCCGGGGTGATGAAGTTGCCGGTTTCCGGGCGCAGCGTGGCATAGTCCAGCAGTTCCGTGATGCCGGGCGGCGAAAACACTTCCAGCAACTCGCGTACCAGATCAGCGCGCGAGAAAAGGAATTTGTAGCCGGTGTCGTGAAGGTGTGTCATTGAGCGGATTGTAGAGCCTGAGCAAGGGGCGTGCAAATCAGGCTTTGTCCGACAGCGCTGACGCATGAGCACCCCCGGTAAACACTGATGACATATTTTTCATCATGCCCAAAGTTGCGAAAAAATTTTTGGAGTCAAAGGGGCCAAGGTCGATTTTTCGTTGGATCACGGAAGACTTTGTCTCTTTGGCGAACAAACCTTG
>NZ_JBMOJE010000276.1:0-3155 GCF_049316945.1 Propionivibrio sp. | reverse complement strand
CACTATAAACCCAGCAGTACCAGTGGGTTTGGCTTGTAGGGGTAAACAAAGCACGCCTAAAGACGCCGAATTCATACCTAAAATTCAGCCGGCGGCATTTCCTGCCGCAGCAGTTCAAGATATGAAGCCGATGCGCCGCTGTATCGTCTGTTTCGGCTCGTGGAAATCTTCGGGGGTTAGATTGCTGCGCCGCGCCAATCCCGCCCGACCGAAGCCCTTCTGCAACATGCGCTTTGCCTCACGGGGCGACCGACAGGCCAGGATGGAAAGCACATCTTCGGTGGGCTCAGGGTCGAACAGCGGGCCCCATGCAGCTTCCTTGAGGACTTCGTGAAAAACCGAAAGCATGGTTCCCCTCGCGTGTTCCGGAGAAGGTTCCGGCAGTGAAAAGAGCTCGAACCGGGACAGGATGGCGGTGTCGGCCCTGCTCTGGTCATTGGCGGACGCGAACCAGTTGATGTGGGAAGCATCAATCCTGAAATCGACGAACTCATCCCGGAAGTTGCTAGCCTGTTCTGGTTCAAGCAACTCATACAGCGGGCCGTCCGCCGGGTATTGCGAATTGCGGCGTACTTTATCGATTTCGTCCAGCAGCACGAAGGGGTTCAGGTGGGGGCCGTTTGCCAGAAGGTCGTAGATCTTGCCTGGGCGCGCCGAACTCCAGGATGCGTCGTTGCCACAAAGGATGAAGCCGGCTGACATGCTAGACATCTGAAAATGGCGAAAGGAGAGGCTGAGCGCGTCGGCGAGTTTGCAGATAAATCGTGTCTTTCCCCAGCCGGGGGCGCCGACGAGCAGGTAATTTGGCAGTTTGAGAGGTTGTGGCTTGCCCGTAATTTCCCAAGTTTGCCATTGCAGGTTCATGTTGGCTTCAATGTCGTCCAATACCGGCGTGAATATCGGGAACTGCGCACGCAAGGCCTCGAGCATCGTCGGCGCGGGGCAGGCCACCAACTCACGATCGTAACCGGAACTGAAATCCACATAACGGTTGATACGTTTGGCCACATCTGCATCCATTGCCTTGACGGAGTTCATATATTCACGGACATCGGATTCCCGGGCAAGAGGACGCAGGATGAGTGGTTGCGATGTGGGGGGGACATTCACGGCCTTGGAGAATTGGGCATCGCAATCCTCCTCATCCAGGAAGATGGAAACGTCACCCTGAACTGCGGTAGGACGGGCATTTTTTAAAGACTTGTTCCGGACTCGGCTTGGTCGCGAGTCCAGAGGACTTAAGGTCTTGCGCAAGGCATCCTTGCGGATGATGTTCGCGGCCTCATCGTGACCGCCAGCGTTTGCCAAATCGTAAGGCGTCTCCCCCCTCGAATTCATACGTTCTGGATCCATGCCAGCCCCGAGAAGCCACGTGCAGGCAGGCCCATTGCCGTGGCCAGCGGCAACGTGCAGCGCATTTTCTCTCTGGCTGAACAGGTAGTTCGACCAGTCCCAGTTGCGGCAGGCCGCAACCAGCGCACCAATCTGTCTCTGCTTGAGGGCAACGCCCAGCCATTCGGGGCGGGTGATGTCGGTGGTGGCGAACACAGCATCGACGTTTCCCGGGTCATCCGACTTCATGGCCATGGACATCAGAGCCAAGGAGGGCAGCCGGGATTGATATTGAAGATGAAAATAGGTGGTGCCGAGCTCTGTTAGGGTGGTTTTCAGGTCCACGGCTTTTTCGAGGGCGGCTTGGGACATGACCTTGAGCATCCTCTCCCCGAGTTGCTTTGCGGAAAATGCAGCAACAGGATTCGGGAATCGCAGGGATCCACTCTTCTTCTGGGATTTTTCGCACATCTTGCGCGCGTCAATGAACGACAGGGTTTTTCCATCAGGGTATTCCGGCCAAGCGCGGTCTTCCTGAAACATGGGGGCTAGATAGGACAGGAAATCTTCCCGAGAACGCTTCGCTGCAGCTTCAGCTAAATCCGGCAAGAATTTGCCAACACCCCGGCCGTAGAGTTGCAGCAGACGGGCGAGGATCGGCATGGGGGCATCGATGTCGATCGCGGTCATGAGTAGGCTTTGGGCGAACTTGCGGGTCAGTTTCGCGGTAGGCAGCCGGGCAATCACGGCATCCAGGGTGTCCGGTGAGCACTGTTTCATCGCGTCATTGAGTAGGAGGTCGAATCCGGAGCCATGGGCAACCTTCAGAAGGCGCTCGATAGTGTCTGCGTCCAGGTCGTTCCCGGCGAGTGAAACAAATGCTCTCGAATTGCCGATTACCAGGGCATTGTGCAACTTGTTGAATTTGTCGGACATAAAAGGTTCCTCGTTTCGATGGGTACACCACTGAGAACGAATAACTCACCGGTTTTTATAAATAAATCTTTTCGTGCTGGTGGGCGTGATCGCGAAGCCGTGAGCAGAGAAAAAAATTCCCTGCAACGATTGATCCTAAAAAAACGAGTTGCCCCTGTTCCAATCTGCCGAACTGGCGGCAGACTATGGGTTTGCAACGAATCTGAGGAGTCACCCGATGGGTGAGGCGAAATTGAAGCATATGAAGCGAAATGAAATGCTTTTGTCGTGCGCTGGTGTGCAGACGATGGCGGGTCGTGTACGAGACGGCAACGATGGACCGGCAACCGGGTAGCGATGCCCCCTGGTTGGTCCTATGGTGGTTGATAATTCCATCGGTAGTACGTGGGGAATTATCAACACGGTAACGGGGAAGACGAAGAAGATCGGCCTCGTTAAACACTGCGGAATCAACTACTTCGACCGTGCAAAGGCAGAAGCAGGTCAGCGTAATATGCTGCTGCTGATTAAGGCTTTGGCGACTTGAGAAAGTACAGGGAGACTGGCAACGGTCTTGTTAATCATCGCCTCGGTCGATGTTCTGATCCTAAAGAGGCGCGCAGATGTATTGTGTGCCACCGACGAAGGTGACGAAGGTGACACCTTCGGTGACGGCGCGTTTGCCGTGCGTCACCTCATGCTTCGGTTGATCGAAGCGCGTGCAGCGTTTTTGTTTCGAACAACGCTGCACTGAGAAACCTTGGCCGTGTCTTTGACACGACCAGGGTTTTTTCGTCTTTCTCCATGGAGCCTCTGGGGGAAACTTCATTTCTGCGATATTTTTGCAAGCTTATATTTATTATTTATCACAGTTTTCAGGCGCAGCAAGGCCTGGCGGCACGAATCAC
>NZ_JBMOJE010000275.1:0-3192 GCF_049316945.1 Propionivibrio sp. | reverse complement strand
TGGCTCCATTAAGCCGCGATTCAAATGGCTCCATAGGGGCGCGAGATAACAGTAGCAAGGAAGCTGCAGTATTCTACCCTCAGTTCGAGAAGATTTTGGTGTGCTATGTTCATTTTTACGGACGCGACTTTTTCGATAACCACGATGCATTATCTGCAATTTTTTCGCGCGCATTGTGCCCATGATGTTTTAGAATCAAACCCTCACACCGTGGCGTGGCCAGTTATGCTGACGGGGAGTGTTACGGACTCCATTGCGCGATAAACCAGCGGAGATGAAGTTGCAACTTGCTCGCAACTTCGTTACTGCCCCTTGCCGAGTGTTACTTATGCCTCATAGAGTTTTAAAAGTCCCCGAGCGCGGTATGCTCGATGCTTACGAGACCGTGCTGGCCGAGCGCGGGTTTTCTGCTGATGCAGCGCAGAGCGCCGCTGCCGAACGGCTTCAGCTTCTCTACTATCAGTTGCTTTCCTTCAAAGTGGGTCGTCGTAGCGCCTTGCGTCGGGTTTTTACACCGCCCGTCGTTCCGCGCGGCGTGTACTTCTGGGGCGGGGTAGGGCGTGGCAAGAGTTTCTTGATGGATTGTTTCTACGACTCGGTACCGTATGTGCGCAAACGACGCATTCACTTTCATGCCTTCATGCAGGAAGTTCATTGCCAGTTGAATGTCTTCAAGGGCGAGACTGATCCGTTGATGAAAGTGGCCGAGGGCATTGCCGCCCAGTGCCGATTGATTTGCTTTGACGAGTTTCATGTTTCCGATATTGCTGACGCGATGATCCTTAAGCGCCTGCTTGAAGCACTGTTTGCGCGCGGAGTAGTCTTTGTGATGACCTCGAATTATCCGCCGGACAGGCTTTATCCGAATGGTTTGCAGCGTGAGAATTTCCTGCCGACGATTGCTTTGATCAAGTCGAAAGTGGATGTGCTGGAGGTTGATTCCGGCGTTGATTATCGGCTGCGTACTTTGGAACAAGTTGAAATATTCCATTCTCCGGTCGATGCCAAAGCCGAAGAAAGCATGGCCGAATATTTTGTCGCAATGGCTGGAGGCGAGGGCAATCCGGGGGGGAGCATCGAAGTGCTCGGGCGTGTGATTCCGACGCTGCGCCAAGGTAGTGGGGTGATCTGGTTCGATTTCAAGTCACTTTGTGGCGGTCCGCGCTCGCAAAATGATTATCTGGAACTGGCTCGCGGCTTTCACACGGTCCTGCTTTCCGGTGTGCCGAAGATGTCGGCCAGCATGTCTTCCGAGGCACGACGCTTTACCTGGCTGGTGGACGTCCTCTATGACCACAAGGTCAAGCTGATTGTCACGGCAGATTGTGAGCCCGAGTTGCTTTATACCGAGGGTACGCAGTCCAGCGAGTTTTTCCGAACCGTCAGCCGGTTGACCGAAATGCGCTCTCGCGAGTACCTTTCCTTGCCGCATATGTCCTGAAGGTTTGGACGGGTCAGGTTAATCAGATGCCTGAGATGAGCTCCATGCGCCGACTGTTGCTTCTTTTGTGGCTTGGCTTATCGGGACTGGCTTTCCCTCAGCAGGAGATGGAGATCATTCCGCTCAAGCACCGCACTATCGAGCAGGTTCTCCCGGTGCTACAGCCGTTTGTCGAACCGGGTGGGGCCTTGTCGGGGATGAACAACCAGTTGATTCTGCGTGGTTCGGCGAGAAACCGCGAGCAGGTCAAGCAGGCGCTTGCCGCGATCGATACACCGGCGCGTCGCTTGATGATCCGCGTCAGCCAGAACAGAGACGCCGAGAGCAACCAACAAGGGGCTGAGTTATCGGGCAGTGTCGGTATTGGTAACAATGTACGCATCATTCAGCCAGCAAGCGGTTCGCAGGGTAACACCAGGATCGAAGTCCGGCGTGGCGATTCCAGTGTAAATGCAAGGGTCTACGATTCACGCAGCAGTCGTGACATGAAAACCAGTCAGGCGGTGCAGGTCGTTGAAGGTGGACAGGCCTTTATCCAGGTCGGACAATCGCTGCCCGTGCCGCTACGCCAGGTGGTGCGTAATCAGAATGGCGTGTCGGTCACCGAAAGTGTGGTCTATCGTGACATTGGTCAGGGGTTTTACGCTGTTCCGCGATTGGTGGGTGAGCGGGTGACTCTGGAGATCAGCCCGCAATTCGATACGTCCGGGAATCGGGATTATGGCAGTGTCTCTACGCAACGTGTTTCGACCACGGTGTCGGGCCGGCTGGGTGAATGGATCGAGCTTGGCGGCAGCAGTCAACAGGCGGCTGGTGCTGAGCGCGGCAATCTGAACTTCGGTAGAGGCGAGTCGCAGGATAATCGCAGTGTGTGGCTGCTGGTAGAAGAGTTGCGCTGAAAATAGTGCTTTCAGCACGGAGTTAATTCAAAAAATCTCGACATCCTGACAGAGTCGGTTGCGTCCGGCCTCCTTGGCCTGAATGAGCAGCGCGTGAGCGCGTTCAATGAGTGCCGTGGCCGTGTCTCCGGCGCATTCGGTAATGCCGCCGCTAATGGTGATATTCCGGCCGGGACTGCCAAAATTTTCGGCTTCAATCCGTGCACGGATACGCTCAAGGGGAATCATTGCGTCATCGAGATGGACGTTGGGCAATATCAGCATGAATTCGCCACCGCCATAACGGCCGACGATATCGATTTCGCGCAGCACTTCACGAATCCGGTGGGCGACGCTGGTGAGCAGGCGGTCACCTGTAGCCCGGCCGTAAGTTTCGTTGAACTCACGGAAACGGTCGATATCGATCAGTGCAATTGTTGTCGGTGTGCCATATCGTAGCGAACGGTGGCATTCCTCATCCAGCAGGTGCAGTGTGCGCCGCCGGTTGAAAGCGCCGGTCAGCGGATCACGCACGGATAACTGTTCGAGCCTGGCTTCCAGCCAGTGCCGTTCGCTGACATCCACCATGGTCAGCAGGACGCGGCGAATGCTTCCATCGCTGGCAATGATCGGCAGGACATTGGCCTCAACCCAGTGGTTCGGTGCTCCGGTGTCGATGATGCCGAGCACGCGGTTCTGGATTGCGCGCCGGGTGCGTAACACCAGTGCAGCCGGCTGCCTTTCCTCGCTAAGCGCCAGACCGCTTTCGTCAGTGAAGGACGCCGGGCCGTTGTTGAGGATGGCCCGGGCCTGGGTATTGCTAAGGAACGCCTACGAAATAACTTCCCCTTTTCCAACATTCGAATCGGGAAG
>NZ_JBMOJE010000274.1:0-3255 GCF_049316945.1 Propionivibrio sp. | reverse complement strand
GAATAGGCACTTCCACCTTGGCGAATGTCAGGCATTACCAACTCGGCGCTCTCATTCAAGGATGTAAGCAAACATGGGGGCGGGGTGACGGTGGAAAACGGTTTCAGCGCCAGGGGCAATCGTCACTATGTTCGCGGTGATGCGCGCGGGGCCTGTCGTCGGGTATCGAATGACTTCGCCGACGACTGTTGTTGTTGTCGAGAGCAATTCCCGGGTTGGATAGGCTTGGGCCCACGCGACACTGGGGATTGAACTAATGGCAAAGATCAGGCTGATGATTCTGAATAGTGTTCGGGGGTTCGTCAGCACGTTCACTCCTTTTGTAGGTGTTTTCGATTGATCATTGGCTTCGGGGATTGGCAATTGCAGGCAATAGGATGCGCTTGACAGGAGGATTGTGCCACTTCTCGAGATTCATGTTGCTTTTGGACATGCCACCTGAAACCGGCCACCCATTCCACAGCAAACCCTGCCAGTGATTCCATTCCAAAGTATGCTACCCAATCCACTGAAAACCCTATCCCTGCTTCTGGCTGATGCTCGGATTGGGAAATACGAGTATCCAAATTTTATTATTGAATTTTTATTGTGCACCGCAACAGATGATTTGCATACGAATCGCCAGGAGTGCATCTGTCTCAGTACGGCCATCAGCGGTCGTAGCCTCAACTCCCCCAAACCGGCCGTTGATCAGGTCGAGCCACCCGAAAGCCGACATTGAACCTGGCACTCTCCATTTTCTTGGCTCACGGTCGGCTTCGCAGCGTAAGACGTCGCTGACGGCCCTGAAATGTGATGGTTTGAAGGGCCGGTCTCCGGGGCATCACGCCATTCAAACGGGTATATCTCAATCATGGAATTTCGTGGCCTTGCCCTATATCTAATCGAAAGTTCGTGGTGTAGCATCTTCATGCTTCAGATTGGGGGTTGATCACAATCCTCTCCGCTGGTGAAGAATCCCCCAGTGAGCACGCACATTTTGCTTCATAAAAGAGAAAACATGATCAACAACGATTCAAAGAATAGTGCCGATTCGCTTACCGTGAAGAAAACGACACGTAGAGAATTCATTAAAAATTCCGCATGGGCATTCGGCGCTATTTCTCTGAGTTCAATAACCGTTGGATGTGGCGGTGGTGGCCCCAATACGGTCAGCGAATTCCCCGTGCTTGTATTCTCGGATATTCATTTCAATCCTTTTGACGACACCTCGCTTTTCACAACCCTTAACGCTGCTGATCCCAGTGCGTGGGCCGGTATTTTTCAGACGTCGACCAATCCCCCTTCGCCGTGGAATGACGACACCAACTACGCTTCTCTGGTGCTCGCGCTCTCAAGCATAAGTCAGAACCTGGGCACGAGTCCCTTCGTAATTTATACGGGCGATCTTCTCGGGCATTATTTTTCAGTCCATTTCAAGAAATGCAATGGGAATGTTGAAGACATTCCAGGGATGGAGACCTTTGCCGACAAGACGGTGGCCTTTGTTACCGCCCAGATAAGAGCGGCGGTCGGCAACCTTCCCGTCATGTTCGCTCTCGGGAACAGCGATTCTTACGGAGGTTTAGTTCCGGAACCCAGTTTTCTTTCCCAAACGGTGGGGAGTTTTTATAACCAATTTTTAAATGGCACCACAGCCCAACCGGCATTCCTAAGCTCCTTTAAGGCGGGCGGCTATTATTCAACGCAGCCGGCGGGAACAAATTTGATGGTGATCGGCCTCAATACCGTCCCGTTTGCGTACGCGGAGACGGCAAGCGAAGTGTCGCCCGAACTTGCCTGGCTTGATTCAAGCCTCGCCTCTGCCCAGGCGCAGGGCAAGAAAGTGTGGCTCTTAATGCATATACCTCCCGGCGCCGTATTAGGAACAACGGCCACCACCGCGGGCAATGTGGCGAGCAACGGTCACATCACAAGCGCCACAATGATGTGGCAGCCAGGTCTTTATGAAAAATTTATACTGGTACTTGCGAAATACCCGGGGCTTGTGGCGTTGACGCTTGGTGCGCATACGCACATGAGCGAATACCGCATCCTGTCAGCGGATATCGTGCTTGAAATTACGCCGTCCATAACGCCGAAATTTGGCAACAACCCAGCCTTCAAGATATTCACAATTTCAAGCGATACGTTAAGACCTACCGATTACCGGATCATGAACTATGATCTCGCTTCAATGCCGGTACAGTTCAATAGCTACTACAAATTTTCGGTGGCATATTCCATGCAAGGTTTCCTTGACGTTTCCCTGTACAACCTCTTTCCAGAACTCCACACCAACAACGTAAAGCAGTCAATTTACCGAGGCTACTATTATTCGGGAAGTTCCGTTTCTGGAAACGCAGTGATTCCAATTTCCAATACCATTTGGCCCATTTACTGGAGCGGTATCGGGAAAATGGTAGAGCAGGAGTTTATCGATTCAGTAAATGCCTATTAACGACGGACTGAGCAGTGGCCGTCGTTCTTCGGATAGAGCCGCAGTGTTCAATTAAATGTGTTGGAAATGTCATTCACCATTATTGTGTAATCGAGCATGTTGCTGCCCTGAGCGTTGAGGCCCTTTTCGCATGTAAAAGTTGACGACATGTCGTCATAGGGATATGTGTAGCAAGTCGGACAAGCTGCTTTAAGCCAGCTAATTGTCGGCAAGACATAGCCCACCCAATTGAGGTTTTGGGTCGTGTACGACACTGCCGGACGGGTGATTCCGTCCCAGTTCGTACCGCCACAAGCTAATGCAGTGCTCATGTTTACTGAAGCATCAGGCTGGTTCGCCGGCGCTGGGCTGGTGTATGAGCTGTAGGTGTTATTGACACACAATTGCAAATCGCCAGTCGAAACGGTGCTTTGCGAGTTGAATGCCGGAGCAACCGCGAATGCGTTTTGCAGACTGAAAGGTGCGCTGTTGTTTGACGCCATATTCCAGCCATAGATTTGATTGGCAGTTGCCCAAGAATAAAATGTTCCGCATACCCTTGTGGAAAAGGTCGAAGTGCCAGTGTTTACGGTCGCGTAATTCCAGCCACACTGCGAACCACCGCGTCCAGACAGCGAACAATCAGTTTGCTGCGTGCAAGCGATTGCCGTCGCCAAGCTAGATTTCACAACGGCATAGTAGGACGAAGGACTGTCTGTAATGGTAATCCCGGACGGAAAATTTGTTGTTTTTGGGGAAAACGCCCAGCTGCTGGCCGGTAGATGACAAATCTCGCCCCATTGGAGCCACCGAATCGCGGCCTAATGGTGCCAGCG
>NZ_JBMOJE010000273.1:0-3336 GCF_049316945.1 Propionivibrio sp. | reverse complement strand
TGATGCCGCCGAGAAGAATGAACAAGGCATCTGCGCCCTGTTTGAGTGCTTCCATGAGAACCTCTTTGAGTTAATTGCAATTTATGAGTGCATTGATGTTGTTTCTGACAAAAACGCACCAAAGCAAAGCAAAAAACGCGCCAGATTGGTGTGAGCAGCCCGCGCATTAACCTGAAACACCTCCCGTTAACGTGAAACCCCCGCCCGTTAGCGTGCCCTCCGTTCGTGGTGAGCTTGTCGAACCACCCACTTGGTCACATGCCCTTCGACTACGCTCAGGGCGAACGGGTTCATCATTGGGAGTGGGCAAGAATCCATGAAAGTTAAAATGTTGGCTGTCATTGGGGAGTAGCCGCCCTTTCTTGCTGAAAGGGGCTTGCGTCAACAGACTTGTTTTGCCTTCTGCGGCCAAACATGGCGCAAGCAGGGTCCAGCATACGGATTTTGGCGAGACCTTTGACTGCACACCTCCGTTTTTGGCCGGGGATGTCGTGCAGTCATGGGTTTTAATTTCCGGCCGGAGACCCTCATGGAAGCTTTTCTGATATCCACCGGCATCGTCGCCCTGGCCGAAATTGGCGACAAAACTCAACTGCTGGCACTGGTGCTGGCGCTTCGTTTTCGCCAGCCCTGGCCGATTGCGGCGGGCATCTTTGTCGCCACCCTGGCCAACCATGCCCTGGCTGGCGCGGTCGGGGCCTGGGTTACCACCGTGCTGGGGCCGGATCTGCTGCGCTGGGTGCTGGCTGCCTCGTTCATCGCCATGGCGGTGTGGATGCTGATCCCCGACAAGCTCGACGATGATGATCAGCCGACCGCACCGCGCTATGGTGTGTTTGGCACCACCGTGGTGGCATTTTTTCTGGCCGAGATGGGCGACAAAACGCAGATCGCCACCGTCATGCTGGCGGCGCAATATCAGGCACTTTTCTGGGTGGTGGCCGGCACCACGCTGGGCATGATGCTGGCCAACGCGCCAGTGGTATGGCTGGGCGAGCGCATGACACGACTGCTGCCCGTGCGGGCGGTGCATATCACTTCTGCGCTGATCTTTTTCGGGCTGGGGCTGTGGGCGCTGCTGGGGGATTTTTAGCGGCTGGCTTTAATGATGCCAGGCTGGCCGCTGAAGTGGCGCTGCTTTGGTGCATCGCTATCATTAGAATGATATTATTTTAGTAGCACACCACGCTTGTCCAGCGTGGGCTATAAGCTTAAAAAGCTTATAAATCCCGTGTAAAACGGTGCGGCGGCATGGCTGTTGCAGCAAGAAAAATGGTGTGCTGCGGCATGGCTGGTCGGCAGTTCAAATAAAAAAGCAGGTGCTGTTGCCAGCACCTGCTCATTGGATTTATCTTACCCTCAACGAACGATTGGCGATCAGGTGTGCTGCTCCTTATTCAAAAAGAAATGCGCAGTCTCAGTCAGCGGATCTGCTAATCCAAAGATACTGATGGTAACCTCTGCCTGACGGTTGGTTGCGGTATCGACTGCGTCGAAGCTGCCAGCAGTCGGTGGGCTAACTTTCGTGTACCCCACGTCAATCTTGAAACTGTCAAGCAACTGGTCGTATTTTCCTGCATCAACTAGATCACCGGCGATGAGTGGATCTTTCGCGATATCAAACACATTTGTGCCTAATCCGGTTTCCTTAACGGCCAACCCCAAGGATTGACCAACAGCCATCACCTCAGCAATATTAATGACATCTCCGTCACCCAGAGTAAAGGCGACCCTGGCGCTCTCCACAAGTGCTGCAGGCTGATCAATCTCCACCCCAAGATTGAATGCCACCGGTGTCGCGCTGGACTCAACTGCGTCACCCACATGAACTGTGAACTTGACATCGTTGAAATCCTGGTACGAAGGGCTCTTGTAGTCTTCCATGGCGACCGTGAGCAGGGATGGATCGGATGGATCCGCAAAACCAGCGATTGCGTGATTGCTCCCTCCGCTGTCAACAGAGTCAGAGAACCAAACAGCATTTTGAAATTGAGACTTCAAAAGAGTACCGCTCGCACTGTTGGCATGAGCTTGGCGCGCTGCATCAAAGTACACCGTGTCGCCATCATGTATCAGTCCCGGGTTCTGCAGATTTCCATTTGCAATCATGAAGAAAGCCAATTGGGTACCAGCAGGCACATCCTTCACCGTGTATGTTGATGCTCCGTTGGATGCATTGGCCCAAACAACATGACCAACGGCTGGGTTTCCCAGGTCATACCAGCCGACCACATTTTGAAAAGACGCAACCTCCGACAAAAATGTAAAGGTGACATCAGCGGTTGCATCAAGCGAATTCACCTTTGGAAGATTGGCAGACACCAAAGAGGGAGATAAGGTTCCATTTTCAGTCAATACTGGAGATGTAGACCAATTAGCGTTTTCAGACGAAAAAGTGTTCGTAGTGGTCTTATTGGTGACGATAAACTTTACAGTCTGGTTGTCGATACCGCTTTCGATGCCAGTACCGTTGTTATTGTTATCGCTCCAAGCCGTGAGGTTTGGCGGCGCAACATCGGTGATGGTGGTGGTAACCGCAGCACCGTACTCCACGTTTTCGTAAGACTTCTCGTTGTCATAGCCGCTTGCGTTAACGGTGAACGTCTCGCCTGACTCGGGCGTGGTTTTGTCAAGTAGCGCATCAGCCGGAAAGGTCACTCCCAACGGCACATTAGTGGTCGTGGACCTGTAATCCGTGGCACCCGCGCTGCCGTCGGCAAAGGTGATGTTCACGTTGCCCGTCGCGTCGGTAATGACTTTGCCATCAGGATCGAGCAGGTAGGCCACATAGGTGGCTTTCTGACCTTCAGGCACACTGTTGGCATCCGCCAACTGTAGGGTATTGTCTGCGTTCGTTCCGACTACGGCGTACACCTGAACACGAACGCTCTCTTGTGTCGGTTCGTCTGGCGTATCCGGTGTATCCGGGTTGCTGTCGTCCACGATGACCGTGGTGACGCTGTCCTTGGTCGCATCGGCCTTGATGCTCTCAAAGCCGCCGCCGGTGATCGCGCCCAACTTCACGATGATGGTCTCGCCGTTGTCGGCGTACACGTCATCTATCGTGTCCAGATCAAATGTGGCGGTCTTGCTGCCCGCTGGCACGGTCACTTCGACTTCCTTGGTGTAGTCGGTGCCATCGGTCGCCGTGCCGGTATAGGTCAGCTTCACGTTCACGGCTGTCAACGGTGTCTCGGTCAGGCTTACCGTGTAGTTGGTCGTGGTGCTGCCTTCATTCACTGTTGCCGGTCCGGCGATGCTCACCAGCACAACCTCCTGATTCGGTTCGTCTGGCGTATCCGGTGTATCCGGGTTGCTGTCGTCCACGATGACCGT
>NZ_JBMOJE010000272.1:0-3341 GCF_049316945.1 Propionivibrio sp. | reverse complement strand
TCTCATCCTCATCCAGCTCGGGTTTGTTTGTCTGGATTTGAGCGGGCCATAACACAGCATAAACTCCAACCATCGAATCAACCCTCCTCTCGAAACCCCCTTTCGAGATTTGAATCCCCGCTAATGACCCGAGTTGAGACGCAAGCACCGGTATTTATGCCGGTGTAAGGCGAAGTGATGGGCTTTTGTCTCAACCCGTTTCTTCTTCGCAAGCTCCCTCCTATAGGGAGAGACGAATGACATGGTGGGGATTTTTTTAACTGTGCCGATTGAATTCCTGACCCGAGTCGAGACGCAAGCCCCGGTATTTATGCCGGAGTAAGTCTCGACGATGGGCTTTTGTCTCTACCCGGGTCTTCTGCACAAACGCCTTCCTTAAGGGAGGAGACGAATGACGCCAATGCGCGGCAATTCACATACGGTCACAGGAAAGCTGAGGATATTCAAAGATGAAACAAATGCTAAACCACTACATTGGACGAATCGTCAGTCTCAACGACCATTTATTTCAGGAGATAAAAATCCGAGCCATACGTGAAGGCCGCCATGACTTGGAAAACCGCTTCTTGGTGAGCGAGGTCAATAGAACACTGCAAAAGGTGACCCGATAGGAGCCGCAAGCCCCGTATCTTTAGTACGAGGTAAGGCTCCAGGGCTTTTGCTCCTACCGTGTCTTCCTATAACAAGTTCCTTCCTTAAGGGAGGAGTGAATGACCTGTAATAATGCAAACTTCCGAATCGTTGCCGACGCCTCAGATGTAGAACTCGTAGAATCCACGGTCTCCCCCTACTATCCTTGGTCTGTTGCCCCTTCTTCCCACCGGACATCCACATAAACAAGGTGCAATTTTCAGAAATGTTGCACAACGATGACTTCGAGTGAGTTTTCTACCAACCTGGAATTCTTGTCGTTTCGCATTGGCAGCTTCCTGCTACTGAGCTTCATCGAAGATCCAGCTTGGCTGGCCTTCATGTTTTGCTGATCATCGCCAATCTGTAACGCCCAATCCTTGAGCAACCGAAATAATCCCTGACCTGGGATCAACCTACGGTAGTTATCCAGTGGTTACCCACAGGGTTACAGGCGGAATCTGTGGAGAGTTGCGGACTCAACGAGATGATGTCCATCACCACCGAAATTCAATCACAGAGAGCCTACAAGTTTTTCTAGATACTGCGCGAAGAACCGCCTATTATGAATAGTTCAACAACAGTACATCAGAGATAACCCATCATTCTAATCAACCGCGAGGTATTGGATGAACCTTAATAAATATGTGGGACGAATTGTCCGTTTGAACCAACGAGCCTTCCGTGAAATTGCAAGGCGAGCCAAGAATCAAGGAACAGCATTGGAAAATTGCTTCTTGGTGTCTGGCGTAAGTCGTGAGATGCGAAAGCTGATCTGCTATGGCGCCAACTTTCGAATTACCGTTGGCGTCTGTGACGTAGTGCTGATCTGAAACAGAAGCAAAGCCAAATTCAGTCAATTTCTGTAACCCGGCCTCTCCTGTCTGTGCCCGAGGGTAACAAGCCAAAGCAGGCTGATACCTGACAGGAAGCCTTGGGCTGAGGGTTGTTCAAAATCGCCAGTCCGCGCTGAGCGTCAATGTGCTTGCCGCAAATCCTGAGCCCTGCTCGTAATTGTAATTCAGAGCGAAATCGGCAGTCTGGCCTCGCCCGGTCATGCCAATACCTGCCTGGTTAAGCACTTTAGGGGAGCGCCAGGCGTTTGATGAAAACGAACTGTTTTGCGCCTCAAAGCTCGCAACCAGTTCCCCGGACGATCCACTGAGCCTGTGAGCCGTCAATAGGTGACTATGCAAAGACCAGTCCAAATTGCTCGTGCGTCCCATTGTATGCTCAACTGAAACACCAAGCCGCAAACGCAAATCGTCCATGTTTTTTGATTGCACTTGCAGATTGGTGCTGCCAGCTCCCGTTTCAGTAAATTGCCCCCGCGCGAAGTGTTGGTAGTCAATACCTATAAACGGGGCCAACTTTGTTTGTCCGAGGGTGGCCATTTGAGTGATGTCGAGGCGAATACCGCTCGCCTTGACCTCGGTTGATCCGTTGGCTATTCGATCAATCGCGAAGGAGTAACCTGGCCACAAGCCTGCGTCTGGGATGTTGATGTTTCGTCTTGTATCAATGCGGCTGTAGCCAAGAAAAACCTGACCCGTTGCCCTAAAGTCATCGACCCGGTAGGTTGCGTAGCCACCCAAATAGCCTGTCTTTAACTCGCCGTCACCCGGAGCGCTATTCGCCCAATCGAGGTTGGAAAACAAGTAGGCGGCGGCAACACCTAGCTTCCAGTTCTCCGCGTATTTCGTTTCAGTACCAGCGACCAGCATCGTCGTTGTTTGGGTAAATCCCGTGCGATCGGCGTCCGATGACTGCTTGGCACGTGCCCCTTGGGTTTGCATCCAGGTCAGATTTCCAACGTCGCTGACTACAGAGGCGCCTCCCCCTGCAGGATTTAACTTTCCAGAAAATTCGCTCATGCGATCCATGAACAGTCGCGCTTGGTAGAGACTTGCCAGGCCAAGCGCACCATACCGCTCCGCCCCCAGTTGACCGATGACCTGTTGCAGCTTTTGATCCCCGGCAGGTGCCGAGAGATTGATCATGTCCAGTGTTGTCAGTACCCGATCCAGATCGCTGTAGGCTTGCACCGACAGACCATCCAGGTACTGCCCGACACGGTGGGCATTGCCGCTCAGGCTTGGGCTATAAGCAAGAAGATTTGTTTCGCCCATGGGGGCTGCCAATACGTAATTCTTGAGTGGCACCTGAAATCCCGGGACGTCACCGGCCTTGCGCCCCACATAGTACTGAATGCCGCCGCCAGCACCCCAGTAACTGCCGACAGGCGGCGTCTTGGAACTGGTGATCGGCCCGGCGGGTCCGCTCCAAAAACTGACCCCGCTCGGCACCATAACCAGCGCAAAGGTGTTGTTCCGAGTGCCATCAGGATTGATCGGTAGCGCCAGTTTTGATAATAATTCGGCACGACTCAGACCGCGCACCTCGGCAATCGGCGAAATCCAGCCACCGGCTTGCCCGGATTTGCTGGAATCATAGGGGGTGTAATAGGAACGGATGGCAATAAACGGCTGAGTTGTCTGGAGTTTATTCACCTCAGTGCCCGGAGCAAAGGGCGGATTGCCCGCAGGGCCAACGGTTATATTATTTACGTAATCGGCCGATACGTGAGCATCCAGAATTAGCACCCCCGGAATGTCGGTTGGGGTGGCCGTGCCAAGCGCGTAAGAATTTGCTGCAGATGTAGTCAGCATCATTAGGCAGGCTAGACGGAAACCCTGATGCAAGCTGACCGT
>NZ_JBMOJE010000271.1:0-3374 GCF_049316945.1 Propionivibrio sp. | reverse complement strand
CGGAGCAAAAATATGTCATCGGGGTTTGCCGAGGTGTTCATGCGTCAATGCTGCAGCAACATGGCTTGTTCTGAAGCCAATGGATGTTAAAGAAGCCAAGAAAAACGCGCCAAACGTCCACATGGCCCCTGAAGCATTAACTAGTCTGAAAGGCCGAGGAGACGGCTATCTCCGCGACCGTTCCTCTGCTCGTGCAAAAAGAATTCAAGTAAAACCTCTACCTAGTGAAGGGCCAAAGGAATGATCAAGAGGGATTTTGAATCGATCTCTAGCGACAAGGACGTCCGTGACATCATCGTGAAGTACGCATGAAGTCATTTAGAAAAATCAACTTGTAATCTCGGTGAATGGAGGGGGTAACCTGCAAAGACGCCGTACATCTGGACTAACTTTCATGCAGCAGTGACGCAGCGCCCCTGATTATGAAATAATTTAAAAATCGCGATTTTGGTTGCGAGTTTTTTATTGCCTTGAATCAGAGTTATTTCACGCTAACGTTGACCTCTCCGGCCCTGTTGCTAATGAGTCTGATCTGCATGTAGTTAAGCTAACCATCATCGGACAAAGCGGGAAGTCTATTTATCAGAATGAGCTACGGTTTCCAGAATAGCTTTAAGCCAGTGCGGCTTTCGTTGCCATCTCTCACAAAACCAAAACATATGCCATCGCGAACTCAACAGCCGACACCCCGCAAAGCCTTGTGCAGCAAGGGTTTCAAAATTCTGCACTAAAATCCCGAAGTCCGGAGGTTTCGAGAAAAAGCACGCTAAGAACGCCATTTCGGGGTGTTTTATGCTTCCGGATTAATTTCGAGGTGCGGAGGTATAAACGAAAAACCCCACAAACACTGGCGTGTAGCGGGGTTATCGAATTGGCTAAAGAGAGTTAGCCAAGGTATTCCTGGCGGAGACGGAGGGATTCGAACCCTCGATTCAGGTTTTGCCCGAATGCTCCCTTAGCAGGGGAGTGCCTTCGACCTCTCGGCCACGTCTCCAGAAGGGCGCGATGATAGCCTTTTCACCCCGCCCGGTCAAACCACTACCATACTCTAAATGGTATTAATCGGCTTTTTCGAGTCCAAAAGTCTTGTGCAGGACTCGAACGGCGAGTTCAAGATACTTTTCTTCGATCACGACCGAAATCTTTATTTCGGAAGTTGAAATCATCTGGATGTTGATTCCCTCGGCGCCCAGCGCACTGAACATTTTGCTGGCAACGCCCGGGTGGGAGCGCATTCCAACTCCTACTGCAGAAACCTTGCAGGTCTTGTTGTCGCCGACAACACCGCGCGCATTCATCTTGGCAGTGACTTCCTTGAGAACCTCAAGCGCCTTGTTGTAATCAGCGCGATTGACTGTGAAAGAGAAGTCGGTGGTGCCATCATGGCCAACATTCTGAATGATCATGTCTACGTCAATATTGGCCTCGGCAATCGGGCCAAGAACCTGATAGGCGATGCCTGGGCGATCTGGAACACCAAGCACGGTAAGCTTGGCTTCATCACGATTGAAGGCGATTCCGGAGATGATCGGTTGTTCCATTTTATTTTCTTCCTCAACAGTGATCAGGGTGCCTTCACCTTCGTCCAGGAAACTGGAGAGCACCCGCAGTTTGACTTTGTATTTGCCGGCGAATTCGACAGAGCGGATCTGCAGTACCTTTGAGCCCAGACTGGCCATTTCCAGCATCTCTTCAAAGGTAATTGTGTCGAGTTTGCGCGCCTCCGGCACAACGCGCGGGTCAGTAGTATAGACCCCATCAACGTCAGTATATATCTGGCATTCGTCAGCCTTCAACGCCGCAGCCAGCGCTACAGCTGAGGTATCGGAACCGCCACGGCCGAGTGTCGTGATGTTTCCGTGTTCATCGGCGCCCTGGAACCCGGCGACGACAACGACATGGCCTTCGGCCAGATCCTTGCGGATTTTTTCATCGGCGATTTGCAGGATGCGCGCTTTGGTGAAGGTACTGTCGGTCAGCACACGCACCTGCGCACCAGTGTAGCTTTTCGCCTTGAGTCCTTCCTCGTGCATAGCCATGGCCAGCAGGGCGATGGTGACCTGCTCACCGGTCGAGGCAATGACATCGAGTTCACGTGGGTCGGGTGCATCAGAAATCTCCCTGGCCAGCCCGATCAGGCGGTTGGTCTCGCCGGACATGGCCGAGGGAACGACAATGATGTCATGCCCCTGAGCTTTCCAGCGGGCCACTCGTCTGGCCACGTTTTTGATACGGTCCGTCGTTGCCACCGACGTGCCGCCGAATTTCTGAACTATCAGCGCCATACAAAATCCAATTTTTGGTCACGAAAGGTCGCGATTCTACCGCAATGTCGCGTTGAAACATAAGGCTAATTTCGCAAGGGAAAGTGGAGAGCAGGTTAGTCGCATGTTCTTTTAACATGCTACTTGCAATCAATTATGAGCATATACTATAATTGCAGCGTATAACGAAAGTTATATGGGAAAGATAATCGACCGAGGCCAATAGAGCCTCGACAAACCTACGGCACTTAGCCATATGAAAGGATCAAAATGAACAGCACAAAAACCATCGAAAAGACCGATCCCCGCGAGATTCGTCACAAACTTGGTTTGAATCAGCAGCAGTTCTGGTCAAAAATCGGCGTCACGCAAAGTGGCGGTTCGCGCTACGAGAGCGGACGCAACATGCCGCGCCCAGTCCGCGAGTTGCTCCGTCTCGTGCACGTCGAACAGATCGACATTCAGCGCATTAAGCGCGAAGACATGGATGTCGTCGAGTACTTGAAGAGTGAAGAATCGGAACTTTTCAAGACGCTAAAGAAGTCAGCCAAAGCCAAGAAAAAAGCGGGTTGATCTTCACCGCACTCAGGGGGCGACAATAACCTCGATGCCTAGCGAGGATACGCATCTGGCAAAGCGCTGGAAGCATTGTTGCGATAGATTTGATAGCCTTGCCGCATCAGGCTGGAATGACGGGCGTGCCAAAGAGTAAAGATGCACGCCCATTATCTTTCCTTTGAACGATTTGACGAGTTCAAGATAGACTGATCGATCCGCCTCCTCACCATTGATCGCAAAATAGCAGACCTGTAGCCATGTCGGTGCCAATTTAGCGCATTGCAACAAAGACGCCATGATTTTAGGATGCCATTGACTCGCTCGATACCTGGCTTCGTGGCGCGATTGAATTTGAGCCAGACCTCTCCGTTCAGTGCTCCGATACTGGCGATTTCCTTGCGCACTGCCAGTCTGTGGATAAGGCTGCCGTTGGTAATCAAACGCAGCTTGACGCTGTCAAGCAACTCGAATTCCCGCAACACACGACTGACACGTAAGCAGCAGTTCTCATTTCAAAATATTCGCTTGCAATAGAGGATCGTTTCCACGGAA
>NZ_JBMOJE010000270.1:0-3392 GCF_049316945.1 Propionivibrio sp. | reverse complement strand
CTAATTTCCTATAAATACTGAATAAATACGGACTGGATCAGGAAGTCTGAAGGTAAAACTTGACGCGTTGTTCGACCACTATATCGAGCGCAATTTCGTGACCAAGGAATATCAGGAGCGCCTGCTGGAAAATGATGTCCGCAGACTGCTGTTCCGAGCCAAGATCGGCGCCGAGTATCGGCGCGAAAAGATCGGCACTGACGATTTTGCCGTGAATTTCCCTTTTGTCTGTATGGCCGATGGTCAAGCCGCGCGTGTCATCAAACCGCTTTATCTGGCGCAGGGCGATTCGACCAAGATACTGACGCACGGCGGCCAGTGGGTCGACAAGGTGCGCCGCCTGCGCAAACGCAATGCCCTGCCCGCCAACGTGCTGTTTCCGGTCACCGCCCCGGCGATGAATTCGAAACCGTACGAGGCCTTTGAGGAAATCCGCGAAGACCTGCTGGCTGTAGCCGTTCGGGTCGTGCCCGCGAACGACGAGAATTTGATCCTTCAGTTCGTAGCTGGCGCATAATTCATATGTGACCAGACCGCGACCAGACAACAAAAAAGCCGACCCGCGAAGGTCGGCTTTTTTCCTTTCAGATCAGCGACCTGAAGGCATTTGTTCTTGGAGCGGGCGATGGGAATCGAACCCACGGCTCTAGCTTGGGAAGCTAGGGTATTACCATTATACGACGCCCGCGAAGTTGGCCATTTTACGATGCTCAGCCAGTCTTCACAACCCGGAAAGTTGTGAGCTTGTGGGTCGTCCCGTTCAGTCGCTCGTTACTGTCCGTATGCCATGGAGCCACGGGGCGCGATCAGGGGGCGGAACGATGGTGGTGAAATACAGGCAGCCTCATTGGAAGCCTCATGAATAGGCGATCTACAAGGCAACCATCCAGAGACAGCCTGAATACGCCACTCTTCAGGCGTATGGCGTGCAGATCGCCTATCCATGCGGCCTGCAGTCATCTGGCCTGCACCGTCGGCAAGCCGGCCCACTCGGTGGTATAGCCCGGCGACAGATGCCCGCGCTTCATTTGCCATTCCTTGCCCATGCCTTCCGCAGCGAGACGCAGGGTGCCGCGACCCCAGCGCGAATTGATGCGGTCGAGTGTGCGCATCAAGCGCTCGTTCTCTCCCAGGGCTCCGAACAGGGACGGCTGATGCATCCGGCGCGGACAGATGTCAGAGAGCATCACGCCGGCCTTCTGGTAGGCAAAGCCTGGCCGATAGATTTGCTTCAGGATCAGCAATGCCCAGCGCGCCAGCAGCCGGCTGTCGGCCGTGGCTTCGGGCAGGGGGAGCGTGACGGCCTTTTGATAGCGGGGCTCGGAAAGGTTGAAGGGGCTGGTCTGGATGTGCACCGTGACCGCACCGGCCAGCGAGTCCTGCTGCCGCAGCTTTTCGGCGGCACGGCTGATGTAACTGGCCACGGCTTCCTGCAGGTCGTCAAAATCATGGACGCGCTGGCCAAAGGAGCGGCTGCAGATGATCTGCTGTTTGGCCGGGGCCACTTCTTCCAGCGCCAGGCAGGAGGTGCCGCGCAGTTCGCGCACCGTGCGTTCGAGCACCACCGAGAAGCGGGCGCGGACGCTGTTTGCGTCGGCATCGCGCAGCGCTCTGACCGTGCGGATTCCCATGGCGTCCAAGCGCGGCGCGAGTTTGCGGCCGACGCCCCAGACTTCAGCCACGTCGATTCTGTCCAGCAGGGAATCCATGTCCGCCGCCGACATGGCCGTAAAGTCACAGACGCCGTTGGCACCGGCCAGATTTTTCTTGGCGCAATGGTTGGCCAGCTTGGCCAGCGTTTTGCTGCGCGCGATGCCGACACAAACCGCGAGTCCGAGCCATTGCTGGATACGCTCGCGGATTTGCCGCCCGTATTCGGCCAGGCCGATGGATTCGAAGCCGGCCAGGTCGAGAAAGGATTCATCAATCGAATAAACCTCGATGTCCGGCGAGAACTGCGCCAGGACTTCCATCACGCGATTGCTCATGTCGGCATAGAGCGCGTAGTTCGATGAAAAGGCGACAATGCCGTGCTGCCTGGCCTGGTCATGGATTTTGAACCACGGCACGCCCATGGGGATGCCCAGCGCCTTGACTTCGGCGCTACGGGCGACGACGCAGCCATCGTTATTCGAGAGCACCACCACCGGCACGCCGGCCAGCTTGGGGTTAAACAGCTTCTCGCAACTGGCGTAAAAGTTGTTGCAATCGACCAGGGCGAATATTGGCACAGGCGTGGGCATAGGCGTCACAGGTTGTGAAGAAATGCCAGAACACCTACCGCAGAGGCGCAAAGGAGCAAAGGTTTCGCAAAGAAAACCTTTGCAAACAATGGGGGGGCTTTGCGTTGGCTTTGCCCCCTTGCGGCTTTGCGGGCGCGCAGCCTGGCCTCGGGCCATGGATTTTTGAATTTTTCACAGGCTCTCGGCATGATCGGTCACGCCGGCAGCCGCTTGAATTTGCCCACGGCGACGCCCCACACGATCAGCTCCAGCCCTTCCCGGATCTCGATCGGCGTATAGGCCTTGTTTTCGGCGACCAGTGCCACACGGCCGGCGCGGTGATAAAGACGCTTCACCAGCCTTTCCCCGTTTACGAAGGCGACCACGATATGTCCGTGCCGTGGCGAGATGCTGCGATCGACCACCAGCACGTCGCCGTCAAAAATTTCAGCGCCCTCCATGGAACGGCCTTCGACCGGGAAGAAGAAGGTGGATACCGGGTTGCGCACCAGGTAGGTGTTGATGTCGAGCCGCCTTTCCTCATAATCCGCCGCCGGCGAGGGAAAACCCGCAGAAATCTTTCCGGAATCAAGCGGCAGGGCGCAGGGCACGGCAGCAAGCGCAGGCAATCGGATGCCAGGAAAAGACCCGGCGTTGAAAGACTCAGGGGCAGACGGGGAAGAAACCATGAAGAGTAACGCTCAAAAAAATTGATTGCTGTAATTATATACAGTAATTTGACAACGCCAAGCGTTCGTTGTGCCACCTGGAATCCCCGTAACGGCAACCCACGTGGCGCAGCAAGCCGAAGCTCTGACACGACAACAGCCCACCAGCCTTTCATTTGCATTGTCAAACTATGCAAACAAGATCAACATGCCATCTTTCCCTCCTGGACCGAACCCGCCATGCCTAAGTTGCCGCAGGACAAAGACGAACTGAGCGGAAGACAAAAATGACTGTCGCCGCCGTTCGCTTCGGTCAGGTCGACCTCACTTCCTGTGACCGGGAGCCCATCCACATCCCGGACTCGATCCAGCCGCATGGCGTCCTGCTGGTCGTTGACCTCAAGGATCTCGTCGTCCGCCAGTTCGCCGGTGACACACGCTGGCTACTGGGTGTGCGCGGCGCCGTGAAACTACCATGAATTCGGCAACTTGAAAGTGCCAG
>NZ_JBMOJE010000269.1:0-3396 GCF_049316945.1 Propionivibrio sp. | reverse complement strand
GGTGGCTCCATTAAGCCGCGATTCAAATGGCTCCATAGGGGCGCGAGATAACATGCCGAAACCTTCAAGCTATACCCGGTAGGCACTACGCCTTCACTACATAGGAAATAGCTTATGAAGACGTCGATTCGCTTCGAAAAATTCCTCGCAACCGAGGCAGGCGCGACTTCTGGTGGGTTCATCGTGGGTTTGGGTTCCTCCAGGAACCACGATGCGCCGCAAAAACACGTGTCGAAGAATTACGAAAAGGACAAGAAGGTAGAACAAAAAAGCGGAAGAAGAAGGCGAAGAAAACCCAGATTTGAGATAAAAAAACACGAAGAAAATACAGAACAAAACCATCAGATCAACGGCGAAGAATAGACACATTCACCTTGTCGGATGTCAGGCATTACCAACTCGGCGCTCTCAATGAAGACAAAGCCGCGGGCTTACGCACGCTACCAGGCCGAGTCCTTGATTGTATGTATAAAGTATGTATAATTGAGGCGTGGACATTGACTTTGACCCGACCAAGAACGCGGAGAACATTTGAAAGCACGGAGTCGCCTTTGCGGATATAGAGGGCGTCTTTTACGACGAATTCGCATTAACCGACGAAGACACGAGCTATGGTGAACAGCGTTTTTTGACTTTGGGCATGGACGGCTTCGGCCGTATCTTGGTGGTTTGTTACGCCTATCGGGATCCGGACACAATCCGAATCATCTCTGCGAGAAAAGCAGTCCCGCAACAACGGAAACAATATGGTAGGTGACCAAATGGAAACTGAACACGACTTTAGCAACGCCAAGCGGGGCGCCGTAATTAGCGCTAGCAACAAAAGCCGGATAACCATTCATCTGGATTCAGACATATTGGATGTGTTTCGGGCGAATGCCGCAAAAGAAGGTAAGGGGTATCAAACCCTTATCAATGATGCGCTGCGCCAAGCAATGATGCCGCATGCAGAACCGGTGACGGAAGAAACTCTTCGGAGAGTAATCCGAGAAGAATTGAAGGCCGCCTAACTCAAGCCCTGCCATCTGCATGCTCCAGCCACAAGGCTTATGTGTGGTTTTCCCACACCACCTCCATTAATTATTCGTCTTATTAATTAGTCCTATTCCCATGATTATTGCATGGTAATGGGTCATTAGTGAACGCTTGCCTACAGCCCTATCCGCCGAAGGATTGCCTATTAGAAGGGGGCATACGGGACGTTTCGTATGCCCGTTATGCAAAACTCCAGCCCAAGCCCTACAAGACAAGCTTGGTTTGATATTCGTGACGGAATGGGTCATCTGCGTAGTAACCCCCCCTTGCCCTGCGCGAACGCTATACCTGAGCACAAAAAAACTCACAAATTGCCAAATGGTCGCAAAGCACTACGACATCAAGATGGGCACGACCGTCGACTGGGCAGCCGGCGGCGTCAAGAAGTTTTTCTCGCGTGAAGAAGGGTGAGTCCGCGCGTCAAGTCCTTCGAAATGGGCTTGTCGGCCTTCGTTTGGGCGGCGCTCCCAGATACCGGTCGGCGTCAAACGTCTGTCGCTGGCTCAGCAATTCGTCACCGTCGAGGTGCTCTGCCAAGCTCTCCAGGTCGCTGCTCGACACCCCGATGGCTTCAAAATGCGCGCGCCAGGCGTTGACCACCCCGATGACTTGGACGACTTGTGCGGCGGCCTGGGCTGGCTGAAGCCCAAACGCATCGCACTGGGACATCGCGTTGACCAGCGTGGACTCTTGTCCGTACGCCCCGCAGATGAACTCTTGATAGCCCTGGCCGGAGTTGGTGGGGAGTACGTCATACGCCGGGGCCAGTCTCAGCCGTCCATTGGCAGTGGGATTCACCACTAACAGCGCGTGGTTCTTTTCGTGGTCGTCGGTATTGTCGACCAGGATGTTGAACACCATTCGGCGGAACAGCTCTTGGGCATCGGCCAGATGCGCGTCGCCCTGGCTTACCCCGACTCTGCGTAGGATTCGGGCGAGTTGCGGATATCCCATTTCTGGCTCGGTGCCGGCCGGAGTGGCCGCTCGGATAGCGGTTCCCGCCGAGATGCTGTGAATGCGCTGGCCATCCACTCGGTCGAATCGCCGAATGGCCAAGGCATTCGCCGCCGCGAGGTGAATGACCTGGGTCTGGGCGACGTTGATGCTAGCCAGGGCTGCTAACGTCATGGTTGCGTGCTCGATGAGCGGAGCGTCGACGTACTCGTTGTTGAAGAACTTAATGACCCACTGCTCGCCCTCGATGTCGATAAGGGCCTTGGGCTTCGCGCCGCCTAAAGGGCTGCCACCCCCTTCAATGATTTTGGCTTCGAAAGTAGTCAAGGCGTCACCGGCTTCAATCTTGGCCACAACCTCGCTGAGGTCTTGGGCTTGCGCCAAACGCGGCAGGGGACCGCCTTTTCGGGGGAGGTAGGTGGTGGGTGAGGTCGAGACCCCTAACGCCCCGAAGCGCTCGTCACCAGCGTAGTAGAGAAACTCCATCAACGACGTGCGCTTGGGTTTGTCGATGAACCGGATGACTTTTTCACCCCAGCGGTCTGGGCGCGTATCATCCACGGCACCGACTGCGCGGGGCGCGCTGGCGCTCAGTCGCCCGGGCGGGGAGAACTCGTTGTCCACAAGGGGCAGGTCCTCGCTGAGTGCGAATCCATTGGCCAACCAGTCCCCGGCGTAGCGGAGCGAGACGCCCTTGCCGGCGGCAACCAGCTTCAAGGCACCTACGTAGCGAGGCATCGGGTCTCCCAGGTACCAAAGGTACAAGTCATCCAGGCGCATTTCAGTCCTTCTTGCTGTTGTTGGGGGGGGCTGCGCGCATGCGGGCGTCCGCGGAGGCCTGCGCGCGGGCTTGGCCGAGCTCCACCGCTGCTCGAACGTTCAGCTCGAGCGCGCCCTGGTCCTGTTCTGGTGCCGCCAAGTTTCCCAGCTCACCATCTCGGTTGATGAGCCACAAGGCGCTTGCGATGATGCCGATGCTCACTGTTGGGTCGCCGGCTTCGAGACGCTGGAGCGTGGAGAGGGTGACTCCCAAGCGCTTTGCCCAAGTGCGCAGCGATTCCTTGCGGCGTAAGCGGGCCACCGCCAGGTCGGCCCCCAGTTTCTGGAGTGCGCCCAAGGTAGCCGGAGGCAGTTGTTGGATGGCTTTGGTAGTTTTCGACATACCGATATAATAGCACAAAAAGCTATAAATTGCAGCTCTGTATCGTTACATTTAGATGAGCCCTATGAATACTGGCGAGGGACGGATTTCGAAGGCGGAAACATTTCCAAGGGTGTTACTACGCAGATGACCCAAAGAATGCCGGTTTTAGCCTACCGGTGCGTATTCCACACCAATCTGGACACCCATTCCACGCGAACCTGGACACTGATTCCACGGCAAACTGGACAGTGATTCCAGAGCAA
>NZ_JBMOJE010000268.1:0-3402 GCF_049316945.1 Propionivibrio sp. | reverse complement strand
GTGGTCTTCCCAACACCACCTTTTTGACTTGCAATTACCAAAGTACGCATATACGGTTATCCTTTTATACGTCCTTATAGTAACACGCAAATACGTATTTTATGAACGTCACAGGATGGAGTTGGGGTCAGCTCACGAAACGGAAAAAATCGTACGTTAAGGCTTTCCGGGTGCCTCTGATACCTGAGTGATCGATAGTGTTGATTGACGATCGGTTTCGTACAGGCTAGGTGTCTGTATTTTTATTGGTTTGGCGCTTCCCAAAAATCAACCCTGAAAACCGGGCTAAATTTGGGAGATCGAAATTCGACAAAAACCCAAGCAGAACAAGGCTTTACGGAAAATCCTATGAGACTTTTCTGTCGTTTGTGTAAACGCACCCTTCGTTGACTCACGCAACGTGCCCAAAAAGGTTGTTAAACAAAGCGTGACCGAACTCCAGGAAGCGAGCATTCCTTAGTGGCTTATTTTGAACAGTTCAGGATGGAGTTTGTCGGTTGGCCTCGTTTGTTAAGTTAGCTTAAAAATAAAACATACAACATTTTTTGCACTTATTGCGTAAAAAAGTTGCGATAGTGTGTATTATCCCGTCATGCTTATCGAATTTTCGGTTACCAATTTCCGGTCTATCCTGGAGCGTCAGACGCTCAATATGGCTGCTTCCACTTACTTTAAAGAGTTGGAGGCGCCGAATACCTTCATGCCTAACCAGAACGATGGCGTGCCCCGTTTGCTACGTTCTACGGTGCTTTACGGCCCCAATGCGTCAGGTAAGAGCACCTTGATTCAGGCCCTGAAGTTTGTAAAATGGCAGGTACTCAATTCACAAAAGGAGAGTCAAGCGGGAGACGCGATTGATGTGGCACCCTTCAAGCTGACGGCAGATTCGCGCGCGGCGGATAGTGAGTTTGAAGTCACCTTTGTGGAGCAAGGTGAGCGCTACGAATATGGCTTCTGCTGCAATCGCGAGCGTTTTACCGAGGAATGGCTCATTGCCTATCCGCTGGGCCGGGCACAGAAATGGTTTCACCGGGTCTTTGATGCCGAAGTCGGAAAAGACGCTTACAAGTTCAGCACTTCTTTTCTTGGGGGGCGGCAACGCCAGACCTGGGCTGCGCAAACGCGCCAAAATGCGCTTTTCTTTTCTACGGCGATTCAACTGAATAACGAGCAATTGAAGCCAGCGTTTGACTGGTTCAAGTTGCGCTTGCAGGTGTTTGATTCCATGCGGGGTTTTAGCCCTGGCTACACAGTGCAACGCTGTGGCAAGAACGAAGATCGCAAGCGGGTTGTAGAGTTCATGAACTCGGCGGACCTTTCTATTGCAGACATCCAACTCAAAGAGAGAGTGTTTTCGGTTGATGCTTTGCCTAAGGTGATGCTCGCCTCCATCAAGGACGATTTTTTGAAAGACATGGCAGGCCGAAAGTTTATCGAACCACGCTTCTTCCATCGTGATGTGGATACTCAAGAGTCCGTTGAGTTTGAAGAAGAGGAAGAGTCTGATGGCACACGCGCTCTGTTTGCTTTTGCAGGCCCTTGGCTGGATGTAATCGAAAACGAACGAGTCTTGGTTGTGGACGAGTTGGATACCAGTCTGCACCCGCTGCTGGTGCATCACTTGGTGAGGCGTTTGCACCATGATGGTACCAAGGCGCAGCTCATTTTCACGACACATGACACGACCTTGCTGAGCCAAAAGTTGCTGCGCCGTGATCAGGTGTGGTTCATGGAAAAAAATGCGAAGAGCGCCACCCGGTTGTATCCATTGTCGGACTTCAGTCCGCGCGATAACGAAGCCGTGGAGCGTGGCTATCTAAATGGCCGTTATGGCGGCATTCCGTTCTTGAAAGACTTGGACTTTTATGGGGTCTGATGACTTGTTCCGTAAGCGAAAGGCGCGTGAGGGCGCCGCGCTGCAGCGGGAAAGGCACGAACGAGCGCAGAACAAGCGATACCTTATCGTGTGTGAGGGCACCAAAACAGAGCCGCATTACTTTCGTGAATTGTTGGATGACCTGCGCATCCACCCGCAAGTAGTTCGCATAGCGCCGAATGATGGTGGTTCACCAGATCGTGTAGTGGCACATGCCTTGGTTTTGTATGAGGACGATGCGGCGAGTGGTGATGCGTATGACACAGTGTATTGCGTGTTTGACCGGGACAGGCACACTACCTTTGATACTGCCGTGCAGCGCACCAAGGATTTGAGTGCCGCAAAGAAGCCATTGGTCGCCATCACATCCACGCCATGTTTTGAAGTGTGGTTGCTACTTCATTTTGGCTACACAAGCCAGCCGTTTCATCCCGCCGGTAAAAAGTCGGTGGGCGACCAGGTGGTGGCTGCTCTGAAGACCAAGCCGGGATTCGGAAAATACGGGAAAGGCCAAAAAGGTATCTATGCCCAGTTGAAAGGCAAGTTGGATGATGCCATCGACAATGCCGATCAGTTGTGCAGGCATTGCGCAGTGACGGGTAGCGTCAACCCTGCAACAGATGTAGGCAAGTTGGTTTTGATCTTTAAGAAAATGGAGCAGTGATGTTGATGGCGGAGCGGAATTGAAGCCTTAACTGGAATTATTGCTGATTCCGTTTATTCTCAAACGACTACAAGTGGCCAGATCCGGGTGCCCTTTGGGTTCAATTTGCGGCCACGTAACTTACATTGGTGGTAACAGGTTGTCCGCGAATGGACGGAATGGGATTTCAACAGTCTCCCACTTACCCTTTCCAGAATCGGTCGGCATGTGTACAGCCAGTTGTCCTGGCAGAACCCTTGCCAATTTTGGCTCTTCACCATCTCGCAATGACCAGAGGTGGAAAAGATGGTTTTCTACTTCTAACGCTCGGTTCCATTCATTACGCGTAATATGCATTGAACCAGACAGGCCCATGGTAGATGTCTTCACTTCGATTGAAAGCTTTCTGTGATCCTGTCGATCTACTACTGACAACACGTCATACCCGTCAGCGTTGTTATCGATCGCAATCCAGATCGGGCATCGTCCTGTTCGTTTGGCCTCGAACTCGAACGACAAACGCTCCCCTCGCCTTCCAATTGTGGTTGCTTGGTCATTTTTTCGACCGCGAGCAGCTGCCGCCAAGACATCCCAGAAAGCAACGATGTCTGGATCCACACCATCTACCAGGCCTGCTTCCCCGAAAACCTGTTCTAGGTGTAGACCCAAAAACTTCAAAACACGCTTGCGACCATAGGTGACGCTTTGAATCCAAGCGGGCTTTTCTACCTCAATGTAGTCCAAAATCGCTTGCCGAAGCTGATTTTGATAGCTACGCAAGTTCAATATGCGTTCTCCTGCCTCGGTCGCTTGTACGCGACCCATTTGGTCAACGACGATCCAATTCAACATCTGGCTGATATTACAGACCACAGGGACAGGC
>NZ_JBMOJE010000267.1:0-3417 GCF_049316945.1 Propionivibrio sp. | reverse complement strand
GAAAAGAATCAAGCTCTTGATTTTGTTCGTGTCTTTCGTGATTTTCGTGGATAGACTGAGGTTTTTAGTTCAACATCTTGATCAGATGAACGAACTGGATTCCGGCCTTCGCCGGAATGACGGGGGGGGGGGGGGCGGATGGTTCGAACAAATTTACGCGGTCGGCACCTCTTCCATTGCCAGCAGGACGAGCTGGGTGGTACCGAGCTTGCCGACGATGCGGCGGGCGTTGAGCAGGAGCCGGCGCCGGCCGATGAGCGGAAAGTCGTGCTCCACCACGAATTTATCGAACGTCTTGTTGTGCATGCTGACGCTCTCCAGCAACTCGCGCAGGCCGGGAATGTTCCACTGGCCGTTGCCCAGATCGAAGATCAGGCGACCCTGGGTTTCTTCCGGCAAGACCTGGAAGCGGCTGTAGAACGAACGGCTGGCAGAGATCACCTGAAAAGCGCCATCGAGTACGACCAGCGGTTCGCGCACGGTATCGACGATGGCTTCGGCCAGTTCCCCTGCCGCCTGCATGGCCTCGGCCTTGAGCCGCTTGGTGATTTCGGTAAAGGTCAGGACCACGCCTTCGATGACGTTTTCCAGCGTGCGGTAGGGCTGGATGCGCGCCAGGAACCAGGTGCCGCTACTGGTATGCAGTTCGCCTTCCCACGGCACCAGCGAATCGAGCACGCTCTGGGCCTGGACCAGCGTCTCATCAGTTTCCAGGTACGAGCGGATGTCGGCCAGTGGCCGGCCGACATCGGTGCTCACCAGGCGATAGACCAGTTTTGCCTGGCGCGTGAAGCGCCGGATGAGCAGGTTCTGATCGAGAAAAATGGTGCCGCTATTGATGTTGTCGAGCAGGTTCTTCATGTCGTTCTGCATGCCGGCCAGTTGCTCGATCTTGCTTTGCAGTTCGGCGTTGACGGTGATCAGTTCCTCGTTGATCGATTGCAGTTCCTCGCGTGAGGTCTCCAGTTCCTCGTTGGTGGACTGCAACTCCTCGTTGGTCGATTGCAGTTCCTCGTTACCCGACTTGAGTTCCTCGTTGGTGGCCTGCTGGTCTTCGATGGTGACTTTCAGGGTTTCCTGCGTGTACGCCAGGTCGCGCTCCAGCGCCTCGATGCGGCTCGGCTCGGCCGGAGCCGTGGCGCGCTTGCGGCGGGACGTTCCGGCCGGTAGCGGTTTTGGCGCCGAAGCCACGTCCTGAAAACTGACCAGCAGCAGTCCCTGGCTGGCCGGATCGGCCAGTGGGCGCACGCTGAGGCTGACCGTCTGAAAATCGCCGTTGGTCTTCACCAGCAGTTCCCGCCCGAGGGTCGGCATGCTCTGGCTGGCGGCGGCCAGCAGCGCATTGCGCAGTTCCAGCGGCAGGCCTTCGCGCGCCATGTCCACCAGGTTGAGGCTGGCCTGGCCGGGCGCCGGGCGCAAATATTTACCGGTATCGCCGTAGACGTAAAGGATGTTGCCCTTGTTGTCGGCGACCACCGAGGCCGGCGCGTAAGCCTGCAGCAGCACGCGCTTGGTGAGCTCGGCGAAATTGGTCTCCTTGCCCAGTTTTGCCGCTTCGTCCGTCACCCGGCCGCTGGTCGCCGCCCAGGACAGGCCGCTGTGCATCAGGTTGCGCGTGGAAGTGGTCGAGTGCTCGGCGCGGTAGAACTTCCACTTGCGGTTCATGGCAGTGAATAGCTGGGTATGGTTGCCGATGCTTTCCGATGACGACAGGAAGAGCACGCCGCCCGGTTTCAGGGCGTAGTGGAAGGTCGGAATCAGACGATTCTGCAACTCCGGCTCCAGATAGATCATCAGGTTGCGGCAACTGAGCAGATCAAGCCGGGTGAAGGGTGGATCTTCGATGACGTTCTGGATGGCGAAGACCACCATCTCGCGGATTTCCTTTTTCACCCGGTAGCCGGCATCTTCCTTGGTGAAGAAACGGCGCAGCCGCTCCGGCGTCAGGTCGGCGGCGATGTTGGGCGGATAGAGGCCGGAACGTGCGCTGGCGATGGCGTCATCGTCGAGGTCGGTGGCGTAGAGTTGAACCTGGAACGTCGGCTGATGGCCAACCAGCGACTCGTCCATCAACTCGCGCAGCACGATGGCGATCGAGAAGGCCTCTTCGCCACTGGCGCAGCCGGCCACCCAGACGCGGAACACGTAGCCCTCGGGCTTGCCGGCCAGCAGTTGCGGCAGTATCTCCTCCTTGAGGGCGACGAAGGCCTCCGGATCGCGAAAGAAACTGGTGACGTTGATCAGCAGCTCCTTGAACAGGACCTGCAGTTCGGCCGGATTTTCCTTCAGGTAGCGGCTATAGACGTCGGTGTCGGTCAGATCGTGCTGCGCCATCCGGCGCTCGATACGGCGACCGATGGTGGTCTTCTTGTTGAGCGAAAAATCGTGGCCGGTGGCCGAACGGATTTGCATCAGCAGCCGGTTCATGCCGGCCAGCGAAAGCTGCAACGGCGTCGGCAGCGCGGGGAGCAGCGCCGCACTGCGCTCGAAGCCCTTCTGTGCCATGGCCAGCAAGGCCGCCGGCATCTTCTCCGCGGGCAGCACCTGCGCGGCGTAGCCGGCCTGGATGGCACTGTTCGGCATGCCGTCGTATTTCGCCGTGCCCGGCTCCTGGACCAGGGTGACGCCGCCGGCGCCGAAGATGGCGCGCAAGCCCAGGGTACCGTCGGTGCCAGTGCCGGAGAGGATGATGCCGATGGCCCGCTCGCCCTGGTCTTCGGCCAGCGAGCGCAGAAAGGCGTCGATCGGCAAGCGCTGGCCGCGCGGCATCTGCGGCACCGAGAGCTGCAGTATGCCGTGGAAGATGGCCATGTCGCGATTGGGCGGAATGATGTACACATGGTCGGGGTTCACGGCCATCTGGTCCTGCGCCTCGTGCACCGGCATTGTCGTGCTGCGTTGCAGAATTTCGGTCAGGATGCTGGCGTGGCTCGGATCGAGATGAGGAATCAGCACGTAGGCCAGGCCGCTATCTGCCGGCAGGGCGCGAAAGAATTGCTCGAAGGCCTCCAGCCCGCCGGCCGAGGCGCCGATGCCGACAATCGGGAAGCGGGCCGCCGGAGCGGATTCAGGCGCCGCATCCGCTGCCGCGGATAGCTCCGGCGTTGCCTCGGATCGGGGCTGGTCCTCGTTCGATTCCATACTGCTCGTCATCATTCACTCCCCAGCGCCGGTCTGGCGCGCTTGATTGAATTGCAACCACCCCTGCAAGCCGCATCAACAGGTCATCTACAAGGTATCAACCTGAAGGCTCAATGAATACGCCACTGTTCAGGCAGACTACTCGCAGACCGCCGGTTCATAAGGCTTGCAGCTCACCAGCAGCCCGTCATTCCTAAAAACATTCGTCATCCCAAAGAACAGCCGTCATTCCGGGCTTGACCCGGAATCCAGTGGTGCACCTCTGGATTCCGGGTC
>NZ_JBMOJE010000266.1:0-3430 GCF_049316945.1 Propionivibrio sp. | reverse complement strand
GGGCTAAAGCCGGGTTTTCTCCAATGGTGGCACCTATGTTGCCGCTATGTGCTGGCGTAGCGTCTGCGCTTGATTTGGTGGTGGCTTTCATACTTCAACCTCCTCGGTGTCGCTGGCAACAATGCGCCTTAGCGCCGCGTCCCAGGTCAAGGTCGTGTTGTCAGCTTGTATCGCGCGGATTTGATCGGCCAGGTCGTCGGGTGGGTCAAGATCAGAATCGTCCATATCATCAATCGCCTTGTCGATGACTTTTTGAACCTCGGTCATGCGATGGATTCGCTGATACGCATCATGCAAGGTATCGTCATCAGGGACGACCTTTTCAACGCCATGCGCTTTTAGCTTGCCTTCAATCCATGCAACAAACTGATCTGAAGTAAAAGCATTCAGCTCTACCCGCTGAGTCAGCAGGAACTTGATTTCATCCTCGGTTGCGCCGTTGTCCCGCAAGTTTGCTGCCGGGTCATCGCCGGTATGCTGAACCCGCTCCGCTGACAAGCCGTCGATATCACCAAGCCTCACACCCAGATCAATGACTTCGACTTTGTTGTCAAACTTGTAGCGCCAAGTGTCGTTTGTCAGTGTTTGCAGAATGCTGAACCCGGCCTTGTCAAAATCGTGCAATACCAGCAAGCGAACGTCGTTACCGTCCTTGCACAGACTGTCGATCAGTTCGCGGCTTGCCGTAACCGAAGTGCCCTTCGTTGACATAATCGCAATGTCGTACCGTTCAGCTAGTTTGATCTGCTCAAACAATGGCATGAACCCTTCTTTTTCGATAAACAGAATGGTCTGGTAACGATTTTTCGGCCCCATCGTTGGATAGCGTGCTTCTGCAAAATCAAACGCCAACTCACTCACGCGGTGCCTTGCAATTCCTCGCAAGTACTCCCTGACTCCCAGTGTGCCCAGTGCAACCGTGTGCCCGGTGTGCGGTTCTGTGAAGTGGCCCCGTGCGTCGTAAACGATGTTCCAGGTAACGCCCTTTTCCTCGATGTAGCTTGGCAAAAGGGTTTTGATGAAATACTTGTCATCCATGTCGGTACCGGTGATTTCCTGCACAAACGGCCTTGCTGCATACATGATCTGGCGAGCGTGTGCCGGGTAAATGCCGCCGCCGCTGGCCTTCAAATAGGCGGCTTCCATGCACTGATACGCCGCGTCCTTGGTGCTGGTCTTACTGACCTTCGTTAAAGCATCTTCACGGTTCAGCCGTGCCGATAGGTGGCGTTCCTCTGCTTTGACCTGCTTGCACCAGGCTTTGGTGACCGACTCGGTGCATTGCACAATCGCTTCAGCCTGATCTGGTTCGATCACCAATGATGACTTGCCACGATCAAGATAGCTGACTTGCGGACAAGCTATGTGCATGGCAAACATGACCGGCTGTTCGTGGTCAACGCGCTGCCGGGTCAGTACCGTGTCCAAACTCACGCCAGCCAGATCACGAAACGGATTCAGTAGGCCCGGTGACCAATTTACGCCAGTGACCATGATGCGCGATTCAATCCCCCGGCCATAACCGAACGCTGCTTCAATGACCCACGGCTGTTCCTCCCGCTCGCCGTAGATGCGCTTGTAGCTGAATGACTCCATGTTGCAGCCGCTGGCGGCAAACTTGGCTTCAAAATGCGCCCGGCCAATTTCACCCAATAGCTTTGCAGGAACCGGTTTAGAGTTTTGCTGCATGGCATACAGCATCAACTCAATGACAAGGTGGTCTAGTCCATCGGGTGTTTCAAGCGTCGAAAGTGCTACCCGAGACAAGCTCAAGGTGTCCAGCACCGCCTTTTGCTTGCCGGTTCCACTAAGACCTCGAAACTCCGCAACAAACTCCCTAACGGTTTTGGTCGGCTCCTTACTGATGTACGCCGCGATCAGTCGCTCCAGCCGCTCCAGGTTGTACCAGTGCGGACTTGTCGGGTCTGATGGTTTCCACTTATCCCAGGTGCCGGTCGTTGGCTTGATGACAACAACTTCATCAAGCGATCCATCGATCCATGCGACGGTCAGATTAAGGTGCGGATTCAGCCGGGTGTAGTCGGTTGCGACTTGTAAAAATCGTGCCTTTGCACTCGGTGTTTTTAACCAAGGTGAATTTTTCAGGCCAACATGAAAAAACGTGCCTTTTTTACTTTCAATCGTTTCTGTCTGATGATCGATGACCGGCACTTGCCTGATGCGGTCAACGCTCAAGGTGATGGTGTGCCGGGTGCCGTGGGCTTCAATGGTTGTCACGCCGTGGTCGCCGTCCATCACAAACGGCATGGCTACCAGCGTTTTCAAAGCGTTGCCCTGCGCTCCACGGGTCGGTGAAACATAGGCTTCGCGGCTTGATTCCCGTATTGAAAAATCCAGCACGTTGTCAATCGTTGACGCTGGCAGGCCCGGCCCGTTGTCTATAACGCTGATGCCATCGGCATTAAAGGTGACTTGTAAGACGGGTGCAATGCTGGCATCTTCGCAAGCGTCCAGCCCGTTGTCGATCAGCTCCTTGATGATCACCGTCGGCCAGTCGTTGACGTGATGACCAGTCTGCGCGGTCAACTCCTTTTGACTGAAAAAATCCATCAGGCGCGAAGTCGAAAATGTGGCGCGTTGCAGTTGTGGTGCTGTCATTGCTGAACCCCCACAATCTTTGCAAACGCGATCAGATCTGTCTGGTCTTTGCAGTAGCGCACCAGGCCAAACTTGACGATGTTGAAACCGCCGTTGTTGTCTTTTAGGACTTTGTGACCTGCCATCTCAAAACTGGCGATCAGGCTTGTTACGGCATTGCTTGCCGCTGGCTGGTGCGGTCTTACCCGGTAAGGGTGTGGCTTGCTGGTGCTGTTGCTAAATCTAGGCGTGTCGGTGCCTGCCCCGACGGGCATCGTGTTGGTGGTCATGGCGTACCACCTTAGAGTTTTGCGATAAAGGCGGCTAAGTCAGACTCGCGCCAGACAGGGCGCTTCGGTGTGATCCTGATTGGCCCAGGTATGCGCCCGGCTTTCACCAGTGCGCGAAAGCGGGTCAGCCCGAGGTTGACGCGGGCTGAGGCTTCAGTGACTGGATAGAGTTTGGTTGGTGCGACATCAGGCGCGTCGGTTGGTTGGTTGGTTGTATCTGGCATAAAGGCTTTCAAAAATTGTTGAAAAACCACAAATGCACCAAGCACCAGCCAGCCCGTTGTAAGCCTACTTAAAGACTTCGGACTAGAATCTAACCGGTATCACGCAATTTCAAAACGGATTGTTCCCGGCCCACACTGGTAACTTGATGAAGGCCACCTTTGGCGAGGTGGCTTTTTTCATCTGCGTGCTCACAAATTCAGCAAGTGAAAGTTTATCACTCATTTGTGTTTAGCCCTTGAGCGTTTGTAGTATGAAAATGCACAAAAAACCTGTTTTATTGCTTTTCCGTTAGAAAGTCTCACGTTTGTGATGTTTTT
>NZ_JBMOJE010000265.1:0-3449 GCF_049316945.1 Propionivibrio sp. | reverse complement strand
CCAATAATCGACGAATTCCATATAAATCATAAGGTTACATAGCAAATAAAATTTTGTCCGGAATGTCTGGTACAACCCCAACTTGGACAGTCGCTCGAAGTCACTGGGGTAAATTGCTCAGTGCAATGATGGATTGGGTCGGTGTCGGTAAATTCAGACCGCTACGACCGTTTCCAAATCCTTAACGTACGATTTTTTCCGTTTCCTGAGACGCCCTATTTTTTAACCACGCCAAAAATAAAAGACGTAAAGCGCCTAAACAGGGGTTTTTAAACTAGACCTAATTTGGGGGAAAAGTTCGATGCCCTGCGCTTTGAACTCGGCATGCACGAAGTTCCATAACTCTTCTTTGGCCTTGGATTTCTTCGGCAGAATCTTGACACGATAACCTGCTGCGTATTCGGCCACCCAATACCCGTTATCACAAACCATGCCTTTGAAGCGAACCATTGGCTCATACATCGGGTCGTCTTTGAAAGCAATGGCCTTGGAATGGACTGTGGCTTTTGTGATGATCGCCAGAACGATGGCCGGATCAATATCCGGGTTTAGGTGAAATATAGTTTCTGCGGCTATGCCATGCGGGGTGGTGCTGAAATTTTGCATCTCCGCCTCTGCCACCTTGGAGTTTGCCAGACAGATTAATTGTCCATCGTTGGATTCGATCCGCGTGGTGCGCCAGGTGATGTCGATCACCTGGCCAAGCGTGGTGTTGATCTTGATGTAATCACCAACACGAAACGGACGCTCAATGTTGAGCACAATGCCGGAAAACACATTGGCGATATTGGACTGAATCGCCAAGCCAACAACCATAACCAGCACGCCCGATGTGGCCAACAGGCTAGTCAGTGTCTGATTGAACACAAAAGCGATGATGCAAGCTATGGCTAGCGCAAAAATCACCAAGGATGTAAAGAACTTGACGACATTGGGAACCATGCGTTTGGATTGTTTCTCCAGCCCGCTCCAGATAAAGCGCCTGACAGCAATATCGATAAGCCACGCTCCGATCACCCACCACAGCCCTTCATAGACATTCACCAATGTTCGGGTGGTGCTTTGGGTAAATTGGGTAAATGCGTAATCCAGCACCAGGTTTCCGCTCGACAGCAGCAGCAATGGCCAGAACATTACCCGCAGCAGCCAGGAAGGAGCCGACCAAAACCGATTGATTTTCCGTCTGTCACCAGCCATGGGACGATCCAGAATAATGGCAAAAATACTGCCGAGCAGGCCAAAAATGGCAATGTAGATGAAATATTCACCAGAAATAACATCGCGGGCGTTCATGCTGGCGGGTTTAAGTAAAACGCCAAGGGTGATTTTTGAAAACTGCGGTTGTTCGCCGGTCAGCCCGACATATTGAGGCGCACCGTCGCTTTGTTCTTTAATCAATTCCTGGGATAACCAGGCATTATCGATTTCCCAGCCGCTGCTTGGGTTAACCACCTTTTGGCGCAACAATTCATCGACCAAGGCAGTACCTGATGGCATACCCAATACATCCACCACATAAAGCAGATTGCTGCGGTTGAGCTGGCGGTGGCGAAAGTTGATACCGACAATATGCTGACCGTAGGCGCGTTTGGCGGTGGTGAAATTAAGTTTGAATTTTTGCTTGATGCGGTAGCGGCGATATTGAAGTTCATCGCCCGACTTGCTTTCTTCGGGCGTATCAAATTTGACTGGTTCAATGGCGTTGGTAATGTCGAGTTCTTGCGGCTTGAAGTTGCCACGATAGCGAAACCAGATCGACATATCGAGCGTTGCGGTTTCTTTTTGCAGATCAAGATCACTGACTTCATTCAGGCGCACACCGGTATAAACCACGTTAGTCTTGAACATAAAGCGGTCATTGACATAGAGTACGCGGCCCTGCCGCAGTGCCTCGATGTAGTTGAAGCTGGCACCCTTGGCAATCGGCAGGAGTTGCACCGGGGCTGAAATGATCTTGTCGCCGTTATAAACCCCCATCTGGATCGGCATTTGTGCCTGTCCCTGGCTAAAGTTGATCAGACCGCTCAGGCCCTTGACCTCATCCTCGCCCGGCTTGGCTGAAAGCGCCACATTGACTGCGTCGTGGGCCATGGTCGCCAGCCAATCCGGCGAGGCATTGAATTTCTTCTGATAGCGCGTCTGGAACTGCTGGGCTTCGTCGTTGGCGGTGTCAAACAGGACCGGCGTGGCCGTCACGATGCCGTGGCTCTGGATCGTGGCATCTTTGCCGGAAAGGGTTTTCAGGCTGGCCTTGAAGGCTTCGGTGGCCAGTTGTTCCGGGCCAAAGACCTCCAGCGCATTGCCGGTGTTGCGAATGCCCTTGACCAGCCGGGCAGCGAGTTCCGGGCTGGTTGCAATATAGATGGCACCGATGTCAATTTTCTTGATCTCATCGAGAATATTCTTGAGCTGGGCATCGGTGGTGCTTCCTGGTGTGAGGGTCCAGACTTCGCGCACCGGCGTGTCAAAACGCTTATAGACATCGAGAAAAGGTTCAACCAGCGGATCAAATTCCGGGCCGGCCTCGCGCACGATGTACATCAAGCGTTGCTGAACGACATTGCGCGCATAGTTGGCGGCGAAACGGGCTTGCTCTTTGGTGTCGAGTCCCAGTGATGCCACGCCGGGCAGGGGTTCTTGCTGAAACAAGGGGGTGACGACGGCGATCTTCTTGCTTTGATAAAGCGGCACCGCGTCTTTTAGCAGACCCGGCGAGACGTAACCCACGACGGCGATCACCCGACTATCGGCGGTGATGGTTTTGGCGGCATCAGGCTGTTCATCGAAGGCCACCAGTTCGACCAGACGGCCTTTATGCCCGCCCCGTTTGTTGAGCGATTCGACGTAGAGTTCAGCCCCTTGCTTGAGCGACAAACCCAGCGGTGCCAGCGCCCCGTTCATCGGACCGACCACGGCGATGCGCGGTCGGGTATTGGCATCATCGCGGATGAACGTAATATTAGTCAGCAAAGACAGCACCGAGCCGAGTACGACAATGGCCAACAGAATCAGACCAAAAATATTCCATTTTTTGTCGCTGTGGAGAAACGTCATTAGTCTGTTCATGGGGTGTTTTCAGAAAAGTTAAACGGGGAAACGTCGGGCAGGGTGAAAGCTCATTTTCGTACGCTGCCTTCCGTAATGGTCAGCCGCATCTGCCGTCCCGCTACGCTGATGATGATCGGCATGGGGAAAGCGCCTTCAGGCACATCTGCGGCTTTGAAGCCTGTGAAGCCCTTGACCTCTGACACATAGCGCAGCCAGTTGGGCAAGGGTTTGCCATCTGCCTGGGTGAATTTAGCCTTGGTGTTTTTGCCACCGAGCAGTCGAGCTTCCGCGCCCGACAGCGGGAAGCGGAAAGAATTGGCTTCCTCTGCCTTGTTGGCCAGGGCCAGGGCACGATCGACCGGCAGGCCCCGGGCCAGCGCGTTGCCCAAGGCACGTTGAAA
>NZ_JBMOJE010000264.1:0-3475 GCF_049316945.1 Propionivibrio sp. | reverse complement strand
TGGTGTGAAAAGTGCCAAACCAATTGGGTCCTAACAGAAGAAATCTGAAGCTGGCACGCGCTTTTGTCGATCTTTAGAGTTCAATTACTTCGATCTGGAAGCCCCGGTCAGTCTGGCTTGTTTCCTGTGTTGCGCTTGCTAAAGGGCCTCGATTTGCCTTGAACCTGGAAAACTCAGTTGGATGTTATGCCAATGTCGCAAGCTTTCATCCCCGGCCCTTCTCCCGGCTCTGCATTCCCTTCGGTCACAGGGAGAAGGGTGTAAACCCCCTCTCCCCGCGGGAGAGGGTTGGGGTGAGGGCTAAACACGCGTCAGATTTGGCTTTGCGGTCAGTTTGTCGCGGTCAACTGAGGTTTTTAGGTTGAAAAACAGGCTCCACTCACCCTGGAAATTCGTCCAATTACCAAATCGTACGCACATGTTGATAGGCACGAATCTTTTCATCTGCGGTAACCAACGGGGCTCCGAGTTTTCGTGCTGTGGCTACGATAAGGCGGTCTGCCGGGTCTTTGTGAAATTCACCGGGAAGTTCGGTGCTTTTCACGGCGACCTCATTGTCGACAGGAACAAAGCTAACAACCTCGATGCTGCCTACCCAGGATAGCCATTCCGTTACATCCATCGACAGCGCCACTCTTCCTTTGGCGACCAGCATGGACAGCTCCCATGCTGAAATGGAGGATACGAAAATTTGCCCGCCCTCCAATTCGCGCTCGATAGCCTGTAGGGCAACGGCTGAAAGCTGCTCCTTATCTCCGGATGCCCACCAAATGAGCGCGTGCGTATCCAGGACAATCACTGCAAAGCCTCCCAGTCGTCTTCAGCGACCGGGGCCGTTGGATTGTCAAAGCGGAGAACGGAGCCTCGCAGAACGTCGAGAGGGCTGCGCGTGTATGGTTTGTAGGGGCGAACTTCCAATTTGGGTTGCCCACGGTCAGTCACCACGACAGATTCACCACTGGCTTCCACTTGGCGGAAGAACTCCAGCGCTTTGGCCTTGAACTGGGATTTTGATACCTGAGTTATCATAATTTTGCCTCTAGTCAGATGACGATAGTCAGAGTATAGGTGCAGCGCGCAGTAGGGCGCAATAAGCAAAGCGCATTGCGCCGGGCAAGCTCTACCATCCACGATATTCCTCATTTACAAAGAGGAATTTCATGGTATCGTTGGGCATGATTCCCCGACTCCATCTTTCTGATCAAGTGCAAACCGCCTTGCGGCGCAGCGGCATTGTCGCGCTGGTCGGGCCTCGCCAGGTTGGCAAGACGACGCTGGCACGAGCTTTTGTCGATCTGCAAAGTTCCAATTACTTCGATCTGGAAGATCCGGTCAGTCTGGCTCGTCTGGCTGAGCCGATGCTCGCGCTGGCTGCGCTGCGCGGTTTGATTGTGATTGATGAAATCCAGCGCGAGCCGGGCTTGTTTCCTGTGTTGCGCGTGCTGGCCGACCGGCGCGATGTCGATGCGAAATTCCTGTTGCTGGGGAGCGCTTCGCCCGCACTCATCCGGCAATCCAGCGAATCGCTGGCGGGGCGCATCGAGGTGATTGAGGTTGGTGGATTCACCCTCGATGAAGTGGGTGAACCTCAGTCCGATACGCTGTGGCTGCGAGGCGGGTTTCCGGGAGCATTTCTTGCGGATTCCGAGGAAGATAGCCGGGCTTGGCGTAAACAATTCCTGCTGGCGCTGGTCGAGCGTGATTTGCCGCAATTGGGCATGAGCATGGCGCCGGCGACCCTGCAGCGCTTTCTGGTGATGCTGGCCCACTATCACGGGCAAATCTGGAGTGCGGCCGAGCCGGCACGATCTCTGGGACTATCGGAAGGCACGGTGCGCCGTTATCTGGATATCTTGACCGGGACGTATCTGATCCGGCAGTTGCAGCCTTGGCATGAAAACATCGGTAAACGCCAGGTGAAGTCTCCCAAGCTGTACTGGCGCGATAGCGGTTTGCTGCATCAGTTGTTCGGTATTTCGTCCTGGGAGTCCCTGCTCGCCAATCCGAAATGTGGCGCATCCTGGGAGGGTTTTGTGCTGGAGCAGGTGATTCATCAATTGCGACCGGATGAAGCTTATTTCTGGGCAACGCATACCGGCGCCGAACTGGACGCGTTGCTGATGATCAATGGCGAGCGCATCGGTATTGAAATCAAGCGTTCCGATGCCCCGCGCCTGACGCCTTCGATGCGGCATGCGCTGGATGACCTGAAGCTGAAACGCTTATGGGTGATTTATCCGGGCAGCAAAAGCTATTCGCTCCATGCGCAAGTAACCGCCGTGCCATTCGAGAACTTTGCCCAAGAAATGAATGCTGCGGGATAAAGCACTTTCCGCTCGCTGCGCAGTGCTGGAGGCATCGATAAACTCCTTGCAAAGCGGCGTTCTACAGGCATGATGATGGCCTGAAAGCCAATGAATACGGCACTCTTCAGGCATATTGCCAGTTCATCGGGCGGCGGGTGGTAGTTCTGCGCGAGCAAAGCATAATTTCGCCAACGCCTTGAAACCGTCGCCCGGATAGGCCAGATAAGGCCATTTACATATCTGTTGGTTTTTATCACAGCACTCGTAATATTAGCAATAATCCCTTGTTATTTAGCAGGTTAAACATTATAGTTAAACAAAACTATGAGCATAACTAAGGGCATGTTAACCTTTTCTTCACTTTTCTCTCTCCGTCGCAAGCCCGGCTGGATGGCGCTGGTGCTGAATGGCGGGTGGGTGACGCTGGCGCACGTGGTGCGTGATCCGGGCTCACGTCCGGAAGTGCTGATGCTCGATAACTTCGCGGTTGAGAAGGGTGAGTGCGAGGCTTTGCAGCGCCTGCGCGTTACCCGCCAACTCAAATCCTATTGCTGCACCACGCTGATGGGTAACGGCGAATACAACGTTACGCAGCTTGATTCGCCTGCGGTGCCCAAGGAAGAGCGCAAAGATGCGTTGCGTTGGGCGCTCAAGGAAATGGTCAGCTATCCACTCGATAGCGCCAGTGTCGATGTCATCGATATTCCCAGCGATGGCTTGCCTCCGGGGCGATCAGCGGGGGTTCTGGTCGTGTCTGCCGCCGAGAGCGCGGTGCGTTCGCGGGTGGCCGTCTTTGAGGCGGCGAAGATAAAACTCGACGCGCTCGATATTCCCGAACTGGCGCAGCGCAACGTGGCGGCCTTGCTTGAAGACGAGAACCGAGGCTTGGCGTTTTTGCGTATCGACGAAACCGGCATGATGCTGACGCTGACTTTTCACGGCGAGTTGATCGCCGTGCGGCGCGGCGAGATTAATACGCTCCAGCTGAACAACAATAACGAGGATCAACGCGCTCGTTCAAAGGAACGTCTGGTACTTGAACTGCAGCGCAGCCTGGACAATTTTGATCGGCAGTACAGTCACATTCCGATTTCCAAGGTTGTTCTGGTGAGCTATGACAAATCTCGCCCCATTGGAGCCACCGAATCGCGGCCTAATGGTGCCAGCGG
>NZ_JBMOJE010000263.1:0-3496 GCF_049316945.1 Propionivibrio sp. | reverse complement strand
GAGCCAATTGCGGCACAGAACATTCATCCAAACTACTACGCGATGGGGCTTCAGTCTGAAACGGGGGGTGACGTCGAGGAGGCCATAGCCAACTTTGAGATCGCTGCTGAAGATGGTTCTAAAGACGCGATGTACTCGCTCGGGCGGCTAGCGCGCGATGTCCAGAACGATACATCGAAAGCGGCAAGCTGGTTCCACGCCGCAGCCGAGCGCGGAGACGTATTTGCACAGATCGAGTTAGCCGTTCTCTACCTACGCGGTGTTAGCACCGTGTCGTCCGACCCCGACCGGGACAACGCACGATACTGGCTGGAAGCGGCGGTTCAACGCGACACCGAAGGTCGGGCTGCCTTCCTTCTTTTCCAACTGGAATCTGCCCCGAAGCTCGCGATCGAGTGGCTGCAAAAGTCGGCAGATCTTGGGTATCCGGAAGCGATGGGGCAATTGAGTAATCTGTATCGGCGCGGGGCAGGCGGTCTTCCAAGAAATTTAGCGCTCAGCCAAGCTTGGGCGAGAAAGAAAACTTCAGCGATGAGCGATTAACAGCGACGAAGGAGAAAAGTGATGAAATTTTTGCATGTCGCGAGCGCTGTTCTGCTCGCACTTTCGACAAATGTAGCAACAGCCGCAGTGTCCGTCGCGGTGGCCTTGGTTCTGGACGAGTCCGGCAGCATCGATAACGCAGAATTTAGGCTGGAGACAGATGGCTTCATAGGTGCAGTTGACCAGATTCCGTCGAACGGCCAGGTCAGTGTAGCTGTTGTTGGGTTTGCATCGAATGCCGATGTAATCTTAGGTAATACTGTCGTCGATGGCACCGGCAAGCCTGCCGTCCGGGCCGCTTTAACGAATAATCCAAAAGCAGGCGGCAGCACCAACATGTCATTAGCTATCAGTAAAGCGGCTACCGTGCTTGCTGGTTCTACGGCTCAATCAAGAGTTATTTGCCTTGGGACCGATGGGGAGCCGGATAGCCGGAGTTCAACCCTCGCCGCCGCTAACGCCGCGAAAGCTGCCGGTATCAGGCTTGTGCCCGTGGGCATCGGGCTATCTTCTTCAGGCAAGCTGTTCCTGGATTCAATTGCGTCGGATCCACCCATCGCTAACCCGACAAGCTTTGAAGAATTCAGCCAGCTTGTTTCTACTGCTTGTATTGGTGTAGTCAAGGCCGCTCTAAACATTCAGCTACAGCCGGATCCCATCAGTTTCGGTACGGTGAAAGCGCCCCTGATCAAGGCGTTAGTCAAAACGGCCGGGTTGTTGAATGCGGGTACCAATACCGCTAGCGTGACAGGAATATTTTTGCGAGGCGTCGACGCTGATCAGTTCAAGATTGTTAGTGTGAAGAATATACCGTTTACCGGTATCATTTTTCCGTTTTCTTTGCCTGCTGCATATAGCACAACGATTGAACTTGCCATCGCGCCCGACAGAACCCCGGCAGATGGAACTTACGATGCTGAACTTGTCCTGACTGCAGAAGATATTGAGGGTAATACCATTGAGGCGCAGCTTGGTTTATTTGCTGGCACCGGATATGATGTTTTTTCAATCGATCTCGTTGACGCCTATCCAACGATTCAGCGTATTGACCAGCAGGGCCGCCCGCTAAACAAGAACGGCGCGCCAGTAAGCGAGTCTGACGTTCGCCATGCTGACAGAAAGAGAACCGGCATGGTGACTGATGGCAACGCGCGGCTTTTCCTCCGAGCAAATACAACAGTTACCGCCGGTACAGTGCGCTTCAGTATCGTCACGCCTAGCCCCACTTATGCGGTGCTACATCCGCTCACGGGTTCACCGCAGGACGCTGGACTATTGTCCATTACCGTTCCGATCGAAGAGCTAACCTTAGGGCTTGGACAAGCAACGGCCATATTGCGAGCAGGCGACCAGTTTTCTGGCTTAGCTGATGCGAGCGAAGCGCGATTCTCTGTTAATGCTTGCTTGCTGGACAAGGTGACTGGGAACTGCGGACCTCTCATTGATCAGTCGGCAGTCCTCGAAAAGCGCCCTCCAGTGGTTCTGATTCATGGTATCTGGGCGTCTGAAGCGAGCATGAAAGAGAGCAAAGATATCGGGGTCATAAAAGCATTGGAGAACGCGTCTTTTCAGGTTGGCTACTTTGGCTACAGCGCGACAGGCGACGATTCGGCGGACGCAGGGCCTACTCAGGTTATGACACCTGATACAAAGGGTCTTTACAGCAAGATCGTCTCAGAATGCGAGTCCCTCCAGGATGGAGGCGTCGCGTGTACGCGCGCTGATCTCGTTACACACAGCATGGGGGGACTCGTCGCCCGAAAGTTTGTTTTCGACAACAAACATTATCGGGAAGGTCCTATACTCTACTCATGCAATATCTGCGATTTTTCTATAATTTGAAATTTCAGAGAAAAGAGGCTGCTAAGCGATTTTCCATCGTGCGATGCAGTGCTATTGATACAGCCCATGATCGCCGCTTTGAATTTTGGGAACGAGTCATAATACCGGGAGTACAGCACTTCTTGCTTGACATGTCGCCACAATCGTTCGATCAGGTTGAGATTCGGCGAGTAGGAAGGGAGATGGATGAGTGTAATTGCGAGCTGTTCAGCGAGTTCCGTGACGATAGCGCATTTTTGATAGCGAGCATTGTCCAAGAACAGTACAATGGCTTCCCCCGCATGCTTCTCTGCTAATACTCGAAGCAGTTCGCACACACTGATTGCGTTGATATATGAATCGTTAGTGATCGTGATCACCTCGTGAGTTATCGCATTCAGTGCACCAAGGACATTGAATCGCTTCCGCCCCGAGGCCGAATAGACGAAGAGTCGCTGAAAACACCAAAGGAAGCCGAGAAATGGCTGGAGTACAAAATGGGCTGCATCAACGAAATAGACGTGCTTGCGGCCGTGCTTGGCATCCTCCAGGATTGGCTCCAAAGTACTGTTAATAAAGGTTTTTTGCTCTTCTCGCTTGTCGTCATCGAATTTTCCGGGGACGCTTCCTGTTTTTTTCGGCTAAGGCCTATCGAGAGAAGAAAGTTGCGCACATGGGTAATCGTGAACGACATCGTCGTGAGTCGCTCGATCTCGACAGCCGCCTCTTTCAAGGTCCGCGGTGGATGCTCCAAGAAATGCGCGATGAGTTGTGCGCGATAGGGATCGAGTTTGCTGGCGGGACGATAGAATTTGCGCTCTTCAACACCCGCTAAACCTTTTTCCAGATAGGTACGAATGGTTGCTGTTACAGTGTTCGGGGCAGCGCCGCTGAGTTCAGCGATGCGATGATGCGGTAGACCGTGGTGCTTATGCCACAGAATTGTCATTCGCTTGCGAACTATTGGATCTGGATGGTGGTAGCGTTGGCGCTGAATTGTACACACTGCTTCTCTCGAAAACTGGCAATTATGCATGGCGATTTGCTCCGTGTGCTGTCATGGCTCAAGTGCTAACGCTGATATGATAAAATGAATTATAGATTATCGCAAGTGCTATATTCAACGAGTATA
>NZ_JBMOJE010000262.1:0-3508 GCF_049316945.1 Propionivibrio sp. | reverse complement strand
CTAAGGTGGAGTCGACTGGATGGCTAGAAGCGGCTATTGCTTATGCATTTCAACAGGCATCAAACAGTCTTGATCTGCCGTTTAGCATCAGTTTTACTGAACAGCAGCCACCGACCCAAACTGGCCAGTGGATGAAAATGGAAGTTGCCGTTGTACGAAGGATGCAAAATCGTAAGCGGCCCTTCAGCTTCGAAATTCGCTTTTCCAGCCTGAACGGGCGGAGGGGACCCTTCAGGCAGCTGGGATGGGAATGTCGTGCTTACGGTGATGCCAAGTCCTTTTGCAGGACGCGATTCCTGCCACCGTGTTTGACTTTGTACATGAGGCTATCCGCCTCGGCCAGCAGGCCGTCAAGATCTGCGGGCGCCCGGGCGTAACTCGCGACCCCGATGCTCAAAGTCACAGGCCACTGGTGTCCGCTCATTGCTTGCAGCAGTCGGTGTCGCAGATCTTCGATTTAGGCATTCGCCGATGCACCATCCATGCCGGGTAGCAGCAGCGCAAACTCATCGCCGCCGATACGCCCGGCAATATCGCTGGCACGCAGCCGCGCGCGCAAGCCGTCGGCAACGCAAGCCAGAAGCGCATCGCCAGCGGCGTGGCCGCGTTCATAGTTAACCTCTTTGAATTTGTCGAGATCGATGAACGCGGCAGTGATGGGCGTGCCTTGGCGCTGCGCTTTTACCAGGGCCTGGCGCCCCAGTTCGAAAAACTCGCGACGGTTGGGCAAGTGCGTTAGCGTGTTTCGCGCGCCAGGCGCGTTTCGGCATCAAGCAACTTGCGCAGTTGCACCAGGAGCCAAACGCCGGCGCAGTAGATCGACAGCCGCGCGACACTGTTGAGAATCAGGGGCATTGCGAATGCTTGATCGCCGCCGAGCATCTGGTCTGCCTGGAACCATAGCGCGACCACAAGGATTGCCGCAGTCAAACCCCAACGCAGTCCGAGGAACCACGCCACCAGCGCCAGCGGCGGAACAAAATGCCGACTGACTGCGTCCACCAGTGCTGACGAGGCAGGCTGCCGCGATGCACCTTGACGATGGCCGCGCACCACGGGAATCCAGCCATTTGCAGTGCCAGACGCTGCCCAACCACGTAACGAAGAAGGAGAGTTCGAGATGAGCCACGATCCATTCAACACCGTGCGGGAATTCACCTTGGGGTCGGGCAAGACCGGCAAGTTCTATTCATTGCCGGCGCTTGAACAGGCCATGGTGGGCAAGGTTTCGCGTCTGCCGATTTCGATTCGCATCGTGCTCGAATCGGTGCTGCGCAACTGCGACGGCAAGAAAGTTACCGAAGCGCACGTTCGGCAACTGGCCAACTGGGCGCCCAGCGCCCAGCGGGTCGACGAAATTCCCTTCGTCGTCGCGCGCGTGGTGCTGCAGGACTTCACCGGCGTGCCCTTGCTTGCCGACCTGGCTGCGATGCGCAGCGTGGCATCGGCGATGGGCAAGACTCCAAAAAGCATCGAGCCGCTGGTGCCGGTGGATCTGGTGGTAGATCATTCGGTGCAGATCGACTACTTCCGCCAGAAAGGCGCGCTCGATCTCAACATGAAGCTTGAGTTCCAGCGCAACGCCGAGCGTTATCAGTTCATAAAGTGGGGCATGCAAGCCTTCGATACCTTCCGCGTGGTGCCGCCGGGCATCGGCATCGTGCATCAGGTGAACCTTGAATACCTGGCGCGTGGCGTGCACAACAAACAGGCAGGCAAGGACAGAATCTACTATCCCGACACACTGGTCGGTACCGACAGCCATACCACGATGATCAATGGCATCGGTGTGGTTGGCTGGGGTGTCGGCGGCATCGAGGCAGAGGCCGCCATGCTCGGCCAGCCCGTGTATTTCCTTACTCCGGACGTGGTTGGCTTCGAGCTATCGGGCCGGCTACGCGAGGGCTGCACCGCCACCGATCTGGTGCTCACCATCACCGAGCAGTTGCGCAAGGAGAAGGTGGTGGGGAAATTCGTCGAGTTCCATGGTGTAGGCGTCGAGGCACTCACCCTGGCCGACCGGGCGACGATCGCCAACATGGCGCCGGAGTATGGGGCGACGATGGGTTTCTTCCCCGTGGATCAGGCGACGATTGACTACTTCGAGGGCACCGGCCGCACCGCCACCGAGATCGACGCTTTCGTTGAGTATTTCAAGGCGCAGGGCCTGTACGGCGTACCCATGCCGGGGCAGATCGACTACAGCCAAGTGGTCAAGCTCGACCTCGGCGCCGTCACGCCCTCGGTCGCGGGACCCAAGCGCCCGCAGGACCGCATCGAGCTCGGCAAGGTCAAATCCACCTTTGTCGAGCTCTTCGGCAAGCCGGCGGACGAGAACGGCTTCTCCAAGAGCACCGAGAACCTGAAACTCGAGTACGTCAATCAGGATGGTGTCAAGATAAAGAACGGCGACATCCTGATTGCCGCCATCACCAGTTGCACCAACACCTCCAACCCGGCCGTGCTGCTTGCCGCCGGGTTGCTTGCCAAGAAAGCGGTGGAGGCGGGGCTTCAGGTCGCACCCCACATCAAGACCTCTCTCGCCCCGGGCTCGCGGGTCGTGACTCAGTACCTGAAAAGTGCCGGGCTGCTGCCCTATCTGGAGAAACTCGGTTTCCCGGTCACCGCCTACGGCTGCACCACCTGCATCGGCAATTCCGGCGACCTGACACCCGCGCTCAATGAGGTGATCAAGGAAAACGATCTGGTCTGCGCCGCTGTGCTCTCGGGAAACCGCAACTTCGAGGCGCGCATCCATCCCGGCATCAAGGCGAACTTCCTCGCCTCGCCCCCGCTGGTGGTGGCCTACGCCATCGCCGGAACCGTGCTCAGGGACTTGATGACCGAGCCGCTCGGCATGGGCAAGGGTGGCAGGGAGGTGTGGATCGGCGACGTATGGCCGTCGAGCGCCGAAGTGCAGGCGCTGATGAATCTGGCGATGGACCCTGGCACCTACATTGCCAATTACAAGAAGCTCACGCTTCCCGGTGACCTGTGGAGCGAAGTGCCCTCGGCGCAAGGCCAAGTCTATGACTGGCCGAAATCCACCTACATCGCCGAGCCGCCCTTTTTCAAGGACTTTACAATGACGCCGCGGGCGGCACAGGCCGACATCCGCGGCGCGCGGGCACTGGGCGTGTTCGGCGACTCGATCACCACCGACCACATCAGCCCCGCCGGCGCTATCAAGGAGAGTTCCCCCGCCGGCCAATACCTGAGCGACAACGGCGTAAAAAAGGCCGATTTCAACAGCTACGGCTCGCGCCGTGGTAACCACGAGGTGATGATCCGCGGCACCTTTGCCAACGTGCGCATCAAGAACCTCATGATCCCGCCGCGGGAGGACGGAACCCGCGAGGAAGGAGGGGTGACGCTGATTCAGCCATCGGGGAAGCAGATGTTCATCTACGACGCGGCAATGAGTTACATCGCCCAGGGCACGCCCACCGTGGTATTCGGTGGCGAGGAGTACGGCACCGGATCATCCCGCGACTGGGCGGCAAAGGGT
>NZ_JBMOJE010000261.1:0-3517 GCF_049316945.1 Propionivibrio sp. | reverse complement strand
TCTGTATTGGTGCCGGAGAGATGAATCGAACACCCGACCTTCTCATTACGAATGACAAGAAATAATTATTCATCCGTGTTGATTTGAGTATTATAATCAATATAAATCAATGACTTACGGCGATTGAACTGGTTACAACAACAGCCGACGTGTTGATTCAAATGCGCCAAAATAGCCGATAGTTGGCGGCATAGCGCAGGTATGGAGTCAACTGGAGGTGACCGATGGCACGACCAAAGAAGGATCAAGCGCCCGATTTGAAGGTGGCGCATGAGTTGAGCGTGGGGCTAATCGAGCGACTGACCTGCCCGCCAGGCGTGCCTAAGGCTTTTCTGCGCGATAAGGATGTGACCGGGCTACGAGTGCGAGTTACGGTCAGTGGTGCCAAGTCGTTCGTGTACGAAGCAAAGCTGCAAGGTAAAGCCATCAGCCGGACGCTTGGAGCGGTTTCATTGATGAGCATCCCGGAAGCCAAAATCCAAGCCCGCGAACTGGCTAGGATTGTCAAAAACAACAAGCAAGACCCCCGCGAGTTAGAGCGCCAGGAAGTGGCCGAAAAAGTAGCTGCCAACGCTGCAAGCTCTGCACAAATGGAGGCCGACAGGGTGAAGGCCACGACGGTTGGCGACATTTGGCCGCGTTACTTGCAAGAAGGTAAACCTAAACGGAAAGACGCATGGAAGCCTAGCTATCGAGCTTCATTGCACACAATGTCCACGTCCGGCGGCGTAAAGAAAAAGAGAGGGAAAGGGTTGACTCGACCAGGGCCGATCTTTCCACTGTTGTCTCTGAAATTGGGTGATGTGACCGAGGATGTTCTCCAAATCTGGTTCGAGCTCGAATCCGTTGCAGGTAAGCACCAAGCAACCCGCGCCCTGATGATGTTCAGGGGGTTTCTGCGCTGGTGCTCCGCCCGGCCAGAGTACCGCAAGCTGATAGACCGCGACGCCGGTAAAGCACCTGCCATTCTGGAAAACCTGCCACCCAACACCAAGCGCACTGATGCCCTGCAAAGTGCACAGATCAAGGGATGGTGGGCGGCTGCCGAGCAACTTGGTAACCGCACCGCCAGCGTGTACCTACGGGCGCTGCTGCTAACTGGAGCGCGGCGAGAGGAACTGGCCTCACTTACTTGGGCGAATGTGGATTTCCGATGGAAGAAGCTAACGCTTGCGGACAAGGTGGACGAAACACGCACGATCCCGCTGACACCTTACTTGGCGAGACTGCTGGCAACCCTACCCAGGGCGATGGACGCCGAAGACAAGGCAAACCCATTTGTGTTCGCCAGCACCGGCAAGAAAGGGCGCATTGTTGATGTTCGTTCCAGTTTAGAAACGGTGTTGTCGGAATCGGGAATTGAATACCTGACCTTCCACGGTCTGCGCCGATCCTTCACGCAGCGGGCGAGGGCAGTTGTGCCTGCCGGTGCAGCGGCCCAAATTCAAGGGCACAAGCCATCTGCAACCGCAGACGGGTACGACATTTTGGCCCTTGATGAATTGCGACCGTATGCCGAACGAATCGAGGCATGGATTCTGGAGCAGGCCGGGATTAAATTTGATGCCAAAGCAGAGCCGGGTAAGTTGCAGTTGGTGGCCGGTACGATTTAAGATACCATTATGGAACTTCGATATTACACGGACGCACAGGGTAGGGCGCCGTTGACCGAATGGATTGATGACCTGAAAGATATTCGGGCAAGGGCGCAGATACGGGCACGACTGGCACGGGTGGCCTCCGGAAACTTTGGGGACTGCAAACCTTTGCGTGATGGCGTGCAGGAATTGAAGATTGACTATGGGCCAGGTTATCGCGTGTACCTGAGCAAGCAGGGCCCGAAGTTGGTGTTGCTGCTGTGCGGCAGTGATAAGACCGACCAGAGCCGTGCCATTAAGCAGGCCATTGATTACTTGAACGACTGGAAGCAAAGGGGCAAACCGTGAATGCACCGCGTGATGCGAGTTTCGACGACTACTTGGGCGGCGTGTTGAAAGACCCCGCCGAAGCGGCAGCCTACATGGAGGCTGTGATGGAGCTTGACGACCCTGCCGCGCTGCTGGTGGCACTGCGACAGGTTGCCAAAGCGCACGGTATGGCAGAGGTGGCACGCCGCGCCAATGTGGGCGACAAGGTGCTATTCAAGGCATTGAGTGCCGAAGGGAACCCGACGCTGGCCACGGTTCACAAGGTGTTGCACGCTGTTGGACTTCGCCTGAGCGTGATACCGGAACACGCGGCATAAAGCAGTTTGCCCCAGCTAGACCCGCTTCGAAACCGGGTCGAAGAACCAGTCCTCCCTTGGCCTGCTGGGTCATCCTGATTGGGGGATGCACGGGAGGTGCTATGGCCACAAATGCTGAAAACAATTCGGAACCTCAGCGATATTCTGAATCAGATTTGAAAAAGCTTAAGACGTGGTCTCTTGAATCGCGCGCACATCAAGCCCTCAAAGATTACCGTGTCAAGTGGGAAGCTGTGCGGGATGAGCCAAGCAGCACACCGGCAGATGTGCGACTCGCATGTTTGATTCTTAATCAGCCGCCCGAAGCTGAACAACGCCGAATCGAAGCTGAGTCACGGATATGGACCCATGAATCGGAATTGCGCGATTTGATCGCCGAACTTCATCCCGGAGAAGATGGTGGGCTGATGTTGAAAAAACTCGATGCGTTTGTGAAGGATGAGAACACCAGAATATTGGTAGCGGAGTTGGCCGTCAAACATGCTGATGAACACTTGTCCGCAGAGAAAAGCAACAAGGCCGAGATCGCCAAAAAAATAGATAACGAGATTTATGCATTTTTCCCGCTGCACACTATTGAGGGTGGCGACGGTCGTGTGAAGCGTCTGCAGTGGGTCGCGGCGCCAGAACCGAACATTACTACACCTGTGCCAGCACAGACCACCGCAACGCCTACGCCGGCTGCATCTAATGGCCCTTCAAAGTCAAACAAGACATCAACGACTTTGATATTTGAGGCAAAAGTGATTGAGCTCATGGGAAAATTTTGGAATGACAAACCAGCCAACACTAAGCCAAACAAAAGTGACCTATGCAAAAAAGTGTACGCTGAGATGTTGCGTGGATCGATAAGAGGCTCGCGGGCATTTACTGAGGGCATGGTGCGCGACGCTGCGAAGCCGTGGAAGTTTCCGATTGATTTGCCTACGTTTGTGCAGGACTCAAAATTTAATGAAAAGCGCCACCCGTTCAAGGGCGAAAAATAGGATGGGGAACCGGGGTTCCCCGAATCCCCATAAACGAATCAACATAAAACAGCACTAACGCTCCTGGTTTGATAGCAGTAAACCATTGTTTTTAAATGTGTTTTTTGGTTTTTTCGTCTACTGCTTTTTATTTGCGCTAATTATTGCAAATCACGATGGTTTCTCTCAACCCCTGCCGGTAAGTGTTGTTGGTGGCAGGGTGATGTTGGAGAGTCCATGCAAACTGCTACCCATTCAAGCATCAAAAAGATGCGCGATGTTTCTATCCCTAAGAGCCTTAAACCGA
>NZ_JBMOJE010000260.1:0-3528 GCF_049316945.1 Propionivibrio sp. | reverse complement strand
GCTTCAATGCAAAACGCAGCGTGAAATCATTTGCCTCGGTTTTTTGAGGTGTTACGGCAGTGATGCGCAGCCGCAATTGCTGATTGATGGCTTGTTGGGCCGCCAGTTGCTGGCGCAAAACCTCAATGCTGGTGGTGGCAGATTCGGTCTCTTTCGTGGAAATAGCCGGAGAGTCTGTTGTCGATTGTGCAAATGCAGCGCTGGTCAGCAAAGCTCCACAGCTGGCAAGCACGAGAGACAGTGTCGGTTTGTTCATGACAATCCTTATCGGGGCGACGTACGGGTGACAACAAAAGCCATTCCATCCATCCACATTTCGTTGAAACGTTTGACGGATACCTCGCGGTTGCCAAACGCCGGATCAGCGAGCAAAACACGGCCATCACTGAGGCCGTTGAATACTACGTAATGGTCGTATCCTTTTTGCCTGATTGGCACGATGGGCGCATGGAATACGCGCAAATCCTCTAATCCGAGGTGCTTGTAGGCACTGCCCTGATAGCCGCGGCCTTCGACAAAAGTTTTTAGGTCGAGCAAGGAAAAGCCGCCGTGCATCCTGACCATTTCTGGTTCCGTTTTTTCCAGCATGAGGGCGGCGGCGAAGCGTTCGCTGACCGGGTCGCTGAAACCGTAAGTCAGCACGGTAGCCACAGCCGCTGCCGCGCAACTGCTTTCCCATTGCTGCATGACAACTCCGCGCTCCCGAATTTCCTTGAGGCTACGGAAGTTTCTCGTTGCATCGGCGTGAGCAATGTTTGCCCAGAAACACAAAGGCATTATCAACAAGCAGGCCAGGAAACGTCGAGAGGCGACCCGAAAAGATGAAAATTGTCTAACAGTCATGTGAAAACCTTGCAAGCTGGAGTAGCGCTGAAGCGATTTATTCAGGGAAGTATCCTGGTTATTCTATTTGCTGTGTGCTCGCCGAAGTCCGCTGATTGCGGGCGCCTCGACCGTGGTTTATCTTACCGCCGTAGAGACCCGGAAAAACAAACTCACTGCGCTAATCGCCAAGTTTTTCTTCGCCATAAAAAACCCGCCCTCTGGCGGGCGGGCTCTTTTGATCATGCAGTGAGCGCCCAGTGTGGTTACCGAGTACAGGTACCTGTGTTAAGGCCGGTCCCCGGAATTCGAATCTGGGTGCGCGTCGGAATGCCGGTACCTGTCCCGTCTTTTAACTGCTGCTTGATACCGGCTCCGGCAACCACTTTGCCCATTTCGGCGACAGTCATTTGTACAGGAACCTGCGTCTTTGACTCTTCAGCCATGACAGCTGCGGAACCCAGAAGCAGAAAGGCGGCTAAAGCGATACTCGTTTTCATTATAAGAACTCCTCTATCTAGGTGCGTGGGAACTTTTCCCGCGCTGAAATCAGTCTATGCAGGAAAACTCCTGATGTCAACGGTTTGTGTGAATAATTCCCGCATATTTTGCTATACTTGATTCAAATGAATGACCGCCAACCCTTATCGCAAACACCCGACCCGCCCTCGTCCAGCATTGTTCACGGCTCTTCACCGGCACTGGTTCGCGCTATGCGCCTTATATTGCAGCCACTGGTACGGCTGATGCTGGCGCGCGGAATTACCTATCCGTATCTGGCGGAGTTACTTAAGGGTTTGTTCGTTGAGGTGGCCGACAAGGACTTTCGGCTGAACGACAAGCCCGCGACCGATAGTCGTATCAGCTTGTTAAGTGGCGTCCATCGCAAAGACGTTAGCAGACTGCGTACCGTCCTGAAAACCGAGGGCGACGTATCACCCTCTGTAGTTTCGTTCGGTTCTCAACTCGTATCCCGCTGGCTTGGCGCGGCGCAATACCTGGACGAAAACGGAAAATCGAAGTCGCTGGCGCGTCTCGCCAGCGAAGGCGGCGAGCACTCGTTCGAGGCACTAGTGGCCAGCGTAAGCAAAGATATTCGCTCGCGGGTAGTCCTTGACGAGTGGCTTCGCCTCGGCGTTGTGCATCTTGACGATGAAAATCGTGTCTGCCTTAACGCCGAGGCCTTCGTGCCAACGAAGGGCTTTGATGAAAAAAACTTTTATTTTGGTCACAACCTGCATGACCACGCTTCCGCTGCGGCGCATAACCTGCTCTGCGAGCCACAGGCGGGCGCTGAGCGTTTCGTTCCTTTCATGGAACGTAGCGTTCACTGCGCGGAACTTTCTCCTGACTCTGTACACTGCCTGGCGAAACAGTGTGAGGATTTGGGCATGCACGCCTTGTTGGCTGCCAATAAATTAGCCTTGGAGGCCGAAGCCAATGAGCAGACGGAATCCACTGATCAACCACGCCAGCGTATGACTTTCGGTATCTATTTTTACGCTGAACCAGTCGCTCACTCCGGGGACGCATCATGAAAACTCGAACGCCGATGAGCTGTCGGTCCGCCTTGCTGATCACCGTTTGTGCATGCCTGCTCGGCAGTTGCAGCCTGATGCCCGAAAGCCGGACAAACAGGTGCGCTGAACGGGCTTCCCCTACGAATCCCGAAGTGGGGACGGGTATCGGCGGTACCGGCCAAGTAGCCAGCTCTCCAGGAATCGGCGGAACGGGTCAGATCGCACAGCGCCCAGGTATTGGTGGTACAGGACGAACGGAGGCAGTGGCTAAGGTGGGAATCGGCGGTACCGGCATTGTCGGTGTTGTGACGGGCTTTGCCAGCATCTGCGTAAATGGCGAGGAGGTCCATTACACTCCCGCTACACCAGTAATTCGTGACGGCGAACGGAGCAGCACGAGCGAACTCCTGGTCGGTCAACTCGTGGCGATACGTGCTGACGGAACCTTGAACGAAGCCGGAGCGCAATTGGAAGCGAAGCAAATCGCCGTGCTGAATGCCGCTGTAGGGCCGCTGACGGCAGTCGATGTGGCTTCCGGCAAGTTCGCGGTGATGGGGCAGAAGGCACAGGCCTTGACCAAGGAAAATCTTGTCAATCTTTTGGTCGGCGACTGGGTCCGCGTGAGCGGCCTCCGTCTTGCTGATGGAGACATACGTGCGAGCCGTGTGCAACGGCTGGCAGCTCCATTTCCTTTGGCGCAAGTGCTCGGCCCCGCCCTTGGTATCGACGGAAAAACGGTACGTATCGGGACGATACAGGTGCAATTCAAGTCGCTTCCTGCCGGACTGGTACCGGGCAGCGAGGTACTCGTCCGGGGTACCTGGAACGGGAATTTCCTGGAGGTGATGACTAGTGAGCTCCAGCCTACGCACGCTGAGCTTGGTAAGTCAAAAGACGTGTTGCTGCAGGGTTACGTCCATTCTCGACGCGGCAACGAATTGATACTGGGTTACGAAAAAGTGTACTTGTCGGACACGACGAACGTCAGCGGGGGCGAGGTCGAGGCACTTGGAGTCGACCAGCATGTACTGTTGCGCGGCCGTCTTGACGCCAGTCAGCGCATCATTGCGGAACAGTTAATGATCGGCAGTGCTGGTGGCGGGGGAGGTGCTTCCGGCTCAGGCTCAGGCCCCGGTTCTGGCTCTGGCTCTGGAGGAGGTGGAGGAGGTGGAGGAGGTGGAGGTGG
>NZ_JBMOJE010000259.1:0-3533 GCF_049316945.1 Propionivibrio sp. | reverse complement strand
TCGTCCAAACCCTTGCCTTGGGCGTCTTTCAGCGATTTGGGGTGAACAAAGCGCGCTTACACCGACATGGCGCAAGACGCGTCAATGATCCGCAAGATGCGCGCAGAGCGTCAAAAACACATGATGCATAAGGGCTAAGCATGCACCGTCGCCGCTTTCTGAAGGTGCTTGGCGCCGTGGCAATACCACTTTCCAGCTGGCTGCACGCGGCAACGCCGGACTTCCCGAAACCGGGCAACAAGTATCTGTGCCCGGTGTGCGGGATGCTCGTTGCCAAGTATCCGAACTGGATGGCCATCGTCATTTATCAGGACGGTCACCCCCATTATTTCGATGGCGCCAAGGACCTGTTCAAGTATCTCGGCGACCTGCCGAAGTACGCTCCCGGGCACAAGGCGGCGGAAATATCGGGGATCTGGGTTACCGAGTTTTACGGGCTGACCCGGATCGATGCGCGCAAAGCCTTTTACGTAATGGGTTCCGACGTTCTCGGCCCGATGGGACACGAGTTCGTCCCGTTCGAAAGCCGCAGCGATGCCGAGGATTTCCTGAAAGAACACAAAGGTAAACGCATTCTGAGCTTCGAACAGGTAACGCCGGAGATGGCGATCAAGCTGGACAAGGGACTATTGGACTGAGCCTGTCGCCGGGCGCAGGCACTCAGCGTACGGCCAGTTCAATTCCATCCGGGTACACCCCGGCACGCCGCCTCAGTTCGTCCAGTACCAGTACGACCTGTTCGCCGCGATTATTGCTTGACGATGTGTCTGATTGTCACGCGGAACAATGTCAAAACAGTCCTTCATTGGTGCTGATTGCATATTCCAATGCTTATTCATCATCCATGCCTGCGACAATTTGCCACATTCCCAAGACGTGCCTATGTCTTTAGTATGACGGCCATTCGACGACACACAGGGAAAAATTTAGTTCCTCCTTTCCACTCGAATTGTGTTTTCCCGACATTGGGAACGATCTTCAGACATCCAAGAGCCGCAACTTAGCCGCACTAATAAGCTGTTGATTTACTTGGGTTATCGTCGTTTTTTGGACTTTCGCGTACCGGTAATAAATATCGTTTATTGGACAAATACTATCTAATAGTATGTAAATACTAAACAAAAACACAAATTGTAAAAGTAGTTTGCTATTATGTTGCTTGGCAGGCTTAGGGGCGAGCGGTGAAGCAAAGCGAACTGTTGGAACAAGGGGTCAAGCAGGATGACCGTTTCGACCTTGGTAATGGATACTGCCTACACCTTCCACGCGGCCCACGCCGCCAAGGCGATCTCTATCACCATGGCACGCTGAGCAAACGGGTGAATCTTTCCGACAAGGCCGAGCGGCGCCTCCTGGTTGTCGAGTTGTTACAGAAAAATATTAACCAGACGCTCCTGGCTGCGGCGCTCAATCTGAGTCGCCAGACACTGCACAACTATCGCGATAGCTATCAGGCATTTGGGTTGAACGGTCTGCTGCATGGCTACAGCCCTGCTCACAGCCGGAGCCAGGAACTGCAAGGCCGGTTCCATGTCAGCCAACGCCGCCCTGGCTCCAAGGCGCGCGAACTCGAAGCCCTGCGGCGGGACCAAAAGGTACAGACTCAGGGAACGGCACAAGACGAACTGGCGTGGGATGGTGAAGCGGCAACGAGGTATTCGCTGGAGGCGCCGCCCCTCGAAGACGTACGACATATTGATCTGCCGGCCACCGAAGTGATGCCGGAGGAGAGCCCGTCGGACAGCCAGTCCGCCGCCGAGCCGACCTCGACCGATGCGGCACCGGCGCAGGCGCAGGCGATCGAGTTACCGTATGCGGACACGCACGGCTGGGAAGCTTGCCGCTATGCCGGCATTTTCCCCGTCGTGCTGGTGCTGATCAGCCAATCGCAGTGGATGCAGCGACTTGTCCGGCTGTACGGGAACGGTTGGCGCCTCTTCATGGTATTCGCGCTGATGGCGGTGCGCAATATCCGCTCCATTGAGCAGCTCAAGCATGAGCGACAGGTGGAGGCAGGACGTGTTCTGGGGTTGGGGCGACTGCCTGCGCTCGATACGGTGTGGAGCTGGTTCCATGACGTCGCTGACAAGAAGCGAAGCGCGGCGTTGTTGAAGGAATTCTTTGCCGATCAGATCCGCTGCGGGGTGGTTGGTGCTCGACTGTGGTTCACCGACGGCCATCTGCTGCCTTATACCGGGCAGGACAAGGTGCATGCGGCCTGGAGCACGCAGCGGCGTCTGCCGATGCCCGGACAGACCAATCTGGTGACGTGTGATGATCAGGGTCGCGTCGTTTATTTCGACATTCAGGAAGGCCTGGGTGACCTGCGAGCCCAGATTCTGAAGCTCGGCCAGTGGGCGCGAGACCAATCACTGGGCATCCCGCCGGTACATGTCTTTGACCGCGAGGGGAGTGGGCTGGGCTTTTTCAGCGAATTGGTGCGCAGTCATACACCGTTCATCACGTGGGAGAAGAACGCCGATCAGGGGCGGTTGATGGCCTTGCTGGCGGCCGATTTCACCCACCGCGTGTCGATCAATGGCACCGAGTATCAACTGCTCGAACAGACCAGGCCATGCCGTTATCAGCCCGACGCTCATCCTGACGCGGGCACGGTGGAGCCCGAGCATTGTTTCAATCTGCGCCGGGTCGTGCTCTGGAATCTGCGCACGGATCACCGCGCGGGTGTGTTGTGCTGGGACGACGAACTGGCCCTGTCGCCGGAAGCGGTGGCCACCGGGATGCTCAGTCGCTGGGGCGCTTCGGAGAACACCTTCAAGCATATCAAGGCGCGTCACCCCTATCATTACCGCCCGGGTTTCGCGGTCAGCCCGAGCACGAAACAGGACATCGCCAATCCTCGGATCAAGACCTTGGCGCAGCAGATATCGACCACCCAGGGGCAGCTGTCCAAGTGCTACAAGAAACTCGCCAAGACCAAGCCCTGCTTAAATCAGGACGGAAGTGAGCGGAACAACAGCCAACACCGACGGATTAGCGAGTCGATTACTGAAGGCGAAGCAGACCTTGTTCGCCTGAAGTCCGACAAGGCTCAGTTGCCCGAGCGTGTCGATGTGGCGGGTTTGGCCGATTACCGATCTTTCAAGGCCATCGATAACGAAGGCAAGAACCTGTTCGATTTCGTTACGGCATCGATATGGAATGTGCGCCGCCAGTTGCTTGATTGGCTTATTGACAGCTACGCCAAGGATAATGACCGGGTGGACCTGCTCTACGCGATCTTCAACTGCCATGGCTGGATACGCAGCGATGATCGGTGGGTGGTGGTGCGCATGGAGCCGCTACAGCAACCGTCCCGCCGATCTGCTCAGGAACACTTGTGCCGCAAGCTCACCGGCTTGGGTGCTCGAATCCCAGGCGGAAAATGGTTGCGTGTCGAGGTCGGTGAGACTCCGTTGTGACGACAGCCTTGCCTGCCTACTGTCCAAAATTTAAAGGAGTTTGGAGGTGTTTCTGGGGCATTATGTAGCAGCTACCCCAAGCTAAATCAACGACTTATTCGTCCCGATCCT
>NZ_JBMOJE010000258.1:0-3551 GCF_049316945.1 Propionivibrio sp. | reverse complement strand
GCTCCCGGGATATTTGACATGGTGTCGCTACGCCTGGCTGATACCTTTGGCTTTGACGCGCTGTATATGACCGGCTTTGGCACCGTTGCCTCCCACCTCGGCCTGCCGGATGCGGGCTTGGCTACGTACTCGGATATGGTGGGGCGCGTCAAGTTGATGGCCTCCATGGCGCGAACACCGCTGATTGCCGATGGCGATACGGGCTATGGTGGCTTACTCAATGTAGCGCATACCGTGCGCGGCTATGAAAGTGCGGGTGCTTGTGCGATTCAACTGGAGGACCAGGAGTTTCCCAAAAAATGTGGGCACACGCCGGGACGCCGCGTTATACCGATGGCGGACATGGTGCGAAAAGTTCAGGTGGCATCGGACGCGCGCAGTTCCAAGGATTTCCTCATCATTGCCCGAACCGATGCGCGCAGCGCATTGGGCTTGGACGAGGCGATGCGACGTGCGGAGGCTTATGCCCGTGCAGGAGCAGATATTCTGTTCGTCGAATCGCCCGAGACACCACAGGAGATGATGCAGATCGGGAGCAGTTTTGATTTGCCCTTGCTGGCCAACATGGTGGAGGGAGGACGCACGCCCGTCATGAGTCAGCAGGAACTGGAAAATCTTGGCTACAAGATCGCCATTTTTCCGGTAACCGCAATGCTTGCGGCGACGCAGGCCATGAAGACCGTGTACGAGTCCTTCAAGCAAACCGGGTCCTCCGCCGGTCAGGTCACGCCTCTTATGCCGTTCACGGAACTCACCAAGCTCATGGGTTTCGAGGAGGTCTGGGAATTCGAGAAACGTTACAGCCATCCCGATTGAGCGACTATTAGCCCACTACCTGAAAGAGAACAAAATGAACAGAAATACCACCGCTTGTGCGCCACGGCGCAGGGTACTGCTTTCCATCTCCACCATGGGACTCGCTGTCTTGCTGGGAGGGGGTTTTGGCATAGCGCAGGCTCAAGACGCATGGCCCAACAAGACGATTCGCTTGGTCGTCCCATTCACGCCTGGCGGAGTGACGGACACCAGCGGGCGCTTGATAGCCGAGCATCTTGGAAAGAGATTGGGTCAGCAAATTATTGTTGACAACAAGCCCGGTGCCTCCGGCAACATTGGGACAAGTTTGGTCAAGGCGGCAGCAGCCGACGGGTACACGCTTGTTTTAGGCTTCGATGGCACGATGGTCATCAATCCACACGTCTTTGCAAAAACGCCTTTCGACACCGTCAAGGACTTTGTACCTGTAGGAAAGATCGGCGACGCGACCTTGATACTGGTAGCCAACCCTGCCCTGCCGGCAAAAACTCTGACTGAGGTCATCGCCTTGTCGAAGACGCAGCCAGGCGGGCTTTCCTTCGGGACCTCAGGAACCGGTGGCACACCGCATATTGCAGGGGAATTGCTCAAATCAAGAACCAATGCGAACCTTATGCACATCCCCTACAAAGGGGGCGGGCAAGCAATGACGGACGTTCTTGGCGGCACCATTCCCCTGGTCTACACAGCGGTTGCTGGCGCCCATGGTCATGTCAAATCAGGCAAGCTTCATGCCGTCGCGGTGTCAAGCGCCCAGCGCACATCTGCTTTACCGGATGTGCCCACTTTCATCGAAAGCGGGGTCCCCGACTTTGTTGTCAACTCATGGGTTGGCATTCTGGCACCGATCGCAACGCCAACCGCGATCGTGACACGTCTCAATACTGAGCTCAATGCTGTGCTCAATGACCCGGTGGTCCGCGAGAAATTGCGCTTGATGGGAATCGATGCAACTCCTGGAACGGTCGATCAATTCAGTAACGAAATCAAACGGGATCTGGCCCGTTACGGACAAGTCGTTAAATCCGCTGGCATCAGCATAGAGTAATCAATGGCACAAAGAAAAGGTGGCGCATGGACTTGCAACTAGCTCGGCAACATGTACTTATCACTGGAGGAAGCAAAGGCATAGGTCTGGCTTGCGCCAAGGGCTTCCTGCGCGAGGGGGCGCGAGTCAGCCTGGTCTCGCGAAGCCAGGCCTCATTGGAGAGTGCATTGCAGCAACTGGTGCAGCAGTTTCCTGCGATCGACGGGCGTGTCGGAATATTTGCTGCCGACCTTGAAGTGGCGGAGCAAGCCGGTGCGGCACTTGAACAGGCTGAGCGGCTTCATGGTGAGGTTGACGTACTGGTCAATTGTGCTGGCGCGGCCCGCCGTACTCCGCCTGATGAGCTCAACGCTCAAGCCTGGCATGACGCGATGAATGCCAAGTTCTTTACCTACGTGCACATGATTGATCTGGTGATCAAGAAAATGGGCCGGCGTGGTGTTGGCTCCATTGTCAACGTGGTAGGAGCCGGAGGCAAAGTGGCAAGCCCGATACATTTGCCAGGGGGGGCGGCAAACGCGGCGCTGATGCTTATCAGTGCTGGTCTTGCCGGCGCTTACGGGCCTCGGGGGGTTCGCGTCAATGCAGTCAATCCGGGAGGCACAGTCACTGACCGACTTCAGACAGGGTTGGAAGCGGCAGCCAAGCTTGGTCAAATCAGTGTCCAGGAGGCCTTGGCGCAGATGACACGCAAGGTGCCGCTCGGAAGGTTGGCACAACCGGAAGAAATTGCCAATGCTGTCCTGTTCCTGGCATCTCCCTGTGCGAGCTATATCACGGGTGCCATCTTGACGATGGATGGTGCTGCGACTTCGATGGTTGTTTAGCCAACACGGCCCGTCTTGTATCTCGTCAATCTTGTTTTGTCATCCGTGCGACCAGTTCCGGGAAATGAAGCTACAGGTGGCCGAGACGAGTTGGGCGCATTCGATGACGTTGCTTTCGATTCGGTGCCTTGGCCCAGCGATGGCGATGGCAAGGGTCTCCGAATTCACAGCCAGGAATGCGGAAATGGCCCATACATCCGCGACATTTTCGCCTTGACTGACAAAGTAACCACGTTTGCGGCCCGCGAGGATGTCGTTGGTGAGCGTCTGAGGGTCAGTCAACGTAGTGCCTGTGATCGCCGGAAAAGCCAGACCGGCAATCTGGGCGCGCAGATCAGCTTCCTTCATGCTACCCATTAGGGCTTTGCCGACCGCACTGCAGTGCAGTGGCTTGAATTCACCAGGCTTTGCCGAATAGCGAATGGAATGTGTGCTCTCCACCACTTGGAGATAAATGACAGCGTCCCCCTGGCGCTTGCCGAGGATCACCGTTTCCCGCGAAGCGTCGCGCAAGCGTTCCAGCAGTGGCATCACCCTTTCGACGAATGGGTCCTTTTCGTGGATTTCGCGAGCAATATCGAAGAGGCGACGCGTCGGATAAAGCGCGCGCCGTGTGTTCAGAGAGTACAGGTAACCCCGCGCGATGAGTGTGCGCACGATGGCGTGGCAACTGCTCTTGGGGATGCCGGTGATATCAGCGAGGTCAGTCAAGGAAAGCGGCTTCTGGACTTTATTGAAGGCCTCAAAAACATCGAGCACTCGTTCCACACCGATGACGGCGACACCTTTGGTCCCCGTGCTTGGCGTTTGAGGTGCTGCGGTAATTTGTTCGGTATTTTGAACAAAGTGTTCTGTATTCA
>NZ_JBMOJE010000257.1:0-3560 GCF_049316945.1 Propionivibrio sp. | reverse complement strand
GGTGGCTCCATTAAGCCGCGATTCAAATGGCTCCATAGGGGCGCGAGATAACACGAGGATAGGAATTAAAAAGAAAACGTGAAATTCATAGGTGAGGCCGCTCAGCGAATGCAGGTAGCCCAATACCAGAATCAGCGATCCAATTATTGCCAGGAAATAGAAATTCCCGATACGGTCAAATTTCCACAGCATTATTTCTCGAAAATTCATGGCTGAATTGTAGTTGAGATGGAAAAATTTGCTGAAACTCGGCTTGTCGGTTCCATCGATTGAAGGATAGGCGTTTACCTGATGTGACTCGTAGCACCTGTTTCCTGGCCATGCCACAGCGATCAATCCTTGCCAGAGGAATGGTGATGCGGCTTTTTTGTCAGCCAATATGCCCTCGACGACAGTCTTGAGCGTGACGGACTCGCCATACTGGGCGTCGAAGGGTTTCCCTGCACGTTCGTTAGGTCTTCAGATAGACCAGCAATGCCCATTAAAGCCTCCCAATGAGTCGGCTGGTCTCAACGGCCAGAACGACAGCCCATAGCAGAATTGAAATGCCGACAGCCGCCGCCGCCATGTCCTTGATGATGCCAATCTTTTCGTTGTGGCGTGTCTCGACGAAGTCACATAGCGCCTCCACGGCACTATTGAAAATTTCCGCAATCAAGACCAAACCGGTGACGACGAGGATGAGAAGGAAATCCAGCCATTCGCGAAGCAAAAAAGTCGCTGCCAGCACGGCGACGGACAGTACGAGATTGTAGGCCACGCTGAAGTCATACATGACGGCATAGCGCAATCCCGCAATGACGGTTCGGATTTTGCGCAGTGGGTGATAGCCGGGATCTCCGGTGCCAAGGAATTTGTTTCTCATCGCGATGAATTCCGAAGCAGGCGTCCGGTAAGCAATGCGCAACCTGCGCCGATAATGATGCCTGCCAGCACGTCACTCGGAAAGTGCACCTGGAGATACGGCCGTGAGGAGGCAACCACAATCACAGTCGCTCCCAGCGCTGTCCGTGCCGGCCAAGCAGCCCGCCAACCGAGAGCAATCGCTAGTGCAGTTGCCTGCGCGGCGTGAGCACTCGGAAAGGACGAATCCAGTGGTAGCGCTATCAGGGCCTGGTGGAGATCAGGCCGCGGGCGAGAGATCAGTTCCTTCAGTGCATAGACAACCAGAGCGGTGGCGGCAAGAGAAATTGGTCCAAGCCAGGCAACCGGCCTCGACTGCCTGGCTTGGCTACGTATGGAACAAGACACTGCGACCGGAATCAAGACCCAAAGGGAACCCAGCCAGGTCAGTCCAAGAAATGCCGCATCCAGAAAAGGCGTCCGCAGGCTGTCGGCCGACTTCAGAACTCGGCTATCCAACAACTGGATCGCATCAAGGATCACAGCGCTGCAATCTCAAGATAGCGCTCAACCGGGTTTCGTGGCCCGACCGATGGCGGCAAAACGCTGCCCAGACTTACCTCGTTGAAGCGCACACGGTAATACTCCTCGATATCTGCTCGATCAACCCGATCGGATTTTGCGACTTGATCGGGTCTGCTCTGGACAAGGGCTGGCAACAGACTTCGCGAAGCAATCCCGGTATAGCCGCTATAGAAACTGCTGGACACGCTTGAAATCATCATCATCTCCTTGCTTTGATTGGCTCTTGCATCAGGGGAGATTTGCGCCCGCCTTGCCGAGATGGCTCACGCGCAGCCCCCATGAATCCAGCGCATTCCACAACAGCGCGGCCTCACTTGGATCGAGATTTCCATCGCAGCGGATCACGTCGAACATCAGGTTCAGTGTCTGGCGGCGCAGGGATGGATCGGTCACCTTGCCGAGCAACTCCTCGACATACTCGGGTGAGATATTGTAGCTTCCCCCAACGACAGGCATGTGAATGACATCGGCGCAAATGTCGTTGAGCACCTCAAAGAACTCAGTTTTTGAAAGATGCAGTCGGCCCAGACCCTGGTGCCCGCTGAGCAGTTCGATCTCACAGGAATCCATACGCCCATCGGCGAGGAGGCTCAGCGCAACCAGTCGCGCTTGGGCATTCAACGTGTCCCGACCGTCGGCACGCATGGTCGAGTCGTGCTCGGAATGATTACCTCTGGTATCACCATTGACGACTGATTCCGATCTGCTCCTGCCCTGCTTGGCGAAGTGATACCGTCCCACAACGGGTGAATGCTTGTTTTCAGAGGATACAGGACGGTGTTGGTAGCTCAGCATCATTGCCTCCTTAAGGCTTGGGTTGGAACGTCGCACCTGCGATGGACGTACTTTAGGCAAATTCGAGATACTGATAAATAGAATCCGGTTTGATATATAGTCCAATTTTCTGGTGATATCAGGAGTGCCTCGCAATGCATCCGAGTGACCTCAATTTCCGTCATCTTCTGTATTTTTGGGCTGTCGCGCGGGAAGGCAGTATCACGCGTGCCGCAGAGACACTGGGCCTATCGGTACAGGCCATCAGCACGCAGTTGTCGCAATTGGAGGTTCAGTTGGGACAGGCGCTGCTGGTTCCGCGCGGCCGCGGTTTGACGCCTTCGGAATCTGGACGACTGGTGCTGGGCTATGCCGACCAGATTTTTCAGCTTGGAACGGAGCTTAAAGAAGCGCTCGCGACGGCTCAGGCGCCACAGCGCCGCCTTTCTGTCGGCCTAACCGATGCGATCCCCAAACTTGTTGCTTTTCGCCTGCTTGAAGTAACGTTGAACCCACCAGTCGACTGCCAACTGACCTGCCGGGAGGGCGAGCTCGATAATCTGATCACTGATCTGGCGCTACATCGTCTTGACCTAGTGCTGTCGCATCGGCCCGTTGCTCCAAGCGCGAACCTTAAAGTCTATTCGCACCCTCTTGGCAGTTTGAGCATGGCGCTCTACGGCAATGACACGTTGTGGCGGCTCTATACGACGGACTTTCCGCGCCAGCTTAACCAAGCACCCTTATTGCTGCCCATGTCGGAGAACCCCTTGCGACAGGCCGTCGAGGAATGGTTCCGCAAGCGTGGTCTGGCGTTGAAGGTTAGAGCTGAATTCTCCGACAGCGCATTGCTAAAGACTTTCGGCCGAGCAGGCGTTGGCATCTTCCCCGCGCCTACGGCGCTTGCCGAAGACCTTTGGGCTCAATTTGGTGTTCGCCAGATTGGTGTGCTCGATGGCGTGAGCGAAACGTGCTTTGCGATATCAACGGAACGACGCATCCAGCATCCTGCACTTCAAGCGATCCTTGATGCGGCATCACGCATCGCGAACTGAGGCCGCTGCAACATTGCGGCCAATAGCTAAGCTCCATCGCGACAGTACGGGTCATGGAAAACCAGTGGGACCGCCAATGTTTTCCCTAAGTCTTTCCTACTCACCTTTGCGCTGGTATGGGCCCAACAGTCCAAGGACGTTTGCTCGCTGTCGCAATGCTGGCAGATAGTTAATTGACCACGTTGGAGATCGAAAGCTTCCCTGACATATTCAAGTCCTGCCGGCGAACTCACTCATTCTGGTTTAACCGCGCTTTGTTCACCCCAAATCGCTGAAAGACGCCCAAGGCAAGGGTTTGGACGA
>NZ_JBMOJE010000256.1:0-3585 GCF_049316945.1 Propionivibrio sp. | reverse complement strand
GACCGTCATTCAAGGCTTTCAGCAATTTGCTCTCTCGTTTAACCGGACAGTAGTGGAAGCGGGTGGAGAAGAGCGATGGCTGGGAGAACTGGCGGAACGGCTGAGGACGAAGGGCTACGTACCGGAAGCGGTACGGCGAGTCTGGCTGCCGAAGCCGAACGGCAAACTGCGTCCCTTGGGGATACCGACGATCACCGACCGAGTCGTACAGACGGCCGCCATGATTGTGCTGGAACCTGTATTTGAAGCCGACCTGCAGCCCGAGCAGTACGCTTATCGGGAAGGTCGTGGGGCGCAGGACGCGGTAAAAGCGGTTCATCGACTGCTGAGCACCGGACATAACCACGTCATTGATGCGGACCTGTCAGGTTATTTTGACAGCATCCCGCATGCCGAATTGATGAAAAGCGTAAGCCGTCGGATTGTAGATGGAAACGTACTGCACCTCATCAAGCAATGGCTGGACGCACCGGTCGAGGAGGACGATGGGGAATGGTAGGTGTGTATGCGACCTTCTGCCGAGACCTCAAACAAGAGATCGGGCAAGGCGTCCAGCATGGCTTGCAGTTTGTTCTTTGTCGCGATGAGTTCAGCCTCGGCCTGTTTGCGCTGTGTAATGTCACGAAACTCCCATAGTACGAAGGGCTCGCCGCCCATCTCTGTATACTGCTCCGATATGAAATGTGGCCGTTCTGCTGAGTTCATGACCAATCGGGCTTCAAAATCCATAACGCGCCCATTGTTAACGAGTTGGGCAAGGCAAGCGTCACGCTCAGTCATGTTGGCCCATACGCCCAATTCGAACGCCGTCCTGCCAATGGAGTCCTCCCGGGCTATCCCGGTGGCTTGAATCCAGGCCGTATTGACATCCACAATCTTGCCGGAGTCGTATTCGGTAAACGCCATCCCGTTACTGGTGGCGTTAAAAATAATGGCGTAATCGAAATCGATTTTTGCCGATTTTTCTCCGGCTAACATGGGATCACCCTGGTGGCTCTTGAGCGGCGGTTATAAAGCAATCAGGCCTTTCGACTCATCATCACAGACTCTGCATCTTGAGGTGCTGCACAATGTCGGCTTCTTGAAGGCCATATAGCGCATCCAGGAAATTGCTCTGAAAACTTCCCGGACCGGCTGAATGCCCGGCGGCTATTTCACCGGAGATTCCCATGATGGCCATGCCGTGGGCGGCGGCCTGAAAAGGCGAAGGGTTTATCGCGACAAAGGCCCCTGTAATTGCGCTGGCTGTACAGCCCATACCGGTGACTTTGGTCATCAGCGGATGCCCATTGGCGATTCGGACAGAATCATCACCCTGGACAACCAAGTCCACCGGCCCACTCACCGAAACAACGCATCCTGCGGATCGGGAAAGGGCACGGGCGTCTTCGCTGACCTCGTCGGGGGTGTGCTGGCTATCGACCCCTTTGCCACCTGGACCCGAGAGCGCCAGTGATCTGATCTCCGACGCATTCCCGCGAATGATCGTCGGCTGGATTTCGCGTATCAGTTGCAGCACCGTCGTCATTCGGAACCGTGTTGCCCCGCAGCCGACCGGATCCAGGACAATCGGGATATTTCTCCGGCGGGCTTCCTTTCCGGCCTTGAACATCGCCATGATCCATGGCGAACTCAAGGTTCCAATGTTGATTACCAGGGCCTTGGCAAGAGCAACCATTTCTTCGATTTCTTCAATGGCGTGAGCCATCACTGGAGACGCGCCGATCGCGAGAAGTGCGTTGGCCGTGGTGTTCATGACCACATGATTGGTGATGTTGAGCACCAGCGGTGCATCCTCACGAATGAGCTGAATATCCCGCCAAATTTGATTTTCCATCACCGATCGACCTTCGAAATCCTCAAGAATTCTCTGATTCTTGCTGTTGATGAATTGATTCAGGAAAGGCTTTAAAGTTCTGCAGCCCTGTTATGGCACGTAAGGAAGGTAGCAACAAACACTCCATGACCAATACGAAAACCCAGCCGAACGCCATGCCCTGCGGTCTTTTTGATTATACCCATTGACTTGGGGCCTGTGGTGCAGAACGCTGAACCCTTTGATTCACCGTGGATAGAGGGGAGGGGGGTACAATTTAGCGTTGGGATGTGCTTTGGTTCGAGATGGATACCAAGAAAAAATATCTGGCTGCACGAGTCTCCGGCCATGCTTTAAGCACACCTCTAGTTGCATCCGGAGATTCACCATGATCGATAACACCCCCCTGTCGGATTTGCGCAAGAGTTATGAGCAAGGCACGCTGGATGAGCATGAAACTGCCAGCGAACCGTTGCTGCAGTTCCAGTCCTGGCTGGCCGAAGCACTCAAGCGAGGCATCCCCGAGCCGAATGCAATGACCTTGGCCACTGTAGGCGAGAGCGGCCGCCCGTCGTCACGGCCGGTGCTGATCAAGGACTGCGACGAACGCGGAGTAGTCTGGTACTCAAACTACACCAGCCGCAAGGGGCGCGAACTGGCGTCTAATCCCTATGCCGCGCTGCAGTTCCACTGGCTAGAAATGGAACGGGTGGTGCGTATCGAAGGGCGGGTGGAAAAAGTGTCGGACGAGGAGTCGGATGCCTATTTCGCCACCCGCCCGCTGAACCATCGCATCGGTGCCTGGGCGTCGCCTCAGAGCGAGGTAATTGCCGGGCGCAGCATTCTAGTTGCACGCGCCGTTGAATACGGTCTCAAGTTTGGCTTCCACCCGCCCCGCCCGATGCACTGGGGCGGCTACCGTCTGAAGCCGGACTACTGGGAATTCTGGCAGGGCCGCTCATCGCGGCTGCATGACCGCATTGCCTATCGATTGCAGCCGGATGGAAGCTGGGTACGGGAACGGCTGGCTCCGTGAAAATCGTCCATCGATGCTGAACGAGTATCATGCTCACAGCAGACAGTTATACATCTGAATGGAGGATTGCCATGACAATGATGACCAGCAAGCATTCGAATACTGCAAAGAAGGCGACCAATGTGTCTTTGGCGGAGACCCTTCTCACTGAAGCAAAAGCGTTGCGTATCAATGTCTCACAAGCGACTGAATCTGGCCTGGCCAAAGCCGTCGCTGATAAACGCGCCGAGCTTTGGGTAAAGGAAAATGCGAAAGCCTTTGATTGCTGGAATGCTTACATTGAGAAAAACGGTATGCCGCTTGAAAAGTACAGGAGTTTTTGATGGCGAGATACAATGCCTAACGAAATCCTGACGGTCAGGGCTATTTGCTCGATTTGCAAGCGGATATCAACAGTCATTTTGCATCCCGAGTGGTTGCCCCGCCAGTTTCAAGGGTTCTAACTTCAATCACTCCCGCATAGCTCTGCTACCGAGTGTTTTTCATGCCGCAACTCCGAAAATGACGGCTTGATGGATTTTCGTGCGCAACCGGGGTCGCGGTAGTTAGTTCGGAGCGTGTGGAATTGAATAGTTTGCCTAGCAGCTGGCTTCCGAGAAGGCGCTCCAAGCGTTCGCTACCAGTCAGAGGCTGTGAAATATTTGGCACAAGCATCCAAGACCGTCATTCCGGCGAAAGCCGGAATCTGACCGAAGGAAATGTGCCCCGCAGGAAATCCCTTGGGGTGCAGAGC
>NZ_JBMOJE010000255.1:0-3591 GCF_049316945.1 Propionivibrio sp. | reverse complement strand
AGCACCTCACCCGCATGGGTCAGGCTGCCCTTGTCGGCGACCGCGTGAAAGATGACGACCAGTTCACGCGCACTTCTCCACTCAAACGCGCCAAAGAAATCAAGCAACCGGTCTTGATGGCGTATGGCAGTGATGACTTGCGGGTTCCCTTGCCGCACGGGGAGAAGATGAAGGATGCGCTTCTGGCAAGCGGCAACAAAGATGTCGAGTGGGTGGTTTATGAAAATGAAGGGCATGGATTTGCCCTGGAAAAGAACAACTACGACTTCTGGACCCGAGTCGAAAAATTCCTTGCCCGGACCCTCCAATAAGTAGTTTCCAGTAAGGTGTTTAATTGAGCCTGCGTTTTGATTGAAACGCAGGCTTTTTCAATGGAGAAAATGTATGAGAAGAGTCTTTCGTAAAGTGACTGTGTTGGGGGCGATCTGTGCCTTGTCGGGGGGCGCCTGGTCACAGGCTGCTTTGCCAGCCCCACCAAAAGCGGCCTCTAAAAGCATGATGACCCGCGATGAATTGCGCCGTTGCATGAAGCTGCCCGACACCATCAAGGCGATGGCCGCCGCCGTTGAACAGTCCAAAGGTGTACTGGACCAGGATCGATTGAAAATTGATCCCGCTAAGGCCGAACTAGCCACGTTGAGAACAGAGGTTGAAGCCCAAAAGGCTGTAGTGCAAAAGTCGGACGGTGCGGTGCGTGAGTTGTCCAAAGAGATTGACCAGTGGAACACGGAGCTCGAGGACTTGGAAAAGAATGACTCGAAGACGGCCCAGCGACGATTGAAAGAGATTAAGGGACAACAATCCGGTTTGATGGCACGCAATAAGGACGCTGTGTCACAACGGGACAAGGCTTTTGGTGCCTATGAGGCCGCTGTCGCGAAATTCAATGCTCGCGGCAAGGAGCTTGAGACATCGATCAACGAGTGGAATGCGCGCAATCAGCGGTTGGTGGAAGAGGCCGAAAAGGTGACCGAATTGCGCGACGATTACGCAGCGGATTGTTCCAATCGCCGTTTCCGGGAAGAAGACGAAATAGCCATCAAGCAAGGGAAGTAAGAGCAGTCCTTTGAAACTGCAGTTGGTACAGACAAAAAAAGGGAGGCTGTTGCCTCCCTTTTTGCTGTGCGACACTAGTCTGGATCAGAACTTGTGTTCCATGCGGACATAAGACTGACGACCATAGGAGTCATACAGGTAGAAATTGAAGTTGCGGCCATCGTAGGCCACCAATTCAGGCATCTTGCCCGTAGCGTTCACCATACCAGCAGTCAGCTTGGTGTTCTTCAACACATTCCAAGTGACTTGAACGTCGTGGGTAATGTAAGCGCCGACCGTACGGTCGGCCTGGCGCCCATTTTCACCGATATAGTTGATGTTCCAGGCAGCAGAGAAATTACCAAGGCGCCACTGGTTCCCCAATGTTGCACGATTCTCGGGCAAACCCAGGGTACCGGCCAACTCATCGCCATCATCGTTGTAGCTGGTCAGGCGTGACAAGCGCAGCTCATGCTCGAAGCTCCCCATCCCTGCACTCTTCCACTTGGCAATCACGCTCATATCGAGGTAACGCGCATCAATCGTGCCTTCGTTGGCGTAACCAGCCTGAATACGTTCAATGGCCCCCGTCGCATCACGCTTGACATACAAGCCTGCGGGGATTGGGCGGGGATCAACGCCTTGCGAACGGTCCAGCAAGGTGCCGGCACCGATCAGTGCGATCTTGTCGTTAATCTTGATGCTGGCGTAATCGAGCTTGGTGCTCAACCACTCGGTTGCATCCCATGCGCCACCCACAGACCACTGGTTCGACTTTTCAGACGATAGTGATTTGTTGGAAGTGGTGTAAGTGTCGACCTGCACCAGCTTGTTGCCGGAGCAGTCGTTCGATGCTGTCAAACCGGGCGTTGCCGGGCGGCCAGCAACGGCTACACTGGATTGACCGCCAAACAGTACGCAGGTTGCGGGGTCGAACACCGATTCGGCGGAGAAAGTTTCCTTTTGGTTCAGGATCGGCAGGCTAGGTGCGCGGAAGCCCTTACCCATTGATCCACGAAGTGTCAATGTCTTCATGGGCTGCCAACGAACCGATGCCTTGGGAGAAAAATCGCTGCCGTAGTCCGAATACTTCTCAAAGCGGCCGGCCACAGTGGCTTCGAGTTGCTTGGTGATGGGCAGCACAATTTCCGAAGAGAACGCCTGGACATCGCGCTCACCCTTGGCCGAGTTACCTGCTGAGCCACCCACAACACCCGCCTCTGAGAGGGAGTCATACAAGTCGGCGTAACGCTCATTGCGCGATTCGGCAGAGAACAAGGCCGAAGCGCTACCGCCGCCGAGCTTGAACAGGTCATACACAGTTGCGGTCGCGTACATGTCCTTTTGCTTGAAATAGCCGTCACGGCCAATCGTCACGCGCATGGCGTTCAACACATCTTCAGGGTTATTGAAGGGGTCAAACAGGTTGTAGGTGCCGTCAGCAGCGTACGCAGCCATGGTCGAAATCAACAGGTAATTGCGGCCAGTTTCCTTGTACAACGAGTCGATCATGCTGACGCCAACGTCCAGCTCGACGTTTTTCATTAGTGTTCCTTGTACCCCAGCTGACAAGCCTTTCATCAACTCTTCGGTGGAACTGTCACGATTGCCGCCCGCTGCAAAGCGGTGGCGCACGGTGATGGCACTGGCGGTGGGGTTGTTGGGTGTATTGGCGGGGATTACAAACTGGCCCAAGGCCGGTGCGTAACGGCCAAAACTGTCTTTGGACGTGGCCGATGTGTTCAGGTAGGCATTCCAATCGTTCGCAATTTTGTACTCGCCACGCGCGAAGAATGAAGTAGTACCAATTTCAGCTTCGTCCGCGGCAACAGCATTGAAGTTAAATGAGCAGTTGTTGGTTGAAGTAACCCAGAACGCGCCCTGATTGCAACCGATCTTGGCGTCGCCCTTCAATAGCCCCATCGATACGTAGCCAGCTCCCGCCTTGTTGTAGTTGTTTCCATATGAGGAAACACCGAGTACAGAGCCCCATTCACGATCGCGGGTAAATACCATCGCGCGCCCGGTGGTGCCGACACCCATGATGACCTTGCCTTTTTCACCATTCACGCCCAACAACACGGAGGATTCCCGGCGTTCACCGCCTGGATTGCCCGGGCGTGTGTAACCCGCCACGATACTGACGCCCTCAAAGTCCTTGCGAGTAATGATGTTCACCACGCCACCGATGGCGTCAGAGCCGTACACCGCTGATGCGCCGTCAGTCAAGATTTCGATTCGCTCAACCGCCGCCATGGGAACCGAATTCAAGTCAACCGAATCGCCGACGTTTGGCGCTTTGGGAAGACGACGTCCGTCCAACAGAACCAATGTACGGCTTGCGCCCAGCCCACGCAAATCAATGCCAGCATAAGACTGCGCGGAACTGCCCGACTGGGGGCGGAAGTTGCCGGCCGAGGAGAAAGTTGAACTGCGCATGAACTCGGCCACGCTGGTCGCGCCGCTTGCTTCCAATTCTTCGCGTTTGATAGTGGTGATAGGCAATGCGCCTTCTGTCTCGGCGCGCTTGATACGCGAGCCCGTCACCTCAACACG
>NZ_JBMOJE010000254.1:0-3609 GCF_049316945.1 Propionivibrio sp. | reverse complement strand
TTAGCCAATAACATAAACATCAGCAGAATTCACGCAGCGCTGCCGAAAGGGCACTATCCCATTACCCATTCCATTACTTCAGCGATTGGAATGTCGAATGTTTCCGCGTACTTGGTGAGCGTTGGCCCTTGGGTGATGTTCATACGTCCGCCCAATCCATACCAACTAACTCAGGTATTTTCACTATTGCCTCAACCCCTCTGGCCTTTAGCTTCTTGGCGAGTCCATAGGCTGATGCTTGCCCGGTGAATGATTCGTCGTTATCCCCGCAGATAATCACGCTGGTGATATTCTCAGGAGGTAGCCATTGCTCCATCAATCCAGCAGATACCGCCGCCCATACCGTGATACCGAACTGCCGGGAAGCGGCTAGAGCCGTCTCGATCCCTTCAGAGATACCGATACAGCCTTCAGCCCTGCCAAGTTTGATAGACGCCCCTGGTAGCGGCTTTCCTGAAAGAAGTTTTTTTCCTGACGCTACCGCCGCCTTTTCTCCGCTGCTGGTCAGGTAGATTCGATGAACGCCTATACCTACGCCGGAATGGTCTGTTACCGCGGCAACCAATGCAGGGTGATATTCGACAGAGTTGTTATCGACATAGGCCAGCGCCGGATGGAATCGGATAGACGCAGGGATAATCTCGATTCCAACCCGGCGATTCAGGTACAGCCAAACAGGATCGCCCTTGCAGACTGGCTCAGTCTCGTTCCATACCCGCTTCACCGATGCCATCTTCTTTGCTTCGTCGCTTTCCTCTTTGATTGCTGTCTGGCTTACCGTTCCGACGATCTGTTCAACGTGATAGGCCGCTTCCTTGAACGTCCATCCTTTGAAAATCTCAAGCAGTCGGAAACCGTCGCCAGCCCCGCACTGGTTGCAGATGAATGTCCCACGCCCTGCCTTGTTGTCGAACCGGAAACGATCTTTACCTCCGCATATCGGGCATTCGCCGTGTTTGTTGCGTAGGAAGTTCTCAGCTATTCCGTAGTGCATCAGGATTGCCGGCCAGCGCCCGGTTGCTGTCTCGGTGACTTTCCGATTAGGCAGCACGACGATTCTCCGGTGAGTTGGCGAAACGAATGTTCTGGCTGACAATCCACGACTTGATTTCTGGCGAAGGCTCGATTGCGTAGTTCTGCACGCCTCTAGGCCACACACCGAAGTAAGCCCTGTATTTGTGCGCGACCCAACCGTCTGAATACCCCTTCGCTGACTTTATCGCCAGGAGTTCTGAATAGACGCGCTGCTTATCTTCAGGACGCGCCTTCTTTCCGTTCTTTGCAATCAGTTTTAGCTCACCATCCACTTCTTCAACATCGTTCTGCCTGGATGCTTTGAAGCCGCATTGTGGGCAGATTGAAACCTTTGGCGGTTTCATGAAATGGCACGCTGAACACTTCTTCGGCAAGGCTTCTTCTTCCATTGCTTTCTTGGCGTCCTTCGGCTTTCCATCGTCCAGTTCAAGCGGAAAATCATCCGTAGGGAATCCGAGACGTTGAACCGTCCCTGAGTGATCGAGAACAAGCGCCTTGACCTTTGTTTCGTGCGGCCTGAGTACTCTGCCAATCATTTGAATGTAGCGAATCAGCGAGCGCGTCGGGCGAGCAAGGATCATCGTTCTGCACGCCGGGAAGTCCCATCCTTCAGCCAGGATGCCAACGTTTGAAATGACCGTCGTTTCGCCCGACTCAACCCGCGCCATGATCGCTGTGCGTTCGTCCTCATCGGTGTAGCAGTCGATGTGTTCAGCCGATACGCCAGCGGCACGGAACGATTCGGTGATGTGCTTTGAGTGCGCGATGTTTGCCGCGAAGCAGACGGTAGGAAGCCCGTTTGAAAGACGCAGCCAGTGTTCGACAATCCCGCCGATCAACTGCGGTTTATCCACTGCCCTGCCGATGTCAGAATCAGAAAAGTCGATTTCCCCGAACGCATTCCGCGAGGTTTTGATACCCGTCATGTCCGGCTCTTGCGGTGCGTAAATGTCGCAGTCGACCAGAAAATTATCGTCAATCAACTGCTGGATTGACGTTGCTACGGTCATCGCCTCGAAGAGTGCGCCGCCCAATTCCGCGTAATGCTTTCCAAGTCCTTTGGCGAACGGAGTCGCACTTAATCCAATCACCGGGACGTTCGAGCGGTTGAAAATAACGGCCCGGAAGTCTTTCGATCCGGCCACTCCGTGCGCTTCGTCAATCACGATCAAGTCACAGTCAGGCATTCCGCGCCGTGCAACGGTCTGGATGCTGCCGACGATTACGCCAGCGTCAAGGCTGCGGGTGTTGTCGCCCTGGATGATGCCGTGCGGTATTCCGGCCCGGTAGAACCGCTTCGATGCCTGCCCGACGAGGTTGATCCGGTTGCACAGGAAAACGACCCGCTTGCCCTTGGCGACTGCGGCCTTGATGATCGACATACCGATCTCGGTCTTGCCGCTTCCGGTCGGGCTGTACAGCATCACCCGCTTAAAACCACCTGCCAGGCAAGAACGGAGCGCCTGAATCGCTGAAAGTTGGTAGCCCCGTAACTCTAAGCTGCCCATGACGTAACCTCCCCGGTCTGCAAATCGACCGCCCCGATTTTCGCCACGCCCCCTACCTCTCTATCATCAACCGCCTCGATCATGGCAGGGGGGTTTAAGGGTTTACTCACTGCTAAGTGCTTAGTGCTTAATGGATAAGCCTTGCCTTGCGGGTAGGCTACTAGGTAGGCATCGCGGAAGGCATCGCGGAAGGCTAAGGCTTTGCCTTCAAGGAAGGCTATAACTGAGGCTACCGCTTTGTCTTTAAGTATGCCTTCGGGTATGAACTGAAGTTGCTTGGCCCAAGACTTGACAACATTGATTGATTCGGCGGATTGATATTTGACAAAGTTTGGGACGAAAACGCAGTGCGTTTTTTCATCTACAAGAGCCATGCCTTTGTCGAACACTTCCACGAAGTCTTTTGTTGAAACTCCAAGCTCTGAGGCAAGCCCTGGAACTGTTGCACGCATAGCCCCAAGTGAAGTCATGTTAGGGTGAGTTATCAGCATGAAGAAGGCCAGCTTGCCGAGCGGCTTTAGTGACATGAACGCGCTGTCGTTCCAGACTCCTACATCTATTTTTCGGTAGTGAGCCATTACGTCACCTTCCATTCTTCGACTAACTTATCCCGCTTCGACCTGTTACACGCAAAGCAAGCTGTTACAAGGTTGTCATCGGTATGCACACCTCCGCGAGACACAGGGATAACATGGTCGCATTCGAGCTTCTTTCCACGTTCTCCGCAGTAACGGCATGTGTAATCATCTCGATTGAAAATTCTTGACCTGATTTCTTTCCATATATGAGTAAGAGGTCGGTCTGGCGTTACTCCTGTAATGAAATGCGGAATTCCAAGATTGTCTTCTTTGACAATTCGCACGCCTTCAGGGTGATCTGCAATCCAGCCTACTGCCAGCAATGCAAGCCCAAACCCTTGCACTCCTACCTTTCGGTCGATGGCGCGTAGCGTAAGTCCAAGCATTACGCCATCCTCGCTATGCTGGTCGGCAGAAGACCACAACCAGTAGAGCGTGTTGCCGGCTGAGTAGATCCGCACAAATCTGGCGGCAGTAAGGGCGGCGAG